>NZ_FOOQ01000001.1:370692-741384 GCF_900113245.1 Halopelagius inordinatus
AACCGGTCATCGTCGAACACGAGACGCTCGACCACCTCACCTCGCACTACCGCACGGGCGTCCTGACGGGCCGTCCCGTCGCGGAGGCGGACATCGCCCTCGCCCGGTCGCGGTTCTCCGTCCCGGCGAACCACCGCTTCACCATGGACGACTGGGCGGAGGGCAAACCCCACCCGCACGCTCTCACTACTCTCGCGGAACGGTTGGAGGCCGACAGCGTCGTCTTCGTCGGCGACACGTTGGACGACGTGCGCACCGCCGTCAACGCCGCCGCGGCGGACGACTCCCGGACGTACCGCGGCGTCGGCGTCCTCACCGGCGGCCTCACCGGCGAGGCGGGCAGAGACAAGTACGAGACGGCCGGTGCCGCGGCAGTCGTAGACTCCGTCAACGACCTGCCGGACCTGCTGACGCCCGCCGACGAGTAAGTTTACGACCGCTCCCCCGCACACGTCCGTCATGGACGCGCTTCGAATCGAACGGCTCTGTTGGTCGCTCCCCCTCGGCGGCTTTCTGGCGGTGCTCGTGGCCGGTCTGGTGGTCCCCGACCCGACCGGAACGCTCTGGGTCGCGGGCGCGCTTTCGGCCTGCCTCGTCACCGTCCCGTTCTCCTTTTGGTTCCTCGCGCGGTTCGAGTCGCCGGACGCGACGGCGGGCGACCTGACCGTTCAGTGGACGGCGCTTTTCACCGTGGTCGTCTCGCTCAACGCGCTGTTGAACGCCGTCGGCGTCGGCGGGTTCGCGAACAACCTGGTCTCTTTCGGCGGCGGGTACGCCGCGGCGAGTCGCGCCCGTCGGTGGAACCCCCTCCGACGCCGCGGGGGTGCGTCGGCGTGAGAGACACGCTCTCGCACCTCGTCCGGTTCTTGGCGGTGATGCTTCTCGTGGACGCAGTCGGCCTCGGCGCGTGGGCACTGTTCCCGGCGGGGACCGCCCCGCGGACGTACGTCCTCTTCGGGACGCTTCTCGTCGCCCCCATCGTCGCCTTTCTCGTGACGTACGGTCCGGAAGTCGTCTCCGAAACGGACTGACGACACCGGCAGACGCGCCCGGTCACGCAACGCTTTACCGGGTTCCGTCCGCACCCTGACCTATGCGAATCGCACTCCTCGGTGGGACGGGCGACATCGGCGAGGGACTCGCCCTCCGGTGGGCCTACCACACGGACCACGACGTCGTTATCGGCTCTCGCGACCCCGAGAGGGCGCGCGAGAAGGCCGACGAGTACGAGACGGAACTGTCGAGTCGCGGCCGCGACCGGAAGGTGAACGGCTTCGTCAACGAGATGGCGGCCGACCGGGCGAAGGTAGTCGTCCTCGCCGTGCCGCCGTACCACGTCGCGGATACCGTGGAAGCAGTCGCCGACAGTCTCGAAGACGGGGACGTACTCGTCACGCCCGCCGCGGGCGTCAAACGCGAGGACGACGGGTTCCACTACCACCCACCGGGTGCGGGCAGCGTCACGCAACTCGTCGCCGACGCCGCGCCAGACGGGGTGAGCGTCGTCGGCGCGTTCCACAACCTCGCGGCGGGACGCCTCGCGAATCTGGACGCCGAACTCGGCATCGACACGCTTCTCGTCGCGGACGACCCGGACGCAAAGGAGACCGTCAGACTGCTCGCAGAAGAGATAGAAGGTCTCCGCGCACTCGACGCCGGCGGCATCGGAAACGCCGCCGAAGTCGAGTCCGTGACGCCCCTCCTCATCAACGTCGCACAGAACAACGACGGGATGCACGACTTGGGCGTTCGCTTCGAGTAAGGCTCAAAACCGGCTCTGCAGTTCCTCGCGCAGGTCGTCCAGCGACGCGTCGTGCGTCGCCAACACGACCAACAGGTGATAGACCAAGTCGGCGCTCTCGTACAGCAGTTCCTCTCTGTCGTCGTCTTTCGCGGCGAGAATCGTCTCCGTCGCCTCCTCGCCGAGTTTCTCTAAGGCGTAGTTCTCGCCTTTCTCGTGGGTGAAAAGCGTCGTCGTGTACGAGTCCTCGGGCAACTCCTCTCTTCGGGACTCGATGGTCGAGAACAGTTCGTCGAGTACCTCCTCTCTGGGCGTGTCGTCGTCCATACCGGCGCGTCGGACGACGGGGGCAAAACACGCCCGGTTCTCCCGTCCGGGTCAGTCCGAGACTGCCCCGACTTCGACGTCGCCCTCGAAGAACACCATGTCGTGGAGTCGGCTGTCGGTCGTCAGTTCGGGGTGAAACGAGGTGCCGACGACGGGGCCTTGACGGACGGCCACCGGCTTTCCGTCCCACTCGGCGAGGACGTCGACGCCCTCGCCCACCTCGTCGATGACGGGCGCGCGGATGAAGACGGCGGGAAACGGTTCGTCCAGTCCGGTCACCGCCAACGGTGCCTCGAAACTGTCCGCCTGGCGGCCGAACGCGTTGCGGTCGACGCTCACGTCGAGAAGCGAGAGGGGGGTCACCCGGTCGTCTTTGGCGTCGCGGGAGGCGACGATGAGGCCCGCGCAGGTGGCCAACACCGGCTTGCCTCGCTCGACGTGTTCGACTATCTCCTCGTCGATTCCCTCGCGCGCCAACAGCCGAGAGATGGCGGTCGATTCTCCGCCCGGCATCAGCAACGCGTCGCAGTCGGGGACGCGTCCGGACTGGCGTATCTCGACGACTTCGACGTCCTCGCCGTGGGCGCTCGCGGCCCGGCGGATGGCGTCTGCGTGTTCGGATACGTCGCCTTGGACGGCGACGACGCCCGCTCGTAACATAGCCGGAAGTGAGACTCCGAGAGACAAAAAGCGTCCGTTCGCCGGTGCGTCGGCCGTCGCCTCAGATGGCGACGGCGTTCAGTACGAGGACGGCGACCCCGAAGAGGAGTCCGAACGCGACGATCGTCTTCGGGTCGACGCGAATCGCGTTGCGGTCCTCTGCGTCGAAATACCGAACGAGTCCCGCACTAGACATCAGTCCGCCGCTGTTCTGTCCGCTACTCATGTGCGGCCATCTGTGCCTCCCTCGCGTAAACGTTTCGACTCGGGTCCGTAACGGGGGGGTGAGAAACCCTTATGCGCGGGGACGGGCAACCACCGAAGGACACGATGACCGTTCAAGTGCTCGATTTCTACGCCGACTGGTGTGGCCCGTGTAAGACCCAGGACCCGATTCTCGAGGAGATACAGGACGACTGGGGCGACCGATTCGAACTGAAGAAAGTCGACGTCGACGAGAAGCAAGATACCGCAAACGAGTATCAGGTCCGCTCGCTCCCGACGCTCATCGTCGAGAACGACGACGGCATCGTCGACCGGTTCGTCGGCGTCACCCAACGCGAGGACATCGAAGCGGCCCTCGAAGAAGCCGGCGCCTGAACCCTCTTCGGACTCTCGACCGTCGAGTTCCCGTCTCGGTTCTCTCGTCGCGCGTCCCCCGCCGCCGGTGCGCGGTTCTCGCAAGCGTTATACGGAGTGGTCCAAAACACAGCCGTATGGCTAGTTTCGACGCCGCCGAAAAGCGAACGCTGGAGAAACTCATCTGCATGCGATGTAACGCGCGCAACCCGCCTCGCGCGACCAGTTGCCGAAAGTGCGGCTACAAGAACCTCCGCGCGAAGTCCAAGGAACGCCGCGCGGCGTAATCGGGTCGTCTCCCGGCTACGTCTCTCTTCTGTACAGGACGACGAGTACGACGACGAGCGCCGCCTGTACCACCTTGTCGAGGACGCCGACCGGAGAGACTAGGTCGGGCCAGTTGAACGCGGCGTAGAGGAGAATCTGTCCGAGGGTGAAGGGGATTCCGAGGAGGTAGACGAGTCGCCGCCTGTAGTCGCGGACGACGGCGACGATGCCGGCGACGAAGCCCGCCGCCGCGAGGAGAAACGAGACGCCGAACGGCGTCGGGAGTGCGCCGACGCCCAACACGAGGTGGACGAGTGCCGTCACCGCGGCGAGTGCGACGCCGACGGACTCCAGTCTCGTCAGACCGCCGACGCCGGTCGCGCGCCCGGTCGTTTCGGCGGACATCTCACGCCGACTCGGGATACTTCGGCTCTCTCTGTTCGGCGCGCGAGAGCGCTCTCTCGACCACCTCGCGGACGGAGTCCTCGTCGCCGTCGGGCGGTGCGCGGTAGACGTCTCCGTGCCCCGCGTACATCGCAGACACCGTCTCGGGCATCCGTTCGAGGAGCGTTTGGAGGCTCTTTACGAGTCGCTCTCGCGACTGCCCCGCCATGTCCGTCCGTCCGAAACTCCCGTCGTCGAACGCGCCGTCGTTGTAGACGACGACGTCTCCGCTGAACAGGGTGTGGTCGCTCACGAACGAGACGTGGTCCGCGGCGTGTCCCGGCGTGTACACCACCTCGAACGTCTCGTCGCCGAAGACCATCTCCTCGCCGTCTTCGAGCGTTCCGTCGCTTCGGGGATGGTCGCCGTAAGCGTACAACTCGGCGTCGAACTCGTCGAGGACGGCGTCGAGTTCGCCGACGTGGTCCGAGTGTTGGTGCGTGAGGACCACCGCGTCGAGTTCCTCCGCGTGCTCTGCGACCACGTCTTCGACGCCCGGCATCGTCCCGGCGTCGACGAGAACCGTCCGTTCACCGAGAACGAGGTACGCGTTACAGGTGAACTGCTCTGCTCTCTCGGTGACTGTGACGACTTCCATGCGGCGGCGTACGTCGCGGTCGGTGAAAAAGCCCGGCGGGACCGAGAGACCCCCGCCAACGCGTTAGTGGGGCCTGCAAATCATTTTTGGCGCTCAACCGTCTATCGTCGAACGTATGGGGTTCGGTAGTTACGACGAATCAGAGCGAGAGAACCAGGAGTACGACACCGACCTCGACGACGACAGCGTCGCCACCTCCGAGACGGACCACGAGGGCGAGGTCGAGTACGAAATCGGCGCGTCCAACGACGAACTGCTCGACCGGTTGAAAGAGATAAAAGAGGAGTGACGTCGTCGAACCGCGCGGCGCGTGACGGGTCGTGACGACGCCGCCGAAGCCCGGAGCGAGAGCCCTCGGTGTCGCCGAGTCGTACCGCGGGACCGGAGGCGAGTCGAACCGAAGCACCCTCTGTGGCGCACTCGTGCGGGCCGACCGCGTCGTAGACGGCGTCGTCTACGGGTCGTGCACCGTCGGCGGAACGGACGCGACGAGAGCCGTACAGACGCTTTTCTCGACGCTCGGTCGCGAGGACGTTCGGTATCTCGTGGTCTCCGGCGTCGCCCCGGCGTGGTTCAACGTGCTCGACTTGCGCCGCGTCGCGGAGGCGACGGGTCGCCCGACGATTTCGGTGTCCTTCGAGGAGAGCGAGGGCCTCGAACCGGCACTGCGCGAGCAGTTCTCCGGTGACGAACTCGACGAACGCCTCGCGGTCTATCGGTCGCTTCCGCCGCGGCGGTCCGTTGACGTCGGCGACGAGACGGTGTTCGTCCGCGCCGTCGGCCTCGACGCGCCGGAGGCGGCGGCCGTCGTCCGCGCGTTCACCCCTGAAGGCGGGCGGCCCGAACCCGTCCGCGTCGCTCGAACGGCCGCGCGGGCGGCGCGTTCGTGGCGCGAACGGGAACGAGACGGCCAACCGGGGGCGTCCGGCGACCACCACGAGTAAGTCGGCCGGACGCGCTACGGCACGTATGGACGACGCATCCGACGGCCAGATGGACGGACTCTGCGTCACAGACTGCACGCGGTGTCCCGAACTCGTCGAGGCGCGGAGCCGGATAGTCAACGGCGCGGGCCCCGACGACGCCGAGTTGGTCTTTCTCGGGGAAGCGCCGGGGGCGAACGAGGACGAGAAGGGAGAACCGTTCGTCGGGCGTTCGGGAAGCGTTCTCGACGACGCCCTCCGAGACGTCGGACTCGCGCGCTCGGACGTCCGCATCACGAACTGCGTGCGGTGTCGTCCGCCCGAGAACCGCGACCCGAAGGTGGCGGAACTGGAGAACTGCGCGGGCTGGTTGGAACGGGAACTCGAACTCGTGGACCCCGAACTGCTCGTGACGCTCGGAAAGGTCCCCTCCGAACACGTCCTCGACCGGTCCGTCGCCGTCACGTCGGAGGCGGGCGACGTGGTGGACGCGCGCATCGGGGGCCGCGCCCAACGCGTCCTCGTCTGCGTCCACCCCGCCGCGACGCTGTACGACCGGAGCCAAGAGGAGACGTTCACCGACACCATCGCGAGAGCCGCAGACCTCGCGAACCTGACGGACGGCGAGGGCGGGCAGGCGAACCTCGGCGACTTCTAGTCGGGCGTCGGTCGGCGGCGCGGAAGTCGCCCCGAGGGAAAGTCACTTTGCCGCCCTGCGCGGAGTGTTCGGTATGAGCGCGCCCAACGCCGCCGAGACCGAACAGTCGCTCGCATCGGTGGTCATGGTCGACTACGGACTCGGGAACCTGCGGAGCGCACGGCGCGGACTCGAACGCGCCGGTGCGGACGTGACGATAACCGACGACCCCGCGGAGTTCGCCGACGCAGACGGAATCGTCCTCCCGGGCGTCGGAGCCTTCAGCGAGGGGATGGAGAACGCCGGCCCGTTCCGCGAACCCCTCGCGGCGGCGGCCGAACGCGGCCAGCCCATCTTCGGCATCTGCCTCGGGATGCAGATGCTGCTCACGACGAGCGAGGAGGCCGACCACGAGGGCGAGGGCGAAGTCACCGGTCTGGACTTCATCCCCGGAACGAACGTCCGCTTCTCGCAGGGCCAGAAGGTGCCGCACATGGGGTGGAACGAACTGAACGTCGAACGCGACCACCCTCTCGTAGCGGGCGTCGACGGCGTCGCGTCTTCGACGCAACGAGCAGACGGACCCGCGGGCGGGTCCGTCGACGGAGAGTACGCCTACTTCGTTCACTCGTACTACGCGGTTCCGGACGACGAGGACGCCGTCGTCGCCACGACGGACTACGAGGTGGAGTTCCCGGCCATCGTCGCAAACGAGGAAGGCAACGTGTTCGGCACGCAGTTCCACCCCGAGAAAAGCGGCGAGACGGGGCTGACCATCCTCCGGAACTTCGTCGAACTCTGCGCAGAGCAGTAATCCGGTAGGGAGTCGCCCACCGACGACGGGCTTTTCAAACTCGGGGCTGAACGTCGCCGCATGCAGGCAGTCACGCTGGGTCCGGCGGGGACGTACTCTCACCGCGCCGCCCGGGCCGTCGCAGACGACGTCGAGTTCCGCGAGTCCGTCTCCGCCATCGTCGATGCGGTGAACGACGGCGAGTACGCGCGCGGCGTCGTCCCCATCGAGAACAGCATCGAAGGCAGCGTCACGGAGACGTTGGACGCCATCGCGGAGACGGACGTGGCGGTCACCCGCGAGATAGTGACGCCGATTCGTCACGCGCTACTGGCTCAAACCGAGGAGTTCGACGTCGTCGCCTCCCACTCGCAGGCCCTCGCGCAGTGTCGGTCGTACCTCGAAACCACCTATCCGGACGCGAAACTCGAAGCCGTCGCGAGCACCGCTCGCGGCGTCGAACGCGCCCGCGAGGACCCGACTGTCGCCGGTATCGGCCACCCCGACAACGCGGGCGGGACGCTCAACGTCCTCGCGGAGGATATCCAAGACCGCTCTTCGAACGCGACGCGCTTTTTCGTCATCGCTCCCGAAAGCGAACGCTCCGAAGCGGGCGGGAAATCCACCATCGTCGTCTACCCGAACGCCAACTACCCGGGGCTGTTGTTGGAACTGTTAGAGGCGTTCGCGGACCACGACATCAACCTCTCTCGCATCGAGTCTCGACCCAGCGGAAACCGCCTCGGGGACTACCTGTTCCACATCGACTTCGAGGCCGGTCTGTACGAGGACAGATCCAAAGACGCCCTCGACGCCGTCGAGGAGATCGCCTCCCGCGGGTGGGTCAAACGACTCGGCTCCTACGACATGCAGCACGTCCTCTACTGAGACCCGTCGGGGCGTCGCGGAAATCTCGAAGAACCGACGCGCCGAACGACCGAACCGCGGCGTCGGAGAGGAGTCCGAAACGCGCACATCCGGCCCTTCGACGTCTCTCCCGTGCGAACTGCGCGCTCGGCTCCATCTATATTTATCTCCTCGGACGCCGTCTGTAGTAGTCGGTGACTATCAAATGATGCCACGTTCTTCCCCCTTCGACGACTTCGAGACGATGTTCGAGCGCATGTCCAAGCAGTTCGGCGACATGAGCCACCAGTTCGACCGTTCGGACCTGACGGGCGTCGCCTCCGCCGTCGCCGTCGACGTCGCCGACGAGGACGACGAGTTCGTCGTCGTCGCGGACCTGCCGGGCGTCGAAAAGGAGGACATCGACCTCACGATAACCGAACGCGTCCTCACCATCGAGGCGACGCACGAGACGGACGAGCAACACGGGTCCGAGGAGTACATCCGGCGGGAACGCCGCCACGAGTCCGTCCGCCGCACCGTCCGTCTCCCCGAAGATATCGTCGCAGACGAGGCGTCCGCCTCGTACAACAACGGCGTCCTCACCGTCACCCTCCCCAAGGTGACGACCGACGGCGACGACTCGCACCGAATCGACGTCGAGTGACCGGCCCGGAGCGCCGACGACACTCGCCACGCTACCGAACGAGAACGTCGTAAGCTCGCGTTCGTCGTTTCCCCCCCGTTTTCTCGACTTTCACCGCCCGCAGAGCGGGTCGCTTCGCCGGTAGAGTTCTTCCGTCTCCGCGCCGAACCCGACCGTATGGAACCCTCGAACGTGTTGGTCCCGCTGGACGGGTCCCCACTCTCGGACGACGCTTTGACCCACGCGCTCGGAACGTTCGACTGTCCCGTGACGGTGTTGAACGTGGTGACGCCGCTCGACGCGTCGATGAGCGAGAGCGGTATCCTCGAACCCGACGAACAGCGACGGGACGAGGCGAGAGCGAGAGCGGAGGAGGTAGTCGAACGCGCGACGCGCCGGGCGGAGGAAGCGGGGCGGACCGTCGAGGTGGCCGTAGAGACGGGGAACCCCGCCGAGACTATCCTCGACTACGTCGGCGCGAACGACGTGGATCACGTCGTCATGGGCGGACACGGGGGCGAACGCGACGGACTCGCCGGCCGCCTCCTCGGAACCGTCGCGACGGCAGTCGTCCGTAAAGCGCCCGTGACGGTGACCGTCGTTCGATAGCGCGTCTCGACCGCACGGACGGAGCGCGGCTACCCGCCGAGTACCGCGGCGAGGGCCCTGTAGGCACCGAATCCGATGGCCACCGACGCGACGAGCGTGAGTATCCAGAACGCGAGCGTCACCCCGATTTTCTTTCGAGAGACGCCCGCGGAGCCTCCCGCGAGTCCGCCGCCGATGACGCCCGAGATGATGATGTTGTTGAACGAGATGGGGATGCCGAGAGCGATGGCCAGTTGCGCGATGACGAACCCGGGGACGAGGGCGGCGATGGACCGCCGAATACCGAGTTGCGCGTACTCCCGAGAGGTCGCTTGGAGCAGTCGCGGTGCGCCCATCCACGCCCCCGCGAGGATGCCGGACGCGCCGAGAGACAAGAGTACGATGCCCGGGAGGCCGAGTTCGACCCGATAGAGGTTCTCCAGCGGTCCGGTCGCCAGCCCGACCTGACTCCCGCCGCTGGAGAACGCGACGATGCTCCCGAGGACGACGAGAAACGTCCTGACGCCGCCTTCGACCGACGCCTGCGTTCGGCGGCGGATGAACTGAAAGCTCGCCGCGGCGGCGAGCACCGACACGGCGACGACGCCGAGTTCGACGCCGGCGACGACCGGCGTCCCGACGAGTCCAGACAGAAACCCCGCGAGAGAGCCCTGTTCCTCGCCGGCCGGAGCGGGGATGACTGCCAGTTCGACGTTGGCGACGATACCGCCGACGAGAGCCGCGAGCAGGGGGACGCCGACGGTTTCGGGGATGTCGTCGCGGCGGAGTATCGTGGCGGTGAGATACGCCAACCCGCCCGAGACGGGGGGGACCAGAACCCAGAACGTCACGATTCTCCGATACGTGTCGAACGCCGGAGAACCGCCCAGAGAGAGCCCCACACCCACCATCGCACCGGTCGTCGCGAACGCCGCAGGGACCGGGTAGCCGGTGTAGACGCCGAACGCCATGAACGCCGTGGCGGTCAAAAGCCCCGTCGTCGCGGCCAGCGAAGTGAACGCGACGCCGTCTATCAGTCCGGACCCGACCGTCTCGGAGATGCTCCCGCCCTGCGTGAGTGCGCCGAGGGCGGCGAGGAGGCCGATGAGGAACGCGGCTCGCATCGTCGAGATGGCGTTTGCGCCGATGGCGGGGGCGAACGGCGGCGAATTGCTGTTCGCGCCGAGTGCCCACGCCGTCAGCAGGGCGGTGACGGTGGCCAAGCCGACGAGGAGCCAGAAGACGACGGCCGTCACCGCCGCAACAGCCCTCCGAGACGGTGAAGCGGGCCGCCGACTACCTCGGCGTCCCTCGCGAGGATGACCGTCTCGTCGGTCCGTTTCACGATTCGTCTCGCCACCGACCCGACGAGTCGTCGTCGAAGCGCGCCGCGTCGAGTCGCCCCTAACACGACCACGTCGTGGTTCGCCGCCGCGTCGCCGATGGCGTCCGTCGGGTCAGCGGCCTCTCTGACGACGGTTTCGACCGGCAGGTCGGCGTCGGTGGCGAGGACCATCCGGTGGCCCTCCGCCGCGAACTCTCGTGCCGCCGCCGCGTCCGTTTCCGCGTCCGCCACCGCGAAGACGACCACCCGGGCGTCGTTCCGAACGGCGATAGCCACCGCCATCACCGCCGCAACCTCGACGTGCGGTCCGCCGGCGACGGGGAGGAGAACGGAGTCGACGCCGTCGGCCTCGCGTCCGATGCGTTCGACGTACAGGTCGCACTCGGCCCGTTCGACGAGTGCGTCGACGGTCGTTCCGAGGACGGCCTCGCTCCGCCGCGAACGCCCCCGCCACCCGACGAGGAGCGCCGAGGGGTCGCTCTCTTCGACCGCTTTCAACAGACCGCGAGTCGGCGACCGCGCGACGACGATGTCGCGTTCGACGGCGACGCCGTCGGGCGCGTCCGCCCGTTCGAGGAGTTCGCGGCTGTCTCCGGCGTACTCGCGGACGATGGTCTCGTCGTCGAACACGCCGAACGGCGAGTCGTAGGGTTTCACCACGACGGTCACGAGGCGCACCGTTCCGTCGCCGAGGCGCGCGAGGTCACCGGCGGTTCGAACCAACTGCCGGACGTTCTCGGGGTCTCTGAGTCCGACCAATACCGGTCCACCGGTTCCGTCGTCGGCCATGAAGACGGGTTCGGGCTCACCGAGCAAAAGTGTTGACACGAAACACGGTTCGAGGGCGGAGCGAGGAGCCACCGACGGAGGCGCGACCAGACAGCCACGCGAGTCAGGTATAGGAGATATTTTAGGCCCGCACCTCCGACGACACAGACATGGAATACGACCCGCAGGAACTCGAAGACCGGTGGCGAGAGCGGTGGTCCGAGACGGGTCGGTACGAAGCCGACCCCTCCGAGGCCGACGACGACCCCACCTTCATCACGGTTCCGTACCCCTACCCCAGCGGCGGGATGCACATCGGGCACGCCCGGACGTACACGGTGCCCGACGTCTACGCGCGGTACCGGCGCCAACAGGGGGACAACGTCCTCTTTCCCATCGCGTGGCACGTGACGGGAACGCCCATCATCGGCGCGGTAGAGCGCCTGAAGAAGGGCGAAGAGGAGCAACTGTCCGTCCTCAGAGACACCTACGACGTCCCCGAGGAGACGCTTCACGACCTCGAAACGCCGATGGGGTACGCGCGGTACTTCATCGAGGAACACTACAAGAAGGGGATGAAAGACCTCGGGTTGTCCGTCGACTGGCGGCGGGAGTTCACCACGAACGACGAGCGCTACTCGAAGTTCATCACGTGGCAGTACGAGACGCTGAGAGACCGCGGCCTGTTGGAGAAGGGCCTGCACCCCGTCAAATACTGCACGAACGAGAAACAGCCCGTGACGACCCACGACCTGTTGGAGGGCGAAGACGCCGAGTTCCAAGAGTACACGCTCGTGCGCTTCACCCGCGGCGACACCGTCGTTCCGATGGCGACGCTCCGACCCGAGACGGTTCGCGGCGTCACGAACGCCTACATCGACCCGGACGCCGACTACGCCTACGCCGACGTGGACGGCGAGGAGTGGTTCGTCTCCGCCGCCGCCGTCGAGAAACTCGACCTGCAGGGTCACGACGTGACGGTCGAACGCACCGCCTCCGGCGAGGAACTCGTCGGCGAACGCGTCACGAACCCCATCACGGGCGACGACGTGTTGATTCTGCCCGCCTCGTTCGTCGACGCCGAGAACGCGACGGGCGTCGTCATGTCCGTCCCGGCGCACTCGCCGGACGACTACGTCGCCCTCCGCGAGGCGAAAGCCGACGACGAACGGATGCGCGAATACGGCATCGACCCCGCCGACGTGGACGCAATCGAACCCGTCCCCATCCTCACTGTCGAGGGATACGGCGAGATACCCGCCGCGTCCGCCGTCGAAGACGCCGGAATCGAGTCGTCCGACGACCCCGCCTTGGAGACGGCGACGAACGACCTGTACAACAAGGAGTTCCACGCGGGCCGCCTGAACGACGACTACGGCGAGTTCGCGGGCGAACTCGTCGAGGACGTTCGGACGCGGTTCCGCGACGCCCACCGCGACGATGGGGCGTTCGGAACGATGCAGGAGTTCTCCGAGGACGTCGTCTGTCGGTGCGGCGGCGACGTCGTCGTCGCAGAACAGGACACGTGGTTCCTGCGCTACAACGACGAGGCCTGGAAGCGGAAGGCCCACGAACTCGTCTCGGAGATGGACGCCATCCCGGCGAACACCCGCGACGAGTACGACCACACCATCGACTGGTTGAACGAGTGGCCGTGCATCCGAAACTACGGCCTCGGCACGCGCCTGCCGTGGGACGAGGACTTCGTCATCGAACCCCTGTCGGACTCGACGGTGTACATGGCGTACTACACCATCGCTCACCGACTGCAGGACGTCCCCGTCGAGGAGATGGACCGCGACTTCTTCGACACGCTGTTTTACGGCGCGGACGCGGTCGAGGACGGAGAGGTGCCGGGCACCTCGGAACGTTCGGGCGGCGACGAGTCGCGAGAACCCGACGAGACGGCCCTCGAACTGCGCGAGGAGTGGGACTACTGGTACCCGGTGGACTACCGCTTCTCCGCGAACGACCTCATCTCGAACCACCTCACGTTCTACCTGTTCCACCACGCGGAACTGTTCGACCGCGCGCAGTGGCCGCAGGGTATCGTCATCATGGGCATGGGTCTACTCGAAGGCCAGAAGATGTCCTCTTCGAAAGGGCACGTCGTCCTCCCCGGCGAAGCCATCGAGAACTACGGCGCAGACACCGTCCGCTTTTTCCTCTTGAACTCCGCGGAACCGTGGCAGGACTACGACTGGCGGGCCGACCAAGTCGCCTCGGTCGGCGACCAGTTAGAGCGCTTCTGGAACCGCGCCGACGAGATTATCGAGGGCGAGATTCCCGAGGACCGCCCGGAACTCGCGAGCGAAGACCGCTGGTTGCTGTCGAAACTCCAACGGACCGTCCGCGCGGTCACGGAGGCGATGGAGCAGTCGGAGACGCGCGCGGCCAGTCAGGCCGCCTTCTACAACTTCGAGGAGGACCTGCGTTGGTACCGCCGACGGACCGACCTCGACCGACCGGCGGCGCGGTGGACTCTCGCGCACGTGTTGGAGACGCGCCTGCGCCTCCTCGCGCCGTTCGTCCCGTTCTTGACGAACGAACTCCACGAGCGACTGACCGGCACGCCCGCCGAGGACGCCCCGTGGCCCGAGGCGGACGAGGCGTTCGAGAGTCGCGCCGTCGAAGTGAGAGAAGCGCAGGTCGAACGCCTCGTCGAGGACATCCAAGGCATTCAGCAGTCGCTGAAAAACGCCGACGACCCGATTCCGGAGGCCGACCCCGACCGGATTCGCGTCACCGTCGCCGCCGACTGGAAGCGCGGCGTGTTCGATACCGTCGCCGACGTCGGGGCCGACCAAGGCGCAATCATGGGGGAGGTGATGCAGGACCCCGACCTGCGGGAACGCGGTAACGAGGTCAACGACTTGGTCCAAGAACTCGTCGAGTTCGCCCGGGGGCGCGACGAAGCGGAACTCGCCGCCCTCGCCGACATCGACGAAGCCGAGACGTACGAAGACGCCGCGGCGTTCCTCGGCGACGAGTTCGACGCCGACGTCGTCGTCGACGTCGAAGGCGAAGACGCCGAGAAGACGAAGCAGGCGATTCCCCTCCGACCCGCAATCGACTTGGAAGTCGAGTGAGACTCGTCTCGGGGAGTCGCTACCGTCGGGCGGTTTTTTGACGGAACCCCGCGTAGGTCACTCGTATGAGCGACGAAGACCAGCCCGGACTGCTGAAACGTACGTACAGAACGGTCTCTCCCGGCTACGATTCCCGCCCCGACGCTGGGATGGACTCGGTCGGATGGACGATTCTCCTCCTCATGGTGGTCATCTTCATCCCGCTTCTCCCGTTTCTCCTCGTCGTCTTGCTCGTGACGAAGGTTCTCGACGCGCTTTCGAGTCGGGGCGGCGACGACGAAGAAAGCGAGGAGTAAGCCGACTCAGCGTTCGGCTTCGGTCGCGAGACCCAACAGGTCGAACGGGTAGCCGTTGTCGTTCTCGTCCGCGTGTTCGTAGACGACGTGGGCGGCGGCGACGTCCTGAATCGCCAGTCCCGTCGAGTCGAAGACGGTGATGCCGTCGTCGTCGGTGCGGCCCGGTCTGTCGCCGACGACTATCTCGCCGATAGCGCCGTAGATGTCGTCGTCGGAGAGGACGCCCTCGTTGTAGGGGACGTTAATCTCGCCGGAGTGGGTCGTCTGTGCGTGGTCGTCGATGACGAGCTTGGCGTCCAAAAGCACCTCGTCCGCGAGTTCGTGTTTCCCTTCCGCGTCCGCGCCCATGGCGTTGATGTGGGTGTGGTCGCCGACGGCGTCACGCGGAACGACGGGCGACTCGACGGGCGTCACCGTCGAGAGAACGTCGCATCCGGCGGCCTCCGCTATCGACCCCGCACGCACGTCGAAGCGGTCCTCGAAGGCGTCGATGAAGTTCGCGACGCGTTCCTCGTCGAGGTCGGAGACGACGACTTCTTCGATGTCTCGAACCGTCGAGATTGCCTCCAACTGGGTGTACGACTGGACGCCCGCGCCGACGATACCCATCGAGGTGGCGTCCTCGACGGCGAGGTGGTCGGTGGCGACGGCCGCCGCCGCGCCCGTCCGCTTCATCGTCAGTTCGGTGCCGTCCATGATGGCGAGGGGGAACGCAGTCTCCGGCGAGGAGTACACCATCGTCCCCATGACGGTGGGTAGGTCGTGTTCGTCGTTGTCGGTGTGGACGTTGACCCACTTGATGCCCGCCGCGTCCCAGTCGCCGGCGTCCATGTACGCCGGCATCGACCGGAAGTCGCCGTTGTACTGCGGCAGGTCGATGTAGGACTTCGGCGGCATCTGCGCGTCACCGCGTTCGAAGGCGGCGAACGCCTCCTCTACGGCGGGGATGAGGTCCGCCATGTTCGCGTTCTCGTGGACGTCGTCGCTGTTTAACAGAAGCGTCTGCATGGTCGATTCGTTTCTGCGACCGCCACTTAGTTCATACCGAAATCGAACTCACGGTCCATCTGATCGATTATTCTCGGACTGGATACCCGTTTCTCACTGTATCTCGGATCAGACGCAAATATCGACGTCGGACCGAAATAGCGGCGTCAGCCGTCGCTGTCGGGCGACGGCGTCGGCGAAAAAAATTCGGGTCGTGCGGTCGGCGCGCGGTGCGAGAGACGACGGGGTCGGGGGTGTGAGGTGTGGCGTCGGCCTATCTCACATTCGCGTCACTGAACGACGCTCGGTTGCCTATGAAAATCGGGCGCTGCCCGATTTTACATAGCGCCGCCCATACCGCCCATGCCGCCCATGCCGCCGGCGGGTGCGCCGCCTTCGTCGTCGTCGCCGCCGGTGCTCAGGTCGCCCGCGGCGATGATGTCGTCGATTTTGAGGACGAGGTTCGCGGCCTCGGTGGCAGACGAGATGGCCTGCTCTTTCGCGTGGGCGGGTTCGACGATGCCCGCCTCGAAGGTGTCTTCGACGTCGCCGCTGAAGACGTTCAGACCGGCGCGCTTGTCGCCTTCCTCGTGCGCCGCGCGGAGGTCGACCAGCGTGTCGATGGAGTCGAGACCGGCGTTCTCCGCGAGGACGCGGGGGACGAGTTCGACCGCGTCCGCGAACGCCTCGACGGCCAACTGTTCGCGGCCGGAGACGGAGTCAGCGTAGTCGCGGAGACGCGAGGCGAGTTCGACCTCGATTGCGCCGCCGCCCGCGAGGACGCGGCCGTCGGACACGGTCGTCGCGACGACGTTGAGAGCGTCCTCGACGCCGCGTTCGAGTTCGTCGACGACGTGGTCGGTCGAACCGCGGAGGAGCATCGTGACGCCGTGGAAGTCGTCGCCGATGCCCTCGACGTAGAACAGTTCGTCCTCGCCGTCGCGGCGGACGCTACCGGTGCCGAGGTCCGCGGCTTCGAGGCTGTCGAGGTCGGAGACGACGTTGCCGCCGACGATGTTCTTCAGGAAGCCGATGTCGGACTTCTTCGTCCGGCGGATCGCGAGGATGCCCTGCTTTGCGAGGTAGTGCTGGGCGAGGTCGTCGATGCCTTTCTGACAGAAGACGACGTCCGCGCCGGACTCGGCTATCTTGTCGACCTTCTCCTTGAGCTGCTTTTCCTCTTGGTCGAGGAACTTCTGGAGTTGGTCGGGGTTCTCGATGCTGACCTGCGTGTCCACGTCGGTCTCCTCGACCTCGATGGGTTCGTTGAGGAGGAGGACGCTGGCCTCGTCGAACGCGACGGGCATGTCGTCGTGGACGGGGTCTTTGTCGATGACCGCGCCGTTGAGCAGTTCGGACTCGCTCGCGGAGCGACCGGTCTGCGTCTCGATGGAGACGTTCTCGAGGTCGACCACGTAGGACCCGTCGTCGGCTTCGACGGTGACCTGCTGGACGGCCTGGACGATGATGTCGGCGAGAAGCTCCTTGTTGAGTTCGGAGCTCTTGCCGGTCATGGAGGTCTCTGCGACCTTTCTGACGATCTCTTCGTCGTCGGGTTCGACGACGTCCGCGATGTCGTCTATCTCCTCGCGGGCCTGCTGGCTTGCGAGGTGGAAGCCCTTGATGATCGCCGTCGGGTGGATGTCCTGTTCGAGGAGGTCCTGGGCGTTCTTCAGGAGTTCGCCCGCGATGGCGACGGCCGTCGTCGTTCCGTCGCCCGCCTCGTCCTCTTGGGTCTCGGCAACCTCGACGATCATCTCGGCCGTCGGGTTGTCGATGTCCATCTCCTTGAGGATGGTCACGCCGTCGTTCGTGATGGTGACGTCACCCATCGAGTCGACGAGCATCTTGTCCATTCCCTTCGGACCGAGTGTCGAACGTACGGCCTCCGCCACAGCACGGGCGGCAGTGATGTTGTACTCCTGCGCGTCGCGGTCTTTCACGCGCTGCGCGTCCTCTCCCATGATGATCATGGGCTGACCCTGCTGCATTCGCTGACTCATAGTTCACCGAGAGATTGTTTGTGATTCTATATAAGATTTTGGATTCAGCGAGGAGCGTGACTTGTCATCAATTCACACGAGACGGTGCAGAACTCCTCTCTCGGCGTCGCTTCTCGTCCGATTCGTGCGATTCGTTCGCACACGATACCTGTCCGGTAGAGCCGAAGATACGACTATCTTTATATAGGGCTTCGTGGCGGGAACGTCCTCACTCGGACGTAAGCGGGCGGTGACGCGGAAAATATCGAAGGAGGCCGAAGGCGGTAGACGGCGAACGCCGTGCTCTCACTCGTCGTCGGGGATGTCGTCCGTCAACAACGGCGTCTCGGGGGTGGCCTCGAACGGCGGGAGTTCGTCGTCGGACTCCACTGCCTCTATCTCGTGCGAATAGAGGCGCTCTTGGAGCTGATTCTTCTTGTTGCGGCCCTTGCGCTCCCGGCCATTCTTCGTGTCTGGCATTGTCGTGCGTGTCAACGACACCCATGGTGATGAATGTTTGGGTCCGGCCGTGACGCGTCGGGGTTCGGACGACGGTACCGGCCGTGAGACGCCGGACGAGACGCCTCTGGTGGGGTGAGACACGGTAGAAGCGCCGGACGGGGACCGAACCTCGGTCGCTCCTTTCAGTCGCTTTCTGGTTCACATCCCGTCGTAACCGTTCACAGATTTCCAACCGCGTGGCTCGGCGATGAAACGCCTCGCTGGAGGGCTAGAAATCAGAGAAGCGCCGGGACAGGGATTTGAACCCTGGATCCCAAAGGGAACACGCTTTCCAGGCGTGCGCCTTACCACTCGGCCATCCCGGCTTACGTCTCAACGTATCCCGTTGATTCGTTTAAGTCCTTCCTTTCGCGGTGAGACGGCCCTCGGTGGCGTACGTCACGGCGGCGACGACGACGCCGACTGCGAGTGCGGTTCCGAGAGCGCCGCCGACGCCGAACGTCAACGGGGAGACGAGGAGACGGTACCCCTGCAGGGCGACGAGAAAGCTGAACCCGCCGATTGCGCCCCACAGGAGCGCGGACTTCGCTCGCGGCCGCACGCTCACTCGGATGCGTCGGCGATTGCCTCTATCTCGACGCCGACGCCTTTCGGGAGGTTCGCCACTTCGAGGGCGCTTCGGGCCGGGGGTTCCGACTCGAAGTAGCCCGCGTACGTCTCGTTCATCTCGTCGAAGTCCTCGATGTCGTCGAGGAAGACGCTCACCTTCAACACGTCCTCGGCAGTCGCGCCCTCGGCGTCGAGAATCGCCACGACGTTGTCGAGTGCTTGCTCGGTCTGCGTGGCGATGTCTTCGTCGTCCAGCAGTTCGCCGTCGGGCGTGAGCGGAATCTGTCCGGCCGTGAAGACCAACGACTCGTTCGTCGTCGCCTGACTGTACGCGCCTACCGCGGCGGGTGCCTCGTCCGTGCTGATGATTCGCTTCATGCGCGAGGCGTCGGCGGCCGACGACTTAAAACCGAGAGAGACGGCGCGGTTTCCTCGGTCCGTCCGCAACGCTCAGTCGCCGCCGTACGCCTCGCCCGCCTCTACCGGCCCCCGGAACACCGAGTAGAGAACGCCGAAGTAGACGAACACGAGGGGAAGAAGCGCCGCCGCCGCGATAGTCATGAGATTCAACGGAAGCGTCGAGACGATGGCCGACTCCACCGTCAGCCCGGCGGCGGGGTCCGCCATCGGGTACATGAGGAGAGCGACGAGAGCCGCCAGTCCGTACGTCATCCCGGCGGCGGCGGCCATCGCCGGGAGGAACGTCTCCCGACGGATGGCGGCGACGTAGGCGACGGCCAGCGCCACCGTGAGCGTCACCAGTCCGACCGAGGCGGGCGCGAGAAGCGAATCGCTCACCGCGGGGTCGAAGACGTAGAGATAGCCGAGAGCCGCGACGACGAGTCCGAGATACGCCGTCACCGCTTTCGGCCCGTAGGCGACCATCTCTCGCTGGAGCGACCCGCGGGTCTTCAGTCCGAGGTAGGCCGCCCCGTTGACGACGGTGAGGGCGACAACGGCCGCGCCCACGACGATAGCCGGGACGGATGCCAGACCAGCGCCGCCGAGGAGCCAGTTCGCGGCGAACGCGCCGAGAAAGAACGGCGCCGCGACGCTCCCGGCGACGAACGCGCGACCCCACCACCGTTGCCACCTCGCGTCGTGTCGCTGTTCGTACATCTCCGGCGCGAGTCCGCGACAGATGAGCGCGGCGAGGATGGCGAACATGAGCAGGTAGTTCCGACTGAACAGGTTCGCGTACACCGCGGGAAACGCCGCGAACATCGCCCCGCCGAAGACGACGAGCCACACCTCGTTGCCGTCCCAGACCGGTCCGATGGCCGAGAGCAGTTGCTCTCTCTCGTCGTCGTCGTCGAGAGTAGCGAACAACGCTCCGACGCCGAAGTCGAAGCCGTCGAGAAACAGGAACGTCCCCAACAGGAAGAACACGAGACCGAACCACAGTTCGGGTAGCGGAAGCCCGAACAGGGGTCCGTCCGCGAGCGTCCCCGACTGCAGAACCGTCGGGTCAGTCATCGTCGGTCCCCTCCGTGACCGTCCCGGGCGTCACGGGAACGTCGCGTTCGGCGCTCGGGATACCCTCTACGGTGGGCGGACCGCTTCGGACGATGCGAGCGACGATGTACCCGTACAGCGTCAACAGCGCGAGGTAGACGAGAGCGAACCCCGCGAGCGTCGCAGTCGCCTCTCCGCCGGTCAGCCCCGGAGAGACGCCGTCTTCGGTTCGCATCACGCCCTGTATCACCCACGGCTGTCGACCCACCTCGGTGACTATCCACCCGACTTCGACCGCCAAGATTCCCAGAAGCGACGAGGCCATGAGCGACTTGTGGAGCAAGTCGTCGTCCCGGAGTTCACCGCGCCACCAGCGGTAGCCCGCCCAGAAGGCGAGCAGCACGAACCAAAAGCCGAGGCCGACCATGAGGCGGAACGCCCAGAACACGATGGCGACTGGCGGCGCCTCCGTCTCGAACTCGTTTAACCCCTTGATAGTCGCCGACGGGTCGCCACCGCTCGCCAACCACGACGCCCCGCCGGGGATACCGATTCCGAACAGTTCTCTCGCTCTCGGGTCGGTCAGGTCCTGTAGGTTCGTCGGGACGGCGATGATGTACTCGGGGACGTACGATTCCGTCTCCCAGACGGCCTCCATCGCGGCGAACTTCTGCGGTTGCGTCTCCGCGACGTGACGGCCGTACGCGTCGCCGTGGAGCACCTGAAACGGCGCGGTGAGGAGGAGGACGACGATAGCTATCTTCAGCGTCTTCTCCCAGAAGGCGACGTTCTCGACGGGATACTTCCACTGGTAGTGCCGGAAGACGTAGTAGGACGCGACGCCCGCCATGAACAACGCCACCGAGAGGACGGCGGCGTTCTGCATGTGGACGAACATCCACGGGAAGCGGGGGTTCGCGTATGCGGCGATGGGGTCAGAGAGGTGAACGATGGTCTGTCCGCCCTCCGTGGCGAGTTCGTATCCGCGAGGCGTCTGCATCCACGAGTTGGCCACGAGAATCCAGACCGCAGAGAGCCACGTCCCGAGACCGACCGCGACGGCAGAGACCATATAGAGGGCGTCAGATACCTTCTCGCGGCCGAATACGAATACGCCGAGGAACGTGGCTTCGAGCATGAACGCCATCATGCCCTCCGTCGCCAACGGCCCGCCGAACAGTTCACCCGCAGTCGTCGAGAACGCGGCGAAGTTCGTCCCGAATTCGAACTCCAAGACGATGCCCGTCACCGTTCCGACGACGAACGAGACGGCGAATATCTTCGTCCAGAACCGCCGCAACTGCTCGTAGACGGGGTCGTCCGAGCGGATGTCCTTCCACGTGAAGTAGACGAGAAAGGGCGCGAGGCCCATGCTCATCACGGGGAAGATGATGTGGACGATGGTCGTGAGTGCGAACTGGAGCCTGCTTGCGAGTACTGGGTCTACCATAGGTGGCGGTTGAAGTCGGCCACCGTCGGCGGGCGGTGGCCCGAGTCGGTAATCGGTCGTACGGTTCCGGCGAGATTAGACTCCGAACCCGCTTCCCGAAGACTGGGAACGACCGAAACCGATTCTATTCCCGGCGGCGCACGCAGATTAATACTCCCGTCGCCCGTGTCAGTTCCACATGGCGGACCCCGCTACGGTAGATTTCGGCGCGGACGACGTACTGGTGATAGGCGACGACCACTTCGACGCAGAGAGCGTCTGCGTCGTGACGGGTGCGGCCTCCGGCATCGGGCGAGCGACGGCCGCCGCGATGGCGACGAACGGCCTCACCGTCGTCGGAACCGACGTGGACGCAGACGGACTCGCCTCGACGAAAGCGCTCGTCGAAGACGAGATGGACGCGCCGGGCGACGTGGTCACCGTAGAGGCCGACCTCACCGACGACGACGACCTGAGAGCGGTCGTCGAGGAGGCGGCGACGCACGGAGACGTGCGTTACCTCGCGAACGTCGCCGGGATGCAGCACATCTCACCGCTCGAAGAGTTCCCGATGGACGTCTACGACGCGATGCACGACGTGATGCTCCGTGCGCCCTTCCTGCTCTCGAAACTCGTGGTGCCCCACATCCGCGACACCGACGACGGCGTCGGGGCCATCGGGAACATGTGCTCGATTCACGGCCACGTCGCGACGCAGGACAAGGCGGGCTACGTCACCTCGAAGTTCGGTCTGCGCGGCCTCACGAAGTCAATCGCCGCCGAGGGAGGGGGAACGCTCCGCGCGTTTACCATCTCGACGAGTTACGTCTCGACGCCGCTCGTCGAAGAGCAGATTCCCGACACGGCCGACGAACGCGGCATCTCCGAGGCGGAAGTCGTCGAAGACGTGATGCTCGGCGGGTCGCGCGTCAAAGAGATGATGCGCCCGATTCAGGTGGCGAACCTCTTTGCCTTCGGGTTCTCGAAGCACGGCCAACATCTGAACGGCGACGACATGACGTGGGACGGCGGCCACCTCGGCACGTACGAGTAACCCGGTTCAAGCGAGAACCTCGACCTCGTACCCCCGTTCTCGGAGGGCCGCTAGCAGTTCGTCGACGTGTTCGAACCCCTTGGTCTCTAAGTCCAGTTCCACGTCCGCCTCGTTCATCGAGATATTACGCGACGTCCGGTCGTGCTGGATGGCGTAGATGTTCGCTTGGGCGTCCGCGAGGACGGCGATGAGGTCCTGTAACGCGCCCGGGCGGTCCTTCAGGACGGTCCGAATCTTCAGATACCGCCCCGTCTCGACGAGTCCGCGCATGACGACGGTCGTGAGTTGGTTGAGGTCGATGTTACCGCCGCAGAGCGCCGGAACGACGACTTCGCCCTCCTCGTAGTCGAACGCCTCGAAGAGCAGGGCCGCGAGGGCGACTGCCCCCGCGCCCTCGACGAGCGTCTTCGACCGTTCGAGGAGGTAGGTCAGCGTGACGGCTATCTCCTCGTCGGAGACGGTCACCACCTCGTCCACCCGTTCTCGGATGACGTCGAACGGTTCGTCGCCCACCCGCCGCGTGGCGATGCCGTCGGCGATGGTGTCGACGTGGTCGAGTTCGTGAATCGACCCCTTCCGAAGCGAGTCCGCCACGGAGGAGGCCCCTTCCGCCTGGACGCCGATGACGCGCGCGTCGGGGTTGTGAGCTTTGACCGCGGTTGCGATGCCGGAGATGAGGCCGCCGCCGCCGATGGGGACGACGACGGTGTCGAGTTCGGGGCAGTCTTGGACGATTTCGAGGCCGATAGTTCCCTGTCCGGCCATCACGGACGGGTCGTCGAAGGCGTGGACGTACGTCCGACCCTCCCGTTGTTCTATCTCGTGGGCCTTCGCTTGCGCCTCGTCGTAGTCCGCGCCGTGGAGGATGGTCTCGCCGCCGTACCGTTCTGTCGCTTTCACCTTCGAAATCGGCGCGTGCTTCGGCATCACTATCTTCGAGTTCGCGCCGGCGCGAGTCGCCGCGAGTGCGACGCCCTGCGCGTGGTTTCCGGCACTCGCGGTCACCACGCCCGCCGCCTTCTCTTCGTCCGAGAGCGTGGCGATGCAGTTCATCGCGCCGCGAATCTTGAACGACCCGGTCCGCTGGAAGTTCTCCAGTTTCAGATACACCTCCGCGCCGGTCATCTCCGAGAAGGTGTGCGAGTAATCCAGCGGTGTCCGCTTCACCACGTCTTCGATTCGGCCCCGCGCCGCGGTGACGTCCGACAGAGAGAGCATGCTCGCGGTTCTCCGTCGCCTCGGTTAATCGTTTTGGGGTCGCCGGGCGACCGCTCTCTCGGAGGCGACGACCGCTCTCGGGCCGGGGCGTGGCGGTCGCTCTCGAACTGTGAAAGGGAAAGGGGGAATGCACGCGTGTGACGTGCGTCTGTGTTTCGGACCGCGTAGTATATAAACGTCATGTACCCGGACCGGAAGTGAAATCGCAAGACAGCGACGAGATGATCGCGCCGTCTGACGAACGTCATTCACGCGTCGGATACATTCTCCCCCCGACTCACGACGACGCGTTCGTCGGCCACGTATCGCCGAACGCCGCCGCCGAAATCGTCGCTCTCGGGCCACCGAGCCTCGGTATCGACGGCCAGTCGGTCGGGGTCGCCGACGTACACCGCCGCGCCCTCGCGCCCGTCGTCGTCCGTCGCGTCGCCTGCGTCGTCGAACCCGTCCGCGTACGGGACGTTCACGCGGACGTAGATCCCCGACGAGACGCCTTCGTACCGGTCGAGCGTCGTCACGTCGTCGGTCTGCAGGATGCGCCCCTCGACGGACCCACCCGGGACGAGTGTCGGGTACCGCCCCTCGACGCGGCGCAGGCCGACGAGTCGGGCGTCGGGTCCGAACGACCACTCCTCTAAGAGCGAGTCGGCTCTGTCGGGGTCGGTCAGCGTCCCGTAGACGAAGATATCGGTCACGCGAGAGGCGTCGGCGCGAACCGGCAAAGGTTCTCGGTGTTCACCTTCCGGTAGGGTCAAGCGTTCGACGCGGTAGACGTCTCTACATGGACTTCGGGCGACTCCGCGGCGTCTGGCGTCGCGTGTTCTCGCTCGCGTGGCCGGTGATGGCCGAACAGACCACGCGGACGCTGATGCGGACGGTGGATATCCTCGTCACCGCCGCCCTCTCTCCCGCCGCCGTCGTCGCAATCGGCCTCGCGGACCTGTTCGCGCGCTTCCCGCTCAGAATCGGCCTCGGACTCGGCGGGGCCGCCATCGCGCTTTCGAGTCAGGACACCGGAAGCGGTGCCGACGCGAACCGGGACGAGGCGGTGACGCAGGGACTCCTCGTCGCGTTCGTCACCGGCCTCCCGTTCGTCGCCTTCGGTCTCTTCTTTTCGGAGTGGGCGGTCGGTCTGTTCCCCGCCAGCGACGACGCGGTGCGCCTCGGCGGGACGTACCTCGCCGTCGTCTTCGCGACGGCACCGGCGCGCCACGTCGCTCTCGTCGGTGCCCGCGCCCTGCAGGGCCTCGGCGACACCCGCACGCCGATGTACGTCAACGTCGTCGCCAACGTTCTCAACGTCGCCCTCTCGGTGGGCCTCGGCTTCGGCGTCTTGTTTCTCCCGCGGTTGGGCGTCTTCGGCGTCGGACTCGCCACGTCGGCGGCGAACGTCCTCTCGGCCGGACTGCTCGTCGCGGCGACGTACCGCCCCGCCTCGCCCGTGACGTTCGCGCGCCCGACGGACCGGACGGTGGCGGCCCAACTCGTCCGCGTCGCGACGCCCCGGGCCGCGGAGGGGTTCGCTACCGAACTCGCGGAGTTCCCGTTCAACGCGTTGCTCCTCTCCGTCGGCGGCACGGGCGGCCGACCGTCCGGCGACGTCGCAGAGCTCGGCTCTGCGGCCCACCAGACTGTGTCTGGTGACGTTATCAACGCCGGATTTCAGGTCGGCCGCCGGGTGTACCAACAGGTGACGAGTCCGCTCTCTCGCGGGTACAACGTCGCCGGGAGCATCCTCGTCGGACAGGCGCTCGGACGCGGCGAGGAGTCCGTCGCGCGGTACGAGGGGTGGGCCACCGCCGCGCTTTCGCTCCTCTCGGTCGGTGGCATCGGCGTCGTCCTCGCCGCCTTCGCGGACCCCGTCGTCGCCGTCCTCGGATTCGGCGGGTCGCCCGAAGCGCTCACGTACGCGGCGGAGTTCGCCGTCGTCTACGGTCTCTCCGCGCCGATGCTCGCGGTGTTCGTCGCTCTCTCTGGCGCGTTACAGGGTGCCGGTGCGACTCGGCTCCCGTTTCTCGCCCGCGTCACCGGCATGTTCGGCTTCTTCGTCGGCGTCTCCTACCTCGCCGTCGAGTGGTTGGAACTCGGCCTGTTCGGCGTCTACGTCGGCGTCTTCCTCGCGTATCTCTGGATGGGACTGTTCGCCGTCGCGGCCTTCGCGCGCGCCGATTGGGCGGGGCGGGCGGCGGGACTCCTGCACGAACGCGGGAGCGTCGACGCCGACGACTGACCGAAACCCGACGGCGGACGACCGACAGACGGCAGAAAGCGGAGACGGCCGGACTACCGTTCGTCGACGTCGGGGAACGTCTGGTCCGTCGGGCCGACGTACCGCGCGCGCGGTCGGATGAGGCGGTTGTCTTCGTACTGTTCGAGGACGTGTGCGGTCCATCCGGCGACGCGGGACATCGCGAAGATTGGGGTGTAGATATCGACGGGGATGCCCATCTGGTAGTACGTCGAAGCGGAGTAGAAATCGACGTTCGGAGCGAGACCCTTCTCGTCTGCGATGTACTCTTCGATTGCGACGGAGTAGTCGTACCACTTCATGTCGCCCGCCGCCTCGCCGAGCGTCTCGGACTTCTCGCCGAGAATCTTCGCGCGCGGATCTTTGACGTTGTAGACGCGGTGTCCGAACCCGGGGACGCGACGACCCGAATCGAGGGCGTCCGTGACCCACTTTGTGGGGTCTTTGTCGCTTTCGTCTATCTCTTCGAGCATCTTCATCACGTTCGCGTTCGCCCCGCCGTGGAGCGACCCCGCGAGCGTGCCGATGGCGCTCGTGATGGCGCTGTGCATGTCCGAGAGCGTCGAAGCGGTGACCATCGCGGAGAACGTCGAGGCGTTCAGACCGTGGTCGGCGTGGAGGACGAGAGCCATGTCGAACGTCTCGGCCAACACGTCGTCGGGTTCCTCGTCGTTGAGCATGTAGAGGAAGTTCGCGGCGTGGTCCAGGTCCTCGCGCGGTTCGACCGGTTCCTCGCCCTTACGGAGGCGGTCGAACGCCGCCAGCGCCGTCGGAATCTTCGACGTGATGCGTCGGGACTTGCGGACGTTCGCCTCGTGGTCCGTGACGTCCTCGAAGGTGGCGTCGTCGTCGTGCGCGGACAGCGACGAGACGATGCTCCGAAGCGCGGCCATCGGCACCTCGTCGGCCGCCGCGAGCGACCGGATGTGGGCGAGTACGTCCTCGTCGAGCGCTCGTTCGGCCGCCATCTGCTCTTTGAACGTCTGGAGTTCCGAGCGCGCGGGAAGCTCTCCGTGCCAGAGGAGGTAGACGACTTCCTCGTACGACGCGTCGCGGGCGAGGTCCTCGATGGTATAGCCCCGGTAGACGAGTTTACCGGCGTCGCCGTCGATGTAGCTGAGTTCCGACTCGGCGACAAGAACGCCTTCTAGCCCCCGCTTTAGGTCGTCTGACATACCAAAACGGTACCCGTCCCTCTCAAAAAAGCGTTATCGTTCACCCCAAACTATTTTTCGCCCCGAGAAGCCGTCGTACGATGGCTCTCTCTGCTGATTCCCGTCTCGTCCTCGCGTCCGGAGGACGCGGGGAGGGCGACGAACGCGGCGCTACCAAGCCTTTTCACGGTCCGACGCGCATCCCGACACATGGACCCAGTGGACGTGGAGTACGAACCGGTCAGCGTGAAGGAGGTTCTGTCGGAGATGAAAGACACCGCAGAACTCCTCATCGACCTCTCGTACTCCGCCGTCCTCAACGGGAGCGACGAGATAGCGCGGGAGGTTCTCGAACTCGAAGAGCGGATGGACATCCTCCAACTGCAGGGCCGGATGAGTCTCCTCATGGCCGCGCGCAACCCCGAAGACGCAGAGCAACTCGCGCCCGTCCTCGGCGTCATCGAATCGGCGGAGAAGATATCCAACGCGGCGGGAGACATCGCGAAAGTGGTGTTAGAGGACATCGGCCTCCCGGACGCCATCCGCACGGCCCTCCCGGAGGCGGCCGAGATGCTGGTCCGCGCGACAGTCGCCGTGAACTCGCCGTACGACGGCCGCACCCTCGGCGACATCAACATGGAGACGGAGACGGGCGTCCGCGTCATCGCCATCCGTCGCCGGTCCGTGACCGGCAAGCGCCGGTGGATACAGAACCCGGACCAAGAGACGGAGGTTCGCGAGAACGACGTGCTCCTCCTCCGCGGCGCGCAGACGGGCATCGCGGACGTGTACGAGACGGTCGCGGGCGTCCCGTACGAACCCCCCGCGGCGGCCGACCCGCCGATAGAGGACCTCGAACGCGCGGTCGACTCCATCATCTTGATGAAGGATATGAGCGAACTCGCCGTCGACCTCGCGTACGGGGCGATTCTGTTCGACAGCGAGGGGGTCGCAGAGGAGGTAAACGAGTTGGAGGCGGAGGTGGACGCGCTGAAATCCCGCTTCGAGGCGTGGGTGCTTCGGGCGGCGAGTCGCGTCGAAGACCCGGTTCAACTCCGCGGCCTCGTCCACCTGGCCTCCGCGACGGAGGTCATCTCCGACGCCGCACTCGAAATTAGCGAGGGCGTCCTCAGGGGACTCAACGCCCACCCGGTCGTCGCCGTCGCGGTAGAGGAGTCAGACGAGGTCATCGTCCGATTCACCGTCCGCGAGGGGAGCGCTCTCGCGCGCACGACGTTGGGAGGCAAGCGGGTGAAGACGGAGACGGGGATGCGCGTCATCGCCGTCCGCCGCGAGAGTCACCGTCCCGAGGGCGACGACGCGGGGGACGGCGGCGACGAGTGGGTGATCCAACCCGGCCCGGATACCGAACTGCGCCCCGGCGACGTGGTCATCGCGAAGGGGACTCGCGCGGGCGCGGAACGACTCGGCGAGGCCACCGGCGACCCCCGAGAGTTCGACGAGTAGTTCTCCCGTCGCCGACGTCACCGCTGCGAACGACGCCCTCTCGGAGTCACCGGCGGTCATATAACTGCTTGGACAGAGAAACGGCCACCTTCTTGTGATGCGTCTGCTTGGTCGGTAACTATGGGTCTGGTGGATTCTCTCACCGACTGGGATGGTACCGAACTGGGGCACGTCGACCGGACGGCGCGTTGGAGACGCCGACTGGGAGGGCGAGGCCCGTGAACGAATCAGATACGTCTCCGGGTCCGAACGGCGGAGACGACATCGGCATGCGAATCGTCAACGAAGTCGCCGCCGCACTCGAACGGGACCCGATGGACCTCGAACCCCTCGCGGGACTCGTCGACGTCGACGCTCTCTCTTCGCTCGCTTCGACGCAGTCTGTCGACGTCTCCTTCGAGTACGAGGGACTCCGCGTGTCGGTGCGCACGGACGGTTCCGTCGGCGTCGAACGTCTCGACGGGCGGAGACCGTAGCTCAGACGTCCTCTGCTCTCGCGAGGCGGTAGACGGAGGCGACGGTCAGAAGCGTCGCTACGAAAAGCGCCGTCGACGCCGCGAGGACGAACGCGAGGACGCCGAACCATCCCTCCGGTCCGAGAACCGGGTACGCTCGCGTCCCCGCGAACGGGCCGAACAGTTCCAACACTCGAAACAGGTACGCGGTAACCGCGACTGCGACGCCGACTGCGACGCCGACGGTGACGTTTCGCGACACGTCTAACGCCTCGACGAGTCCGCCGGACGGCGGACGCTCCGGAACCTCGTCACTCACGTCTCCGAATTGCGCTCGAGAGACCAAATCTCCATCGTTCGCTACGCGTACGCGGGGAACTCCCGACCGAAGGCGAGAAAGTACCCCGTTCCGAGGAGACCGACCACCGTCGCCGCGGCGAAGGCCAGTTCCGGCGAGGCGGCGTACAACCACCCGCCGACGGCGGCGGAGGGGACGACGACGACGTTGCGAACGAGGTAGTACGACCCGACGACGCGCCCGCCCGCGTTCTTCTCTGCGGGACCGACGATGAGCGCTTTGTGCGCCGGGAGTCCGGCGAACCGCAGGCCGGAGAACGCAAAGAGGAGAGCGACGACGGCGGCGTTTTCGGGCGCGTTGATGATGAGGACGGGAAACACCGCGTAGACGACGAAGCCGACGGCGACGACGGGTTTCAGCCCGACGCGGCGCGCGAGTTTCGCGACGGGCACCATCGTCAGGAGGGCGACGGCCATCTCGACGGCCAAGAGGACGCCGAAGAACGCGTCCGGCGAGAGCGACCCGACGACGGGCAGGGTGACGCCGACGGCGAGGAACTCGGTGACCACGATGACGAAAAACACGTACACCATCCCGTTTCCGAAGCGGACGAGGGTGTCGCCGACGAGCAGGGGTCTGAGTTCCGGCGGCATCGCTCGCAGGTCCGAGAGCACCGACGCGACGCCCTCGAACGACTTGCCGAACGAGTCCTTCGAGGCGTCGTAGAGGAGATACTGCGTCGCCGTCGCGACGAGTCCGAACAGGGCGGCGACGGCGAGGACGACGCGGAACCCCGACTCGAACGGGTAGAGAGTCAACACCCCCGCCGCGAGCAACGGACCCAAGAGGAAGGCCGTCCGGCGGAACGTCTCCGTGCTCGCAAACCCCGTCGCCAGGCGGTCCGGGGGGACGCTCTGTTTCACTATCGCGAACGTCGCGCCGAGTCCGAACGACTTCCACGCCTGCGAGAGGAGGAGTCCGAGGAAGATGCCCACCGGGAGGACGACGGAATCGACGGCGAACGGACCGACGGAGGCGGCCGGTATCGTGAGGACGCCGAACGCGTCGGCGAACAACCAGACGACGAACCCGAGCGTCGAGGCGAGGCCGAACCCGGTGAGTGCCGTCCGCGACCCGACGCGGTCCGAGAGAGCGCCGCCGGGGTACGGGTAGACGGCGCTTATGAGATTGCCGAAACTCCCGTAGAGACCGATTGCGAGGCTCCCCGCGCCGAGGACGCTCATATAGCGCGGCATGTATCGTCCGGTCATCTGGAAGCCGAGGCTGAACGCGAACATCGCCGCCGAGAGAACCAACACGTCCCCGTCGAGAGCGAAGAACTGCCGGAACGACGAGAACGCGTCCGGGTCGTCCGTCTCCTCGTGGGCCATACGTGACCGTTCGGGCACGCGGGTAAAACCGCTCCCGGTCGGTCGCCCGTCGCCCGCCGAGTCGCGCCAACGGGCACCTACGTCGTCGCTCGCGGTGTCACAGACCGAATCTCTAAAGGGTGGGGGTACCGACAGACGAGTAATGACCACGCTCGGAAGCGCGAGCGCGGCCCCCGGAGAGACGGATACGGGTCGCCTCGAGGTGGGAGAGGCCCGAGACGGAAGCCCAGTCGCTCTCCCGGTCGCCGTGATAAACGGCGCCCGCGACGGGAAGACGCTCTACGTGCAGGCGGCGTCGGACGGCGACGAACTCAACGGCGTCGGAGTGATCCAACGCGTCGTCCCGCAGTTGGACCCGGCGGACGTCGTCGGCGAGATTCTCGTCGTCGGCATCGTCAACTACCACGCGTTCCAGGTCGCCGAACACAGAAACCCCATCGACGACACGAAGATGAATCGGGCGTACCCGGGCGACGAGAACGGGACCTCCTCCGAGCGAATCGCCGCGGCGACGTACGGCGTCGCCTCTCGCGCGGACCTCATCGTCGATCTCCATCAGGGCTCTACGAGTCGGATGATAGACGAGGTTCGCGTCCGGTGCGGCCGCCACCACCGCCTCCACAACGAGTGTCTCCGCCTCGCGAAGACGTTCGGATGCGGCTACATCCTCGACCAGAAGGGGCCGGACGGGCAACTCGCCCGCGCCGGACCGGACGACGGCATCCCCACCGTAGACCCCGAACTCGGCGGAGCGGTCGGGTGGGACGAAGAGAGCATCCGGAAGGGCGTAGACGGCATCTACAACGTCCTCTACGGCTACGGCTTTCTCGACGGCACGTGCGAGACGTCGTCTCAGACCCGCGCGAAGGGGTTCGACCAGTACGGGTCGCCCGCGGGCGGTCTGGTCCGGTTCAAGAAGGACCTCGGCGACTCCGTCTCGGTCGGCGACGTGTTGTTCGAGGTGACGGACGTCTTCGGCGGCCTGAAGGCCCGCGTCACCGCCGACGGCCCCGGACTCTTCTGGCGTTCGCGCCGCCTCCCGCAGGTGGCGAGCGGCGAGTACGTCTGCTCTGTCGGAACCGACATCGACACCGTCTGACCATGGCGGAACTCACGCTTCGCTGTTCGTCCTGCGGCCGAACACCCGCGGAGTGGGCGTGGCGGTGCGACTGCGGCGCGCCGTTGGATTTCGCGACCGACTTCGGACCCGACGGCCCCGCCCCCGACCCGGCCGATTTCGACGCCCGAGACGGCCTCTTTTCGTTCGAGGACTGTCTCCCGGTCGGTCCGAACGTCACCCTCGGCGAAGGGATGACTCCGCTCGTGGACGCGCCCGAGTGGGACGCGTCGTTCAAACTGGAGTACGTCTTCCCGACGGGGTCGTTCAAGGACCGCGGCGCGGCGGTGACGCTTTCGGTCGCCGACGAACTCGGCGTCGAACGGGTGGTCGAAGACTCCTCCGGTAACGCGGGCGCGGCCATCGCCACCTACGCCGCCCGCGCCGGAATCGACGCGGACATCTACGTGCCCGCGGCGGTCAAACCGACCAAACTCCGCGCCATCGAACGCGCGGGCGCGACGCCGGTTCGCGTCGAGGGGTCCCGCGAGGACGTGACCGACGCCTGCCTCGACGCCGTGCGCGCGGGCGAGGGGTGGTACGCCTCCCACGCGTGGAACCCCGCGTTCTTCGCCGGGACGGCGACGTTCGCCTACGAGGTGGCGCTTCAACGAGACTGGACCGCCCCGGACGCCGTCGTCTCCCCTCTCGGCCACGGGACGCTGTTTCTCGGCGCGTACCGCGGCTTCCGCGCCCTCTACGAGGCGGGGTGGATAGACGAGATGCCGCGCCTCCTGGGCGCGCAGGCGGCCGGATACGCGCCGATAGCGGAGGCGATGCACGGACGAGAGGCCGCGGCGGGCGACAACGACGCGGCCGACGGCATCCAGATACGCGAACCGACGAGACGCGAGCAGATTCTCGCCGCGATAGCAGAGACCGACGGCGACGCGATAGCGCTCTCGGAGGAGGCGGTCGAACGCGAACTCGACGCCCTGCACGCCCGCGGGTTCTACACCGAACCGACGTGCGCCGTCGCGCCCGCGGCCCTGCGGGAGTACCGCAGTCGGGGCGTCCTCTCTGCGGACGACGACGTGGTCGTTCCGTTAACGGGTAGCGGGATGAAGACGTAATCTACGGTCCGCCTCGCGAGGAGGCGAAAAGACGGCCCGACGCGCATATCGCGGGTCGCGTCCGTCCAAGAACGTCTCCGTGACAGTACAAAAAGTCAGTTCGGACGGCCCGCCATCCGGTCGGCCGTCTCTTTCTGCTCGGTGTCCTCGTCGCGGTGCGTGTTCAGACCGAGCGCCCGGTTGAGGGGGCATTTCTGCGTCATCCCCGTGACGACGAACACTGCCCCGACGAGGAGGGCACCTCCCGCGAGGACCGTTCCGAGGATTCCGGTCGCGACTGTGACGAGTCCCGCCACCATCGCGGCACCGACGATTACGAGGACGGGGCCGACGACGAGCCGAGCGATTCGGTCGTATCCGCCGACGTTCTTTTGCATATGTACTTCACCGCTCAGTAGTACGCCTCCCTGAGAGATAAGCTGCGTAGACGTTTCTCGTCGCAAAAGAACCTGATACGTCGGACATCCGGATACGAGCCTCTCTATCTGGGACCCTCTGTCGGAGGCTCGGCTATCGACGCCGCCGTCCGCTGAGTCGTTCGTCCCAGTCTATCCACTCCTGTTCCCACCCGCTGGGCGCGAAGTACCCCGAGTCGGGTTCGGCGTGTTCGGCGTCCTCCCGTTCGGTGCGGTTTCGCACCGGACCGGTGTGCTGTTCGCCCTCCACGAGGAGGGGTCGGAAGGCGACGGGGCCGTGTTTCTCCACGACGTCGCCCTCTCGGTCCACGGAGACGAGCGTCTGTTCGGGCCCGCCCATCGGCATGACGAGGTGGCCGTCGTCGGACAACTGCCCGACGAGAGTCCGCGGGGGACTGATGGCGGCCGCTTCGACGAGGATGCGGTCGAACGGCGCGTACTCGGGGAGGCCGTCGGCCCCGTCGCGGCGGTCAACGAGGACGGCTCCGTACCCCGCGTCTTCGAGATTCGACCGCGCGGCGTAGACGAGTTGGCGGTCGATGTCTATCGCGTGGACTCGCTTTGCGTCCGCGAGTTCGGCCACGACGGCGGCGGTGTATCCGACGCCCGCGCCGACGACCAACACCTCGTCGTCTTCTCTCACGTCGAGCGCAGACAGCAGTCGCGCGGCCAAATCGGGGGCGAGTACCGTCGTCCCCTCGTAGTCGGAGGCTCGGTTGTTGTACGGCGTCTCCTCGACGAACGAGTGTCGGGGGACGGTTCGCATCGCGAGGCTGACGGACTCGTCGACGTCCATCGAGTGCTCGATGCTATCGACCATGTCCTCGCGTAATGCGGCGGTATCCATACTCGCTCTCGGAGATGCGTCCTAATCAACCGCACGCTCCGGCCGGTGGGCGACCACCGCCGTCCTGCGGTCTCCCGGCACGGATTTACAAGCAACATCCGCGAATCCGGCGTCGGTCAACCACTCGCGGTAGGTCGCCTCCGGGTAGGCGTCGCCCCGTCCGACGCCGAGGGCGCGCATCCGCGCGGCGACGGCCTCCGGCGACCCGTCGCGGAGAGCGTCCACGATGACGAAGACCCCGCCCGATTCGAGGGCATCGAACGCCGCGGCGCAGAGCGCGCGGTTCTCCGCGGGGTCGAGTGCGCTCGTCGCGTCCGCGGCGAACGCGAGTCCGAACGCCTCGTCGTCGAGGCCGAACTCTTCGGGCACCTCTGCGGCGACGGTTCGGACGCCGCGGTGACGCACCATCTGTTCGACGGCGTCCACGCAGGCGTCGTCGTCTACGAGCGTCGTCTCGAACCCCCGCGCGGCGAACTCCGTCGCGTACGCCCCCGACGCGCCGAGGAGGTCGACCACTCGCTCCGCGTCGGGGCGTTCGCGGACCGCGGCGGTGACGCGGGCGCGAACCACCGCGTCCTCCGTCGCGGCGTGCGCCCCGAGGCGGTTCCGGGTCCAGTCTGCGGGCAGGTCGGGGGCGTCGCCCGTCGCCATCGTCTCCGGTAGGGCGGTCCAACAGTCCAGCAGGTCCAACGCGTGCGGCAGGCGGCCGATGGACCGAACGTCTCGCTTCGCGAGAAATCCGAGCGCGCGGTTCGTAATCTCGTACTCGCCGCCGTCGCCAGACTGCGTCTGGCGGGCTGACGAGCGTTGCTCGTAAACAACGTCGCGGACGAACCCGAGGTCGGCGAGCGATTCGACGACGACGACCGCCGCCTCTTCGGTCACGCCCGCCTCCGCGGCCGCCTCGCGTGGCGTCCCGGCGGTGTCGAGAATCGCCTCGAGGAGGCCGCTCCGGCGGGCGGCCCACAGTAAGAGGAGTTCCTCCACGTCGTGCGACGAACTGTCTCGGGTCGGCATGGTGTCGAAGAGGCCCCCGACGGGCAAAGTCCGCCCGGTTTCCCTACCCGCCGCTCATCGTGACGAACCTGACGCCGCCGTGGTCCGTTCTGTCCACCGTTCCGTCGGACCGCTTTTCGATGGTGACGAGTCGCTGACGACCCGTCCCGACGGGCGCGACGACGACGCCGCCGGGTTCGACCTGTTCGATGACGGCGTCGGGCACCGAGGGCGGCGCGCACGTCAGGTACGCGCCGTCGTACGGCGCGTGCTCGGACCACCCGTCGTGTCCGTCGCCGGTTCGGACCGAGACGTCGTCGTACCCCAACTCCGCGAGCGTTTCGCGGGCGCGTTCGGCCAGTTCCGGTTCGTACTCGACGCTGTAGAGGTGGCCCTCAGAGAGGAGTTCGGCGGTCACCGCCGCGTGGTAGCCGCACCCGGTCCCGATTTCGAGGACGCGGTCCGTCGGGTCGGGGTCCAAGCGGTCGGCCATCACGCCGACCATGTGCGGGGCGCTGATGGTCTGTCCCCGCCCGATGGAGAGCGGTCGGTCCGCGTACGCGGAGCGTCGGGACCCCTCCGGGACGAACTCGTGGCGCGGCACCACCCGCAGGGCGTCGAGCGTCCTCGGATTCTCGACGTGGCCGCGCCGTTCGAGTCGTTCGACGAGTTCCAGTCGCTCGTCGGTTCTGTCGTCTGCCATGCGGTATCGTAGGGCTCAGACGCAGTCGAATGTTGCGCCCGTTCTGAAGGCGGCGCTCTCTCGCTCAGTTCACGGCGCGAATCCACCGCATCTACGGGCTGTTACAGGCCACGTAACTGCAAGAGACAGATCGTATCGCGGTCGAGAAAATCAGTCTCTCAACCATCTCGGTGCGCTCGTTATCTCTTGTGGAGAGTTGTAATGGAGCTGTTTCAGACACTCCGTGATGAACCCGACAATATTTCGACCCGCTTCCGGTTCGAGGGTGATCACCGTCCCGATTTCGTCCCCCTGCGTGAAGTGGAACAGAATCGCGTCGTCGTAAAAGCTCACCGTACAGTGTTTGTTTCCGAGGTCGAACGGCTCTTTGACGGTTTGATCGTGGTTCTCCTGTCGGTAATGCGCGACCAACTCGCTCATCTTCTCGGGCGGATACAGAGCGTCTACGTCGTCTCGCATGTAGAGCGAGACGTACTCGTCTCCGGAGTAGTGAATCGCACCGCGAAGATGTTCGCCCGCTTGTTCTTCGAGAAAATCCACCAGACGGTTCGCAGATTCTCGTGGCATAGCGTCCTAATCGCCGTCAGAGAATATCACTCTTCAGAAATCGAATCCCCGTAAGAGGGTGTTCGCACCCACCTACCGGCCGTTCCGTCGCGAGCGAACCGAACGAACGATTGCGCGTGTTACCAGACCGACCACGCGGTGGACGTCTGGTCGCGACCGTACAGTCGGTTCACGTCTTTCGCGTACACCATGTCGCCGGTGTGGTCGAGTTTCCCGTGGCGGTACTCGGGCGCGTCCTCGCGGACGTGGAGAGCCTTGACGGTGAACTCCTCGTCGCCGAACTTCTCGGTGTCGCCGACGACGAACTCGTAGTCGCCGGGGACGTGAATCTTGAAACTCCGCGTCTCGTCGTGTTTGCCGTCCTTCGGGTTGACGGTGACGTTGACGGAGACGTTGTCGACGGCGCGGGTCCAGATGGTCGTCACGTCCTCGACTGTCGCGGACTCTTTCCGCTGTTCGGGGCCGACTTCGAGGCCGGTGATGCGGACGAGCATGATGGCCTCTTCGGTGTCCACGATGAACTCCTCGCCGACGGCTATCGTCTCCTCTGCGGGGGCGTCCGCGGTGGTCTTGAACGACTCTTGGTCCTGCGAGACGATGACGTCCCGTTGGACCTCTCTTTCCTCTTCGATTCGGACTTTGTGGACGTGGCTGCACTCCGTACAGCGAACGGTGGCGTGGCCGCCCGGCTTCAACACCTCGTGGACGGTCGGTTCCTCGGGCGAACAGGATGGACACGCGACTGCGACGCGGTCCTGTGGCGTACTCATACACCCGTCTAACCGACCGCGCCGTAAAAAGTCGCCCTTCCGCCACCGGGCGCGTGACACCGCCCCGTGGGTCGCGGTGACGCGACGGCGGGGCGGGTTCTCGGACGAGGTGGCTACGCCTGCGGCAGGTCTGGGACCTCTCCCGACTCACGGGCTTCGCCCGTTCGTCTATCGGGGAAGCTCCACTTCCTCGCCGTCGGCGTACACGGTCGGGTCTCTGATGATACCGTCCAGATGCAGAGGCGCGTCCGTGTCGCCGCCGATGCCCGCGTCGTCGCCGATGGCGACGTGGACGGTACCCGCCGCCTTCTCGTCTAAGAGGACAGAGCCCACGAGGTCGGTCACGCCGACGTTCGTCCCGATGCCGAGTTCCGCGAGGTTGTACGCGTCCCGGCCGACGTCCTCCGCGCCCGCCTCGACCTGTTCGCGCACGCCGTCGTCCGAGATGTCGGTCACGTAGCCGTCCTCTACCTCGAAGCGGAGTTCCTCGCCGTCGTCGAGGAGTCCGTGCGGCATCATCGTCCCGTCCACCACGTACGTGCCGTTTGCGCTCTCCGGGCTGACGAACACCTCGCCCGCGGGGAGGTTCGAGAATCCGCCCGCGTCGTGGACGATGCCGGTGTCCGAGAGCCAGTCCCTGTCGCCGGGTTCGAAGACGATATCGGTGCCTCGGTTCGTGGTGACGCGAACCTCCGTCGCGTCGTTGACCTGCTCTAACACCGAAAGCGAGTGCGAGGCGATGGACTGGTAGTCGGCGTCGAGTCCGGTCAGAAACACCTCTTCCGTGATGCCCGGAAGCGTCGCGCCGCGCGCACCCGCATCGCAGGCGTCGCCGCGGGCGCGAGTGTGACTGAGGCTCTTCGTCGTCGGCGCGAGAAAGACGTCCGCTTCGGCCATCGCGGCGGCGACGGGCGCGGGCGGTTCCTCGCCGTGTTGGGTCCCCGGCGGGTACCGGAGCAACGTCGCGTCCTCCGTCACCGACCGCGCCGCCTCGTAGAGTGCGTCCCCGATGGGGAGTCGTTCGTCGTCGGTGACGACGACGCAGGACTCCTCGCCGTCGAGTGCCATACACTGACGCACCGCCGTCTCCGCGGCGGCCCGCATCTCGTTGTCGCTCATAGCTCTCGTTTGCACCGCCCGCGAGGTTAGGCGTTCCCATCGCCGCCCGGTCGGTCGGAACGGACGACTGTATGATAGTCCTGAATACTTACTCGTGGTCGCGAAAATCGGCCTCGTTACTCGCGCCGGAGTTAATTTCTCCTCCGTATGCGCCGAAATAACTATTGCTCTCCCCAATCGAGTCAGTCGTAATGATAGAAGTCGGAGTCAACGGCTACGGAACTATCGGCAAGCGCGTCGCTGACGCGGTCGATTCTCAGCCCGACATGGAACTCGTCGGCGTGGCGAAGACCAAGCCGAACTTCGAGGCCCACACCGCCGTCGAGCGCGGATACGACATGTACGCCGCCATCCCCGAACGCGCCCCGTTGTTCTCGGAGGACGGCATCGAAATCGCCGGTGTCGTGGACGAACTCGTCGCCGCCGCGGACGTAGTCGTCGACTGCACGCCCTCCGGTATCGGCGCGGAGAACAAATCGCTGTACGAATCGCACGACACGCCCGCCATCTTCCAAGGCGGCGAGTCGGCGGACATCGCAGACGTGAGCTTCAACGCTCGCGCGAACTTCGACGAAGCGGTCGGCGCGAGATACACCCGCGTCGTCTCCTGTAACACGACAGGCCTCTCGCGCATCGTCGCGCCCCTCCAAGAGGAGTACGGCGTCGAGAAGGTGCGCGCGACGCTGGTCCGCCGCGGAGGCGACCCGGCGCAGAACTCCCGCGGTCCGATAAACGACATCCTCCCGAACCCGATAGGGATTCCGAGCCACCACGGCCCCGACGTGCAGACTATCTTCCCGGACCTCTCTATCGACACGCTCGGACTCAAGGTACCGGCGACGCTGATGCACGTCCACAGCCTCAACGTCACCCTCGAATCCGACGTGACCGCCGCGCACGTCCGGCAACTCCTCGAAGACGAGAATCGCGTCTACGTCATCCCCGAGGGCCTCGGCATCGACGGCGCGGGGAAACTGAAGGACTTCGCACTCGACGCGGGCCGCCCGCGCGGCGACCTCTGGGAGAACTGCGTCTGGGGCGAGTCCATCGCCGTCGAAGGTCGCGACATGTACCTGTTTCAAGCCATCCACCAGGAGTCGGACGTCATCCCCGAAAACGTGGACGCCATCCGCGCGATGCTCGACGTGGCGGACAAAAGAGAGAGCATGCGCCGGACCGACAAACACGTCGGCATCGGCGTTCCGAGCGACCCCTCGGGGGCCGGCCGCGAGGACGACCAAGTGGAGGCGGAACCGGCCGACGACTGACCGACGAGCCGTTTTCGTTTCGCCGTCGGGATGGTTGTCGGCATCCTCTACGTCGCCGACATCCAAGACGTCCGCGTCAGTAACCCCATCTTCGGCGTCGCCGAACTCCGTTCGGCGGCCCGCCAGACGTAGTCTGGCGACGTCGTTCCCCGTCGACTCGTCGGCGTGTTGGGGGTCTCGTTCGTCACCGCGGCGGCGCTTATGACCGGGTTGGGGCGCGTCGAGTGGGCGACGCCGGGACTCGCGATAGCGGACGTCGTCGTCGCGTTCGTCCCGATGAGCATCGGTGCGGCACTCGGCGACATCCTCCCCGGGACCTGACTCTGTTCTACACCTCGTGGAACGTCAGGTCGTCCGCGTCGGTGTCCAGCGTGGCGACGTGGTACGCGTCGTCGGCCCCCGGAATCGGGAGGCCGCCGGGGTTGACGTGGACCGTCCCCTCTCGCTCTTTTTCGACCCGTTCGTGGGTGTGGCCGCGGAACACGTAGTCGTACGCGTCGCGTTCGAGTAACCCCTCGACTAACGCCTCGTTCGTCCCGTGGTAGACGGCGACGTCGGTCCCCCCGAACGAGAGTTCCGCCGCCTCCCCGTGGTAGGTGCCGAACGACGAGACGGCGTTCTGGAGGCTCCACTCGCCGTCGTTGTTGCCGCGGACGGCGTGGAAGTCGAAGTCGGCGTCGAAGACGCTCGCGGTGAACGGCGAGACGATGTCGCCGCAGTGAATCACGGCGTCAACGCCGTCTCCCTCGAACAGTTCGACCGCGCCGCGCGCGAGGTCCAAGTTGTCGTGCGTGTCGGAGCAGATGCCGAGTCTCATATCCGTGCTTCGGCGGCTTCACGTATCAAATTTAGCGGACACTTATGTGATGGGAACTCACTGTCGGCACTATGTCCCTCTCGGACGGCAACACGGAGGTACGTCCGTGACCGACGACGGTGGCACCGACACCCCGACGAACCCGTCGAAGTCCAGTATCCTCGTGGTCGCGAGCGGTGACCGCGGAAGCGTCTTCTTCGGTGCCGTCCTCGTCGGAATCTCGTCGTTCAGCGCGATTCAGACGCTCGCGGTCAGGGCCTCGGGGAACTTTCCGCCCGGCGACGCTCTGGGCGCACTCTTCACGCTCGCAGTTTTCGCGTTCGGCACGACGCTGTTGCTCGACGGGGCCGCCGGAGTATTCGCCGAAAAGAGCGCGTCCGCGTAGTCCCGTCTCTCAGTCCCGCGAGAGCACTTCGACGCCGACGAGGGGTTCGCCCGTCAGCGCGCGGATGTACGCCCCGCCCGCGATGGAGACGTGGCCGAAGTCGTCCTCGCTCATGCCGTACATCTCGATGGCGCGGGAGGTGTCGCCGCCGCCGACGACGGAGAAACAGTCAGTCTCGGCGATGGCTTCGAGGACGCCCACGGTGCCCTTCGAGAAGCGTTCGTCCTCGAACAGGCCGAGCGCACCCTTCACGAAGACGGCCTCGGAGTCGCGGATGACCGAGTCGTACTCCGAGACGGTGTCGGACCCGACGTCGAGGTAGCCGCGGTCTTTCTCGTCGATGTCGGAGACGGCTATCTCGGCGCGTTCGTCGTCCTCGCCCTCGTACGCGAGGTCGGAGGCGAGCGTTATCTGGTCGCCGCGGTCGTCTAAGAGCGACTCGATGGTCCCGTGGTTCGCCTCCCACTGGTCGTCGAAGAGGTCCATCCCCGCCACGTCGAAGCCCACGTCGTGGCCCGCGGCGCGGAGGAACAGTTCGCCCGCGATACCGCCCAGAAGGAACCTATCGACGGTGTCGCCGAGGTTGTTCATCACGTCGATGACGTCCGTCGCCTTCGTCCCGCCGACGACCATCGTCACCCGCCCGTCGAACTCGCGGGAGGCGATGGCGGTGTTGGCCTCGTACTCCGTCTCCATCACCCGACCGGCGTAGGCGGGGAGTTCGAGGGGGAAGCCGACCAGAGAGGCGTGCGACCGGTGGGCCGCGGAGTACGCGTCGTTGACGTACGCGTCGAAAAGCGGCGCGAGCGTCCCGACGAACTCCGTCTCCGCTTTCGCCTCCGGCGACTCCTCGGGCAGTTCGTCGTCGGTCATCCGCGTGTTCTCCAACAGAAGCGCCTCGCCCTCCTCGAGCGACTCTATGGCTTCGACCGCGGACTCGCCGTACGTGGAGTCGACGAAGCCGACGTCGCGGCCGACGTGTTCGGCGAGGATATCCGCGTGCTGTTCGAGGGAGACGAAGTCGTCGTCGCCGGGGCGGCCCTGGTGGGCCATCAGGACGACGCGGTGGCCCGCCTCCATCAGTTCTCGGACCGTCGTCGCGTGACGGTCGAAACGGCGATTGTCCTGCACTCGTCCGTCTTCGACCGGGGAGTTCAGGTCGAGGCGAACGAGGACTCGCTGTCCGGATTCGAGGTCGTCGAGCGTCTTGAACGTGGACATCTGTCTAGTGAGTTGGATATCGAAGAGCGGCTACTTCATACTCTCGTCTGCACGCTGAACGTCGGTCGGTCGCACGCCGTCGTGCGGTCCGATGAGTGAATCGGCGCAGACGAGGGTGCGGGAGTCGCCTCAGTCGTTCGTGACGTAGTCCGCGACGTCGAGCATCCGGTTCGCGAAGCCGAACTCGTTGTCGTACCACGTCAGGACCTTGTAGAGGCCGCCGTCGTTGACCGAATCCGTCGACTGGAGGTCGACCGTAGAGGAGAACGGCAGGCCGACGATGTCCGAGGAGACGACTTCGTCGTCCGTGTAGCCGAGAACGCCCGCGAGGGGGCCCGAGTCGGCGGCGTCGCGGAAGGCCTGGTTGACCTCTTCGACCGACGGCGACGCGTCGAGCGAGAAGGTAAAGTCCGTGATAGAGCCGTTCGGGACCGGAACGCGCACCGCCATCCCGTCGAGTTTGCCGTCGAGTTGGGGCAGAATCTCGGTGGTGGCCTGCGCCGCGCCCGTCGAGGTGGGGACGATGTTCTCCGCGGCCGCGCGGCCGCGGCGTTTCTTGGCCTTCGGGCCGTCGATGAGGTTCTGGCTGCCGGTGTAGGCGTGAATCGTCGTCAGGAGACCGTTCTCGATGCCGAACTCGTCGTCGAGAACCTTCGCGACCGGAGAGATGGAGTTCGTGGTACAGGAGGCGTTCGAGACGATGTCCTCGCCGTCGTACTCGTCGTGGTTGACGCCGTAGACGATCTGTTTGACGGGTTCGTCACCTTTCGGCGGCGCGGAGATCGCGACCTTGTCCGCTCCGGCGTCGAGGTGCGCGGAGGCGTCCTCCTTCGTCCGGAAGATGCCCGTACATTCGAGAGCGACGTCCACGTCGAGTTCGTCCCACGGGAGTTCGGCGGGACTCTGGACGTTGAACACCGGGACGGACGATTCGCCCGCGACGAGTTTCTCGCCGTCGAGAGACACCTCGTCGAGGCGGCCGTGAACGGTGTCGTACTTCGCGAGGTACTCCATATCCTCGAACGCCATCACGTCGTTGATACCGACGAGTTCCACGTTCGGGTGGTCCATCACCGCGCGGAACACGTTGCGACCGATGCGACCGAAGCCGTTCAGTCCGACTCGCACGACGTCCGACTCGTCCACGTCGGTCCCCGCGCCGAGATACGACTTTTCACTCATGTTCGAGTAGTGGTGGTGCGGATACTTGAAACCCTGTGTAACGATTTCACCCCCGAACGTCCGAATTATCGCTTCTCGTGGAGGTTCTACCGCAACTGCGTCAAACGATGATGGAGAATTCGACGCTCGCGGAGGCCGAACGACGCTCGAACTCGACCGTGACTGTTCGTGTCCGATCACATTCGGTCACGGCATCAGTCACAACTGAACAACGCACCGGCCCGCACGGGAGAGTCGCCGTTCGTCTCGCGACCGGTGTCGCGGCGGTTCTCGCCGGGAGGTTCGGTCGGTCTCTCGTAACGGGGGAGAAGGCTTTTGAGCTAAAACGCCCAATGGACCGATGCATGAGAGATGAACGCGACGATCCGTTCGACAATATCTTCGACGAGATCGAACGGATGATGAACGAGATGACCGGTGGTGACTCCACCGGGTTCGCCTCGGAGACCCACGTCGACGTCTTCGACGAGGGCGAGGCTATCCGACTCGTCGCGGACCTACCGGGCGTAGAGAAGGACGCTGTCGATCTGAAGTGCGACGGCGAGATGCTCACTATCAGCGCTGCGAGCGACCGCCGCGAGTTCGACGAACGGATTCGACTCCCGGTCCGAGTGGACGAACACTCCGCGAACGCGTCCTTCAACAACGGCGTCCTCCAAGTGACGTTCCAGAAGACCGAAGACTCCGCGCCCATCGACGTCGAGTAACCGACGCCGTTCGAGGCGTCTTCCCGTTCGATTCTTCTTCCCCTCACCCGTCAGTCTCGACAGTCTTCGACGCCCGCAGTCTCCCGTATCGTCGCCGCCAGCCGATCCCAGAACCCGTCTTCGTACTTTGCGGCGTCGTCGATGGTCGGGCGGGCGTTCGTCTCCGAGACGACTGTCCGCGCTCCCGTCTCCAACAGGTCGACGCCGAGATAGGAGATATCGAGCGTCTCCGCGACGGACGCCGCCAGTCTCCGGTGTTCGGGTCGCACGTCGATACCGACCGCACTCGCGCCGCGGTGGACGTTGTGCTTCCAGCGCCCCTCCTCTAGGGCCGCCGCCGACAGTCGGCGTTCGACGCCGCCGACGACGGTTCCGTCGACGACCATGACGCGGTAGTCGCGCGCGTCGGGGAGGAACTCCTGGACGAGATACGACTTGTCGCCCGTCGCGCGGTAGTCGTGGACGAGATTCAGGTAGTCGACGACGCCGAGAAGCGAGTCCACGTCGGACGCCTTCGCGACGCCGACGCCGCGCGTCGTCGAGTTCGGTTTCACGACGACGGGAAACTCCAGTCCGTCCACGGCGTCGTACACGTCGCTCTCGTCGGCCGGGTTCGACACCATGCGCGTCTCGGGCACCGGGATTCCGGCCCGCGAAAGCGCGGCGACGACGCCCGCTTTGTTCCGCGAGGTGAGCACCGCGCGACGGCCGTTCACCCACGGGATGTCGTAGAGAGCGTCGAGTGCGCCGCCCTCCATCAGTCGCGGCGGGTAGACGAAACCCGCGTCGAACTCCCGCGTCGGCGGTTCGGTGAGCCGAATCGACCGCTCTCTCGACGGGAGGTGGGCCACCTCGATACCGCGCTCTCCCAACGGGCCGCGCATGCGCTCGAACGTCTGCCGTTCCGTGGCCACCGCGAGTCGAAGCATCTGCCGAGGAGAGGGACCGCCGGACGAAAAGTCACCCGCCTCCGGAACCCGGCCGACGGCGTCGCTCCGGAACTGAGCCTGCGGAAAAGCGACGGGAGAAGAGTCGCGCGATTACGCGACGAGCAGTTCTTCGCCCTTCTCGACGTCGATGCGGCACGGCGGCGAGATCTTGTTGTAGGAGCGACGAAGCGCGTCCTTCGCGATGGCCGCGTCCTCGGGGTTGCAGTAGATGGTGAACACGCGGTCGTTGCGCGGGATGCGCGCGGCGGTGCCGACGGGCTTCCCGAACGCCTGACGCATTCCGTCGGAGACGCGGTCCGCACCCGCGCCGGTCGCCTGCTTGTTCTCCCGGATGACGTGGTGGGGGAACTTGCGGAGGACCATCTTGTAGTTCTCCTGTCCGACCTGCTTCAGCATCACGCGGTTCGCGGAGAGACGTGCGGATTCGAGCGCACCGTGGCGAATCTGGCACTCCTCTTCGACGCGGAGGCTGATCTGGACCTCGTAGTCCTGCGGGCCGGTCTGCAGGTTGCCCATATTGTGCTGTGCGATCTTCGAGCCAGGAATCCCCGTGATGTACTCCCGTCGGGTGTACGCCGCCTTGGAGATCTCCCGGTACATGGAGGCCGGTTTGTCTGCCATAGTTACTTGTGGAGATTAACGCCCATCCGGGGTAAAAGCGCTTCGAAGCCATCTCCGACCGCGCCTGAGACCCCCTCGCACGATCTTGCGCCCGATTCGATCGATTTTGATCTGTCCGAAGAGCGCGACTCGACTCTCCTCTCGTCGTGAACGTACGCGCTTGCCATCCGATCTTCCGTGACATCCAAAATTATGACACCCTACCAACACCTATGTGAGGTTCGTCCTAAAGAACGGTAGCCGAACCGGATTTCGGCCACCACAATGAACGAGAACTACGATACCGAGACGCGACGTAGCGATGCATCGACCGGCGGAGACGGTACGGAGACGTCCCGCCGAACGTTCCTGTCCGCGTCGGCGGTCGGACTGGCGGGGGTCGGCCTCGCCGCGTCGAGTACGGGCGTCGCCGCCGACGGCGGAGACGATAACGACGGGGACGCCGAACCGTTCGCCACCGTCGAGTTCGGCAATCAGATGGCAGGCGAACACACCGTCGTCGTCGACGCGACAGTACTCTCCGCGGGCGGGTTCGTCGCTGTTCACGACGGCAGACTGTTCGAAGGACAAGCCGCAGAGAGCGTCGTCGGCGTCTCGGAGTACCTCTCTCCGGGTGCCCACTACTCGGTCGAAGTCGACCTGTTCTCCGGCGTCCCGGGGACGGAGTTCGACGAGGAGACGAGTCTGAGCGAGGGACAACCCCTCGTCGCGATGCCGCACCTCGACACGAACGGAAACGAGACGTACGATTTCGTCACGTCGGGCGGTTCCGAGGACGGCCCGTACGTCGACGACGGTTCGCCCGTCGTCGACCTGGCCCTCGCCGGGACGGAAGACGACGAAGGGTCGTTCGCCCTCGTCGACTTCGAGAACCAGTACACGGAGGGCGAGGAGATAGTCGTCGACGAAGTCACACTCTCCGAGAGCGGGTACGTGGCCGTTCACGACGCCCGACTACTCGACGGCGAGGCCGCGGAGAGCGTCGTCGGCGTCTCGGAGTACCTCGAAGCGGGCGAACACTATCGGGTCGAAATCGAACTGTTCGACGTCGAGGGCGCGGACTTCGAGAAACACAGACTCCAGTCGGACCAACCGCTCATCCCGATGCCGCACCGCGAAACCGACGGCGACGAGACGTACGACTTCGTCGCCTCGGGCGGCGGGGACGACGGACCGTTCGTCGAAAACGGACAGGCCGTCGTCGACCTCGGATTCGTGGCCGTCGTCGACGACAAAGACGAGTACGAAGACGGCAACAAGGGCAAAGGCAACGGAAACGACGAAAACGACGATAACGGAGACGGCGACGATAACGGAAACGGCGACGACGACCGCTGACGACTCTGTCGTCCGTCTCTTCGACCGAGACGCTCGCGGCTAGCGGCTATCGTCCTCTGCTGTTCGGTCGCTTCCATCCTCTTTGCCGGCGGCCGCGTCCTCCGCGGTGGGTTCGAGGGAAACGAAGCCCAGTCCGTTCTCGGCGAGCAACTCGCTCGTTCGGTCGGTGACGGAGGGCGCGACCAGCACGCCGCGGACGTCCTCGTCGGCGAACTCCGTCCGGAGGGCGTCGACGTACCGCTTCAGTTGACTCGCGGCGGACGGCCCCACTCGCCTGCGTTTCAACTCCACCGCGACGGGTCGTCCCGCGGCGTCCTCGCCGAAGATGTCCACCGGTCCCGCCGTCGTCTCCCGTTCCGTCGCCGACGGTTCGAACCCCTCCTCGACGAGTGCCGGCTCTTCGAGGATGCGCTGTCTCAGGTCCTCTTCGCTCCCGTGGAGGGTCAGGTCGCTCCGGTCGTTCACCTCGTACGCCGTCAGTTGGTCGAGCCGTTCGAATCGCACGTCGAGCGTCTCGTCGGGCGTCGTGCGCGAACTCCGGATGCGGAGGCGTCCGTCGCGGACGCTCGCGCGGTGCGTGCAGCCCGGCGGTTGCCAGTTCACCGGCTTCCGCTTTTCGTCGGTGTGGACGAGAATCGTCCCGTCGGGTTTACAGACGACGAGTCTGTCACCGGCCCCGAGCGTCGACGACGCGCGCCCGTCGTACTCCACCGTGCATCGACCGAACACCGTGACGAGGCGCCCGTCGCCGAACGCCGATTCGAGGAGAGCTAACGCGTCGCGGTGCGTCGGGCGGTGGAGCGTGGTAGCCGTCATGGGACTCCGAATCGGACGACGATTGGGCGTCGTCGGATAAAAAGGACGCGTCGGCGGGGCTCTCCCGCGTCGGCGGAGACGCTCGAACGCTTATCCCGGTCACCGCCGTATCTACGGTAGGTGCTACCTATGACCACAAACGAGTTCGCCCACGTCCGAGGCACCGAGATGACCACCGAGGAGGTAGACGAGTTTCTCCGCGAACGCGGCATCGGAGTGCTCTCGTTGGCCGCCGGCGACGACGCCTACGGCGTCCCCCTCTCGTTCGGGTACGACGGTGACCGCCTCTACTTCATCTATCTCCGCACCGCAGAGACGAGCGAGAAGGAGCGATTCACAGAGCAGACCAAGCGTGCGAGTTTCACCGCGTTCGAGGTCAGCGGCAAACACCGTTGGCGGAGCGTCGTCGTGCAGGGAGAGATTCGACGGGTGACCGACGACGAGTGGGACGCCCTCGTCGCGGCCATGGACGACAACGCCTGGTTCCCGAGCGCGTTCTCGGAGGCCGAACCGATGCAGGACCTCGTCGGGTGGACGCTGGAGAAAGCGTCCGCGACGGGGCGACGGGGCGACGACTGAGACGCCTCCCGCTCGATTACTCGGACGTTCGTCGGCGTCGGTCCCGGGCGTCTGCGATTCGCCGTCCGAGCGCGTACGTCGCCGCCCCGAGGAGGGCCCCGACACCGTTGACGAATGCGTCCGCCGCGTCGAGCGACCGGGCGGGGAGCGTCCCCTGCACGAGTTCGAGACTGACGCCGAGGGCGACGCCGACAGTGACCGCGGCGGCGAACGCTCGCCGTCCTCGCGCCCGAAGGGCGACGGCGGCGAGGAGCGCGACGCCCCAGTACGCGCCGAGGTGAAGCCACTTATCGACGCCGACGCCGAACGGCCCCGCGGTCGAGAGACCGCCGGACGGCGGCGACACTACCGACGCGACGACGACGGCGACGCTCCAACAGAGTACCGGCGCGACGCGGCGGAGACGCGTTCGGTCGATTCCGTCGGTCATCGTGGTCGTCGCTCTCGCGCCTCGAAGGTGAGCGTTCGCCTTCGTCTCACGGGGCGTCCGCTGTTCGTTTCGATAGACCGAAAAACGAGCGACCGGCCCGACGAACGCCGTTCGTCGTCGTGGCCGCCGCTGTATAAGTTGTGAGTAGTTTGGAGAACTGCCGCATCCGGACCGAACTCAATCGTGCCGCGGCGCCGCAAGCCTCCGTTCGCTACCGTAGTTCGCGTCTCAGAAGTCCGATTTACAGACGGGTGACGTTCTTCGCGCGGGGGCCCTTGGGGGCGTCTTCGATCTCGAACTCGATCTCCGTGCCCTCTTCGAGGTCCGGTCCGCCAACGTCTTCCATGTGGAAGAACACGTCGTCGTCCGCATCCTCAGTCTCGATGAAGCCGTAGCCGCCCGTGTCGTTGAAGAAGTCAACCTTACCAGTTGCCATTGCCTTTGATTAGAGTAGCCCCCCACAGATAATGCTTGCGAGAGTCGTGGTACCATACTTCGGCGCGACTCGCTTCTCCGAGGCGTCGTCGCGGTGCAGTTCGCTCGAAGACCGTCGAAACCGGTTCCCAGAGGTCCGTCTCGACTCGGAGAGCAAATCGTGGTCGCTGCCGCGAGGTGCGCAGACAGCGGTCGAACGTGCGCCGACCGCCTGTGCCCTCGGTCTCCGTTCTCGGGACGGACCCATCGGTCGCGGCATCGAACTCGTCGAAAAATATGGTGTTCCGTCGGTACTCGGTTCGAGCGGTTACCTTACAGTCGGGTAACGTTCTTCGCGCGGGGGCCCTTGGGGGCGTCCTCGATCTCGAACTCGACCTCCGTACCCTCTTCGAGGTCCGGGCCGCCGATGTCTTCCATGTGGAAGAACACGTCGTCGTCCGCATCCTCAGTCTCGATGAAACCGTAACCGCCTGTGTCGTTGAAGAAGTCAACCTTGCCTTTCGCCATTACAGTCGTATCTGGGTCGCGCCACGGTTAACCCTTCCGAGAGAGAGACGGGCCTCGACCGGTTCTCGACACGTCGCTGTCGCTCGGCGCTCGGGTCTCAGAAAATCCAGAGATGTCCCGCCGCCGGTGTAATCCGGATGCGGCCGCGTCCGCTCTGTCGGAACGCGGTGAATCGGTTAGATGCCGTCGTCGAAGACGGCGGTTAGCCGGTAGTTAGAGTCGGGTGACGTTCGCCGCGCGGGGGCCCTTGGGGGAGGACTCGATACTGAATTCGAGTTCCTGCCCCTCTTCGAGGTCGTCGCCGCCGATGTCGTCCATGTGGAAGAACACGTCGTCGTCCGAGTCGTCCGTCGAGATGAAACCGTAGCCGCCTGTGTCGTTGAAGAAATCAACGTTTCCTTTCGCCATTGCAAATTAACGTATGACCACTCCACGGATAAGGATTGCGAGTGTCCTAGTACCATGGCCCGCTTCGAGTGGACGTGCGGTTGTCAAACGGAGGTACTAGTTGAATTTTCTGCCGAGTCCGTCGATTCCGGGTGGATACGCCGACGCATTCGGCGTCGATTTCGTTCCCCTCTGTCGAGACGAGCGTTTCTCCTGCTGGGAGGGGACGGAGCGCGCGTGTCGGACGCGGATTCGGTTCGGCGACTCGGGATTCGACCGGAAACTCCGCTCGCGAGGCGGGGCGACGCGGCCGTCGCGGACGAGAGTCGGCGTCGTCTCGAAGACGCCGTCCGGTGACGAGAAAACGCCGAAACGCGACAACCGGACTCCTATCGGACGGCGGAACGGAATTAGTTGAAGGACAGGCCGCTATCGAACTTCTGTGCGATATCCTTCTGCTGGACGTAGTTCGCGGCCGCGAGCAACGTCGGCGCCCACAGGCCCACGAAGATTCCGCTCTCTTTGTTCCCTTTGACGTAGAACTGATACCACGAGAGCAGCACCGACCCCGCGGCCAGCGTCGCGATGGGGTCGCCAGCCGACATCGGCGCTTCCTCTGCTATCTCTTCGCCCTTCTCTTCGAGATCCGAGCTGTCCTGTTGGAATAGTGCCATTGCGCTTAGACGTTAGTGCATATCCACTTCCGTATTCTGCTGTCGTGTGCAGGCACTGTCGTTCGTTCACGTGTCATTCATGTCGGCATTCGTATGATTGCTCTCGGAATCCCCTTCCCCTCGATAGAACGGAGACGGACGTCACCCCCGGTGGACATCCTCCGCCGCGCGTTCGGTCGGTGTCTCTTTGTCCCGGCGGGGCGGTTCGGCCGGTATCTCCGCGCGCGGGTCAGGCGACGCCTTCGACCCTTCTCGCGGGCGTCAGGTCGTGAACACTCGCACTTGGAAAGGAGACAGAGAGAGCGTCGCCCCCTCCTCGTCGGGCGAGAACTCCGGCGGCGTCCCGCGAACGGGGTCGCCGCGTTCTTCGACCCGGTCGGTGTCCGTCCACGGCCACGGGATGTCGAAAGCCTCGAACCCGTCGGGGCCGCAGTTGGCGACGACGACGACCTGTCCTTCGCTTCCCAGTTCCCGTCCGCCGGTTCGACAGTAAGCGAACGCGGGCACGCCGTCGTCTTCGTCTATCGTCGGGTGGGCGTAGAAGAACTCGACTTCGTTTCGCTGTAGCGCCTCCGCCTCCGTCCGCAGGTGGATCAGATCCCGAACGCCCGACTGGAGAGCGTCGTGACCCGGGTAGTCGCGGCGACTCCACTCTACCGGGTCTTCCATCTTCAGTTGCCAGTCCGTGTAATCGAGGTCGTGTACGTCGCCGAACTCCTCGCCCGTGAGAAACATCGGGATGCCGACGGCGGTCAAAAGCAGGGCGAAGGAGCCTCGAACCCGGTCGACCGCCTCCCCGTGGGCGTCTATCTGGACGCCCGGCGCGGCGGTGACGAGTTCGTCGAGCAGATACCGAACGTTGTCTATGGACCCGTCTCCTATCCCCCGTTCGCGGACGAGTTCGCCGAAGATGTAGTTCATCAACCGCTGTTCGCCTCGCTCTCCCATGTCGTGAGACGTCATGTAGTTGACCGCCTGCGAGAGGTCGGTAAAGCCCTCCTCGAACGCTCGGTCCCTGTCGTCCCACGTCCGCCGGCCCGAAATCAGCGCTCGAATGCGCTCGCTCCGGGACGGTTCTCCCGGTTCCGTCTCGATTTCGTCCCGGAGCAACCGCCGAGACTCGTCTCGGAAGTCGAAGTTCCACATGGCGTCTACCACCTTGCGACCGTCGGGGTTTCCGTCCTCCTCGCGGACGATTTCGGTGCGCCCCCACGAGTCTTCCGCGACGACCAGAAACGGCCGGTCGGAGAACTCGTCTCGGTGCGCCGCCCACGCTCTGTCCCGGAACTTTTGGACGAACTCCCAGTGATCCATTCCTTTGAACTCGTCGATGCGGAAGCCGTCGACGTGGTACTCTCGAATCCAAAAGTCGGCCATCGAGTAGAGAAACTCCCGGGCGGGGTGGTAGCCGTCGACGGCGTTCTCGAAGTCGAAGCGACGCCCGCCCCAGTCGGGCCGGTCGGGTTTCTCTTCGGGGTCGAGAAAGAACCGGTCGCCCGCGAGCGTCTCCAACGGGCACTCTCTCGCGTGGTTCATCACGATGTCCATCAGGACGCGAATCCCGCGCTTGTGGCACTCTTTCACGAGGAACTTCGCGTCAACCGGGCCGCCGAAATCGAGGTCCGGCGCGAAGAAAAAGCGCGTCCCGTAGCCCCAATCGAGCGTCACCGCGGCGTCTTGGATGGGCAGCAGTTCGATGGCGTTGACGCCGAGCGATTCGAGTTCGTCGAGGTGTTCGCTCAGCAGGCTTTCGAAGTCGCCGTCGGGGACGTTCCGGTCGTCGTTCGACGAGGCGGGCGACGCCCACCGGAGCGGTAGTTCGTAGACGACGAGTTCGTTGTTCTCCGGTAGCCCCGCATCCGGGAGTTCGTCCTCCCACGAGAACGCCGGCCGGAACCGCTCTCCGTCTCTGATGCGGAACGTGCCGCGGCGACCGCGGAACCGGGTAATCTCCTCTGCGAACGGGTCGGCGGCGACGACGGGTTCGTCGTCCCCGCGGTGGACCACGTACTCGTACTCGTATCTGCCGTCAGAGAGGTCGAGACCGTCTACGTCGAGTTGGTACCAGTCCGTGGCGTCCGGGACGGGGTCGAGCGCCTCGGTTCGCCAGCTTTTGGGGTCGAATCTGTCGCGCGAGAGCAACGGCGCGAACCGAACCTCGACGCGGTCGGCATCCGTCACCGGAACGCGGAGTACTCCGTCTTCTCGAACGTCGGGAAAGTCCATGGATGGAAGTACAGTCTCGTGTGCGGGTGGACGCGAAAAGGCTCACGGCCGATGGGACCGAGGAGTTTAGCCCCCGACGGCCGAACCGACGACAAGTCGTGGTCGCGCCCTCGCACCTAGCTTACCTCGTCGTCGCAGTCGCCACGCACGCGCTAGTCGGGTACACTCTCGGTTCGGTCGCGTTCGACGCGCCGCGCGCCGGGTTACTCGGCGGTGTGGTCGCCGATATCGACCTCATCCTGCCGTTAGCGTGGACTTTCCCGCTCACACATCGCGGCATCACGCACACCGCACTCGCCGCCTGTGTCGCAGTCGCCGTCGCGGCGACTCTGAGTCGGGCCGCGGCGAAGGGCGTCGCCGTCGGCTACGTCTCGCACGTACTGGTCGATAGTACGACCCCCATGGGCGTTCCCGTCGCATATCCGGTCTCTGCGACGTACGTCGGGTTCGATACTCCGTTCGGCGGGCACTCCGACCCGGTGACGGTGGTTCTGTGGGGGTGCTGTCTCGCGGTGCTTTGGCACCGACGGCGGGCGCGTCCGGCGTAGACCGGATGTCTCGTCCCGCGAGTCCGGGCGCTTCGACGAACCCGTAGAGCGCCCGCGCGTCGCTCTCGACCCCCGTCTCCGAGCACCGCTATCGCCCCCGAGAAAGTCATGTTGCGAACGCGGAACTGACAGTCACGACGGACTCAACGTCAGCAAACAGATAAGTTGATGTAATACCGGACCCTTCCGATCGAACGTCCGAATGTCTGGTTCTGACTCGTCCGACTACTCTCCCGCATCGGCGAAGGAAGCTGGCGAATCTCTCTACGAGAGTACAGCCGACGTGTTGCTGACGGGCGTCGGGATCATCATTCCGTTCATCGTCACGCTGTACATCTTGAACGTCGCGTTGGACTTCGTCAGGTCCGCGCTCCGCCCGGTGATCGACCTCTTGCAGTGGATCGGTCTCATCGAACTGATCGAGAGCGCGGGCTTCGTTCTGTTCCTCATCGAACTGAACGTCTACTCGATGGTGATCAGCTTCCTCGGCGAACTCATCGCAGTCGCCGTCTTGCTCGGCGTCGTCGTCGTCGTCGGCTCCGTCGGCCAGAACCGCCACGGCGAACGGGTCATCGACTTCGTCGATCTGGCGATCACGTCGATTCCCGGCATCGGCACCGTCTACAAGAGTTTCCGCCGGATGGGCGACGTCATGTTGGACCAAGAGGCCGAGAACTTCCAAGAGATAAAACTCGTCGAACTGCTGGGCGACGACGTCTACGTCATCGGGTTCGAGACGAGTCGCTCGCCGGACACGGTGACTGCGGCGACGGGTCACGACGAGATGGTGACGATGTTCATCCCTCTCGCCCCGAACCCGGTGACAGGCGGCTTTCTGACACACGTCCCGAGAGACAACGTGTACGACGTGGACATGACCATAGAGGAGGGCGTCCGCAGCATCCTCACGAGCGGCGTCGCCACCGGCGAGAGCGCGGGCGAGACGACCGAACTCACGATGGGCGACCTAGAGAAGATTACAGATATCGACCGGTTGCAGGACGCGATTTCCACGGACGAGACCGACGACGATGACGACTCCTCGCGGTAACCGCGTCCGTTCTGCCTCCCTCGGAGACGTCCTCCGTCCGAAGCGCATCTCTCCGTTCTATCGCTCCAACACGATAGGTTCGGAGTCGTTCGTCCGCACCCGACTTCGGCCCGTATCTGACTTTCCGGAACGGACGAGCCAGCCGTTTTCAGCGTCGAACACCGACGTCCGTGCGATGACCGAGTCACGCGCGCACGTCTTCATCTCGGGCGACGTTCAGGAGGTTCACTTCCGCGACAACACCCACGAAACCGCTCGTGCACACGATATCGAGGGATGGGTCCGGAATCTCGACGACGGCCGGGTCGAAGCACTCTTCGAGGGGGACCGAGAGGACGTCGAAACGATGACCGAGTGGTGCAAACGAGGGCCGGTCAAAGCCGACGTGACCGACGTCGAAATCGAGATGGGAAAGCCGCAGGGCGACCTCGAAGACTTCGAAAAGCACTGACCGCCACGCGGAGAACGGCCTCTCCCTCGTCGGCGGTGACTTACAAGGGCCCGTAGCCCGACTCACCCGTATGGACCTACGCAAAGCAGTCCGTGATCGGGAGCGACTCGCCCGCACACTCCTCGCGTTCGGCCTCTCGGTCGTCGCGATTCGCTCGCTTCGGAACGGGAAACGGCTGAGCGGACTTTTGGCCGGTGGGGGCGCACTCGCGGCCGGATACGCCGCGGTGACCCCGTCCGGAGAACTGGAGGACCTTGACGAACTGACGGAGACGCTCGACGTCGGGACGACCGACGAGGACGCTGACGACGAGGATTCGAGCGGTCGAGAGACGACCGAAGACGCGGGGAAACTCCGCTGTGCGGCCTGCGGCGAACCGATATCCACGGGCCAGACGCGCGGGCCGAACGAGAACGACGAAATCGTTCACCTGGACTGCAAGTAATCGTCCGCGGGTAGTCTGCGAATCCACTTTTCGGCCCCAGTTCGACCGGTAGTCGGGTGTCGCCCACAGAATCAGGAGCGTTCGCGTCGCTCGGCGGTCGGATTCGAAACCTCGGTCGCTTCGCTCCCTCGGTAGTTCGCAGGAAAATGCCGCCTCCCGGATTTGAACTTCCGAAAGACTCGCTCTGCTCGTCTTTCGACTTCCCGCTCGCTGCGCTCGCAGGAACGGGGACTGCTCGATATTCAGCCGAGTTCGGACTGTTTCGATGGGGAATCGAGTAGAATCGGGATGCCGCCTCCCGGATTTGAACCGGGGACAGCTCGATCTTCAGTCGAGTGCTCTCCCAGTCTGAGCTAAGGCGGCGCGCATTCTGTGGGATGCTGGTTACACAAAAAAGGATTTCGAAGTGGCCGCGCCTTACGTCACTTTTCTGCGCTCCGTGAACGATTCGGAGCCCGAGTCCCACGTCACGGTCGTCTCCGCGGTGAGGTAACCGCCGTTCTGTCTGACCTTCACCGCGTCGAAGAAACCGAGGCTCACGCGCTTTGTCGCCGTCTTCGTCTCGCCCGGTTCGATTTTCCGGAACGTCTCGTTGCCGGTCCAGACGACGTCGTCGCCGGCGGACATCTGCGTCACGAACTCGACGTTCCGCGCGGTGGTACGCTGCGTGTTCGTCGCGGCGACGGTGACGTCGCGACACGTCAGCCCGCAGTGTTCTATCGTCCGAATCTCGAAGTCGAACCGGAGGTTCTCGTTTTGATTTACGGTCCCGACTTGGGCGGGGTTCGTCCCGCTTCGTTCCGCGGCCGCGGCCTGTGCGGACCCGGTCGATTCGCCCGCGGACGGCGGGTTGGCGGCGTCGGCCGCGACGATTCCGCTCGCTCCCGAGACGAGGACGAGAAAGACTGCTCCGAGCGCGAGTACGCGTGTCATGTACTCGACATCGGGTCGAAACGACCCTGGGGTTGATGCCTTCGTGTGCGGGGTGGCTTCCGTTCCCGTTCGAGCGGTAGACGAGTCCCAGAGACTGTTCGACGACGAGACAGAGAGACCGTCTGCGGCCTACTGCCCGCGAGGCCGTTCGACCGGTCGAATCGCGACGACGCCGTAACTGTGGAGAGTAATCTCGTACCCCTGGTAACCGAACGTAATCTTCCCGTCGCCGACGTGTCGTCCGTTGATCATCGGAGCGAACAGTTGGTCGAGCGCGTCGGGGTCGATTACGGTGTAGAGCGGGTCGAGTTCGATGGGGGACCTCTCTTCGAGTGCGGCCACGGAGTGGACGACGACTTCCTGCGGTGCGTCCACCCGTTGGTCGTACTCCGTCCGATAGGTCTTCGTCTCGTCGTGGTACGTCAACGCCCCGGCCGAGTCGAGCGAGTCGAGAGAGACGGAGGTTCTCGGATGTCCGGCCGTACGGTCCTCCGAAACTTCTCCATAGTCTGCTGAATCGTGCGGCGAACTTCCCCCAGAGGTCATAGAGTGTGTACGTTACGACTACGGCTGGGCTTACAGTTATCCCTTACTAAGTAGGGCATTTAAGTCAGATGCGCTCGCGGGGCCGCACGCGTGTTCTCAAAAACAGTCTCTCCTTCAGTTCCCCCTGAACTAACGATAACTGATTGAGTTACCGATAATCGCTTAATATTATGGGTATAAACGAATATATAGTTTAGTGAATGACAATCTGAAATACCCAGAGCCCTCTGTCGATTATTTCCCGGCAGGAAGTGAGTGGGCTCGGGCGGATGTCGAACCTCGGTCGCTCACTCCGTTCGCTCCCTGCTTCGAATCCCCGTCGCCCACTCAGACGACACAGACTCCTCGCTACGCTCGTCGTTTTGTGTCGTCAGAAGTGGGCTCGGGCGGATTCGAACCACCGACCTCGTCCTTGTAAGGGACGCGTCATAACCCCTAGACTACGAGCCCGCATCTCGATTCTACTTCCACGGCGGCATAACGGTTTCCAATTCGCTCGCCGGAATCCTTACGCGCGTCCCGTTCTATCTCCGTGTATGGTCTCGCGGTCGACACTCGCCACGTTCGCACTCGCGGTGGTCGTCCTCGCCGCCGCGACCGGTGCCGTCTACGCGTTCAACCCCGCCGCGTTCCCGACCGGCGACTACGAACGCGCGACGGTGACCGTCGCAGACGAGGCGGACAACCGGACGCTCGCGACGGTCGACGCCCGAATCGCGGACACTCATCAGAAGCGCTACACCGGTCTCAGCGAAACCGAATCGCTCGGCGAAGACGAGGGAATGCTGTTCGTCCACGACGAAGAAGACGAGTACGCCTACGTGATGCGCGAGATGGCCTTCCCCATCGACATCGTCTTCGTCGGCGAGAACGGCACGATAACGCAGATTCACCACGCCGACCGTCCGCCCGAGGGCACCTCCGGAGAGGAGTTGACGAGGTACAACGGAACCGGGAAGTACGTCCTCGAACTCCCCTACGGCTACACGAACCGGACGTGTATCGACGAGGGAGACCGGATTCGAATCGGCGACTACTGACCGGAAGGCGAAACACCGACGTGAGCCGGTTCCGAACCTGCCGACATGGGCGAACACGTCGAGGCACTCGCCGAGTTAGAGGGGTGGCGCACAGAGGGGTTCGCGGCGAGAGTCCACTACCGCGGCGCCGATGACCGCTACAGCATCGAGTTCTACGAACCCTCGGAGTGCGTCCTCTACTGGAAGGTGAAAGACGACGGCGAAACGGCGGTTCCCGTCGGCAGAGATACGGTCCCCGACCCGTTGCGGACGCGCATCCGCGAGGACCTCTCGGAGGCGTCTATCGACCCCGACGTAGAGCGACGCGTGCTGTAGGGGTCCACCGGTGACGGGTCTCTCTCGGCCCCGACCGTTTCGGTTCGTATCAAACGGTTTAGTGTGCTGGGCCCCCGAAGACCAGTAATGGCTACCTCCCCGGACGACGACGACCCGTTCGAGGAACAACGGGAGAACGCCGAGAATCCGATGCGACGCCTGTTCGCGGCGTACGGGTTCCAAAACTCCATGCAGTTCTCTGTCGGTGTCCTCGCCAGCGTCGGCGCCCGACTGTTGGACCTCCTGCCTCCCTTACTCCTCGGTATCGCCGTCGACGCTATCTTCCTCGACGAACGCGCGTTCGACCTGCCACTCGTCCCGCAGGCGTGGCTTCCCGCGGCGCGAGACGCGCAACTGTGGTTCACTATCGGCGTCATCGCGTTCGCCTTCTTCGGCGGTGCCGCCTTCCACTGGACGCGAAACTGGGGGTGGAACTCCTTCGCGCAGAACATCCAACACTCCGTCCGGACGGACACGTACGACAAGATGCAACGGCTGAACATGGAGTTTTTCGCCGACAAGCAGACGGGCGAGATGATGTCCATCCTCTCGAACGACGTGAACCGCCTCGAACGGTTCCTCAACGACGGGATGAACTCGGCGTTCCGACTCGGCGTGATGGTCGTCGGCATCGCGGGCATCCTCTTTTGGCTGAACTGGCAACTCGCCATCGTCGCTCTCCTCCCGATGCCGCTCATCGCTCTGTTCACCTACTTCTTCATAAAGACGATTCAGCCGAAGTACGCCGAAGTCCGCTCTTCTGTCGGTCGGGTGAACTCCCGGTTGGAGAACAACCTCGGCGGAATCTCCGTCATCAAGACGTCGAACACCGAGAGCTACGAGTCCGAACGGGTGGAGGACGTCTCGATGGACTACTTCGACGCGAACTGGGACGCTATCGACACCCGCATCAAGTTCTTCCCGGGCCTGCGCATCCTCGCGGGCATCGGCTTCGTCCTCACCTTCACCGTCGGCGGTCTCTGGGTGTTGAACGACGCGGGGCCGTGGTTCTTCACGGGAACGCTCGACCCCGGAGAGTTCGTCACGTTCATCCTCTTCACCCAGCGGTTCATCTGGCCGATGGCGCAGTTCGGGCAGATAATCAACATGTATCAGCGGGCGCACGCCTCCAGTGCGCGGATGTTCGGCCTGATGGACGAACCGTCGCGCATCGAGGAGAACCCCGACGCGGAGGAGTTGGTCGTCCGCGACGGACGCGTCGAGTACGACGACGTGACGTTCGGCTACGACGACGAAGAGACCATCGTCGAAGACGTCTCTTTCGACGTGGCAGGCGGCGATACCCTCGCACTCGTTGGTCCGACCGGCGCGGGCAAATCGACGGTTCTGAAACTGCTCATGCGGATGTACGACGTAGACGAAGGCGCGATTCGCATCGACGGTACCGACGTGCGCGACGTGACGATTCCGAGTCTCAGACGGGCCATCGGCTACGTCGGACAGGACACGTTCATGTTCTACGGGACGGTCGAAGAGAACATCCGGTACGGGTCGTTCGACGCCTCTCACGACGACGTGGTGGCGGCCGCGAAAGCCGCAGAAGCCCACGAGTTCATCCGGAACCTCCCCGAGGGGTACGACACCGAAATCGGCGAACGCGGTGTGAAACTCTCCGGCGGTCAGCGCCAGCGTCTCTCCATCGCCCGCGCCGTCCTCAGAGACCCCGACATCCTCGTCTTAGACGAGGCCACATCCGACGTGGACACCGAGACGGAGATGCTCATCCAGCGCTCTTTGGACCGCCTCACGGAGAATCGCACGACGTTCAGCATCGCCCACCGCCTCTCGACTATCAAGGACGCAGACCAGATTGTCGTCCTCGAAGACGGGCGCATCGCCGAACGCGGGACGCACGACGAACTCATCGACGACGACGGCCTGTACGCTCACCTCTGGGGCGTCCAAGCGGGCGAGATAGACGAACTCCCCGACGAGTTCGTCGAACGCGCGAGTCGCCGCGCCTCCCGAACCGGCGTCGAGAACGACGACGACTGAGGCGCGAAACGCGACTCTCATCCGGCGATTATACAAGCGGTCGGACCCCACGTCGCCGTGTATGCGACTCTCGGAGGCGACGTGGACCGACGTGTCAGAACTCGTCGCGGAGACGGACGTCGCGTTGGTTCCCGTCGGTAGCACCGAACAGCACGGCCCGCACGCACCCCTCGGGACCGACGCGTTCACGGCCGAGGCGGTGGCCGAGGCGGGCGCGGAAGCGTACGACGGAGACGTGGTCGTCGCTCCGACGCTTCCCGTCGGCGTCGCCGCCGAACACCGCCAGTTCCCCGGCACGCTCTGGTTCTCGCCGGAGACGTTTCGGTCGTGCGTCCGCGAGACGGTGGCGAGTCTCGCCGAACACGGGTTCGACCGCGTCGTCGTCGTCAACGGACACGGCGGTAACGTGGGCGCCCTCGACGAGGTGACCGGGACGATAACCCGCGAAGACGACGCCTACGCGGTGGCGTTCACGTGGTTCGAAGCCGTCGGCGAACACGCCGCGAAGATGGGTCACGGCGGGCCTCTGGAGACGGCCTTGCTCCGCCACCTCCGACCCGAACTCGTCCGCGAGGAGCGAATAGCGGACGCCGCAGAAGGGGGAAGCGACCGGTGGGGCGAGTGGGTCTCCGGCGTGAACCTCGCGCACGACTCCGCGGAGTTCACCGAGAACGGCGTGGTCGGCGACCCGGCGGAGGGAGACGCGTCGCTGGGAGAGGTGTTACTCGACCTCTCGGCCGAGTCGTTGGCGGACCTACTCTCCGCCGTGGCCGAACGAGATGTGGACCGACCGCCTCGGCGCGACTGAGTTACTCCTCGTCCTCTTCGTCGGCCTCGGATTCGTCCGCGTCGTCGTCCGCGTCGGCCTCGGATTCGTCCGCCTCGTCGGTTTCGTCCGCGTCGGCGTCCTCGCTCGCCGCGTCTGCGGCCTCCTGTAACTCGCTTCGTAGTTGCGGCATGGTACTCGTCAACTCGCCAACGAGGTCACCGGCCTCCGTGACGGTCACGAACAGTTCCTGCAGGGACTCTATCTCCGCTTCCAGGTCGTCGGGGTCGTCGAACGCGTCCGCACGCTGACCGACGATGAACGTCTTTTTCGCCTGCCGGAGGTGTTCTTCGGCCTCCTCCGCGTTCAGCGCGGATTTGAGACCGTTGAGGACGCCGAGGACGTTCTCGGCCTCCGTGCTCCAGATGGCGTCGGCGTCGGGGAGAGACCCCCGCGCGGCGTCGAGATGTTCCTCGACCTCAGAACGCATCTCCTCTGCGGCCTCTCCGAACAGGTCGTCGTCACCGAGTGTGCGTTGACTACTCATACTCGTCTCTTCGGCTCGGGGTCGTTTAAATACATGCCCGAAAGTGAAAGTGAAATCACTCCTCGGACGGGTTCTCTCGCCCGTTCAGTCCTCGACCGAGACGAGGCGCATCGCGGGATAGTCGCCTTCCATCTCCATCCGCGTTCGGACGCGCGTCCCCTCGTACTCCACGGTCATCTCGACTTCCATGAACCGCCCCGTCAGTTCCGCGTAGTCCGCCGTCGAGTCGGCGAGTTCCGACGCGAGGTCGTCGACGAGAATATCGACGTCGACGCTCTCGCAGTGGGGTTGATTCTCTATGGCGTCTTCCATCGCGCGGGCGAGGGAGTCGGCGCTGACCGGACTGACGGGCGTTCCGGCGAACTGGTGGTACAGCGACCCGAACTTGATTCCGGCCTCGAAACAGGCTGTCTCTGCTGTACTCGGCATAGAGTTGCCTCCCGTCCGACCGAAGATAGGCGTATCGGCTCGAAACGTCGCAGGCGCGAATCGGGTCTTTCTTAGCCATCCTTCGCCCAGTAACGACCGAATGGACGACCCGGTTCTCTTGACAGGGGCGGGTGGGCGCGTCGGTCAGGCTATTCTCCGCCACATCGGGGCCGACTACGACTGGCGACTGCTCGACCGCGAACCGCTGTCTAACGACAAGATTCCCGAGGGAGTCGACGAAGCGTCGGTGCACGCCGTCGACATCACCGACGAGGAGGCGGTCGAAGAGGCGGTCTCCGGCGTCCGCGCCGTCATCCATCTGGCGGGTGACCCACGCCCGGAAGCGCCGTGGAGCAGCGTTCTACGGAACAACATCGACGGGACGCACACCGTCGTTCGGGCCGCCGCGGAGGCGGGCGTCGAGAAGTTCGCCTTCGCCTCCTCGAACCACGCCGTCGGCAACTACGAGACGCCCGACCGCACGCCCGACATGTACCGACCGGAAGACGAGTTCCGACTGGACGGGACGGAACTCCCTCGACCGAGCAACCTCTACGGCGCGAGCAAGGCCACGGGGGAGGTTCTCACTCGGTACTACCACGACGAGTACGGCATGTCGGTCGTCAACGTCCGAATCGGGAACCTGACCGAAGGCCACCCGCCCATCGACTACGAACGCGGACAGGCGATGTGGCTGTCGTACAAGGACTGCGCGCACCTCTTCGAGTGCTGTCTCACCGCGGACTACGACTTCGAGATAGTGTACGGCATAAGCGACAACGATCGAAAGTACTACTCTATCGACCGCGCCCGAGACGTGCTGGGTTTCTCGCCCGTCGACAACTCCGCGGAGTTCGAAGACGAAGACGACGAGTGACTCAGTCGAACAGTCCGGACACGTCCCGTTCGCGCGCACGTTCGCGTTCGACGTGCGCGAACAGTCTGTCGTAGAGGATATCTCGGTTCTCCCTGTCGCCGACGAAATCGAAGAGGAACGCGACGTACCGCGTCCCCGCCCGCCCGCCTCCGACGCCCGGTTCGTCTTCTCGCACCTCTTCCGTCGCGTACTCCACCGCGCGTTCGAGGACGCTCTCGTCGTAGGCGTCGTACTCCTCGGCGACGAGTCTCGCCGCGTCGGCGACGTCTTCGAACGACAGGTCGTCCGCTCGGACGACTCGCCCGTCGATGCGCAACGGACGCGGACGCGCGCGTTCGGCGAACTCCGGGTCCCCGGCGAGGCGTTCGAGGTACCTCCGAACCGCGTCGACGTTCACGCCCCGGTAGCCCGCGTCGAGAGCGTCGAGATACTCGCGTGCGCTCGTCGCCAGTCCGGTCGCACCGCTCCAGTTTCGGTTTCGCGCGTGGTGGACGGCGGCCGTGTACTGGATGAGTCCGTGAAGCAGTCGTTCGTCCGGCGTTCCGTCGTCCAATTCGAGCCACCGCGACTCCCACGCGTCGTGTGCGGCGTGGTGGTCGCCCGCGTTGAACACCGCCGCGCCGACCCGGAGCGCTCCGTCCATATCTTCGACACGTCGTCCGCCTCGTAAATAGCCGACGCTCGTCCCAACGCATCGGTGATACGCTTATACGTATCGGATTCATAAGGCCCGTGATAGCACATGACTATAGTCGGAACCCCAACCGTCTCGGAGGGTGACAGATGAACCGGACGCGAGAACCCGTCTGCGTCACGTGCGGTTCTCAGTATTCGTTCACGAGTACGTACAAGGGTAACTACTGCCCGGACTGTCACGAGAAGTGGGTCGACTCGCCGACGGACGAGTCCCCCCGCGACCCGTCGCCGCGGCCACTCCGAACGCGTCGCACTCCGTCTGTCCGCCCCATAGCGGAGAGCGACGACGAGACGGACGTCCCTTCGAGGTACGACGAGGAGTAGCCCCGGATACGGACCGGTTCGATGCCCTCAGGGACGAAAACTCGCTGTCGGTGGTTTCTGTGGCCTTCGCTTCGTTCGGCAACGCTGAAACGACTCGTCGCTTCGCTCCTCACGTAACGTCTCGCAGAAACGTCCTGACGGAGTCCCACGCGAGCGAACGCGAGCGTGGGGCAAGTCAGGTCGCGAACGAAGTGAGCGTCCTGACGGAGATTTGAACCCAGTCGCTCCCTGTTCAAATCTCCTTGGAGGAGTTTCGCGAGGCGCAGGCTCTTGGCTTCGCTCGTCGTGTAGCGCCTCGCAGAAACGTTCTGACGGAGTCCCACGCGAGCGAACGCGAGCGTGGGGCAAGTCAGGTCACGAACGAAGTGAGCGTCCTGACGGAGATTTGAACTCCGGTCCCTGGCTCCGCAAGCCAAGAGGATAGTCCACTACCCTACCAGGACTCACTTCCGGATACTCCTCGTTTACTTAAGACGGTTACGATGTATGCGCAGAGAGCGACCACCCGCCGTCGATGGTGTCTCTGCTACTCGAACGTATCTCTGATTCCACTCGTCGCATAACCCCTCGTAGAAATGTCCCGACCGATGTTTGAACTCACCGAGACTCGCGTTACTCGTCTCGTCTGCCCAACTCTTCTCGGATGAGTCAACCTCCTCGGCAGAGGCGAGAGACACAGAGGTCTCTCGCCGTCTTGCCTCGGTAAAATAACGTCCTGACGGAGTCCCACGCGAGCGAACGCGAGCGTGGGGCAAGTCAGGTCACGAACGAAGTGAGCGTCCTGACGGAGATTTGAACTCCGGTCCCTGGCTCCGCAAGCCAAGAGGATAGTCCACTACCCTACCAGGACTCACTCGTGGATTGGCTGTTCCCCTTGAAATGGCTTGCGATGCGGTCGGTCCCACGCGGTGTGACACCTCGGTGCGCGGAAGGCGTCAACGACCGTTTGTGCTTACGGTACCGCTATCTCCTGATGGCGCGTCCGTGGTGTATGAACCGCCGAACGATCCTCACCGGAACCGCCGCGCTCCTCCCACTCGCCCTCGCCGGGTGTGTCGGAGGCTCCGGAGGCTCCGGAGGGTCCGACGGAGAGACGGAGACGGAAACGGAAACCGGGGGACTGGGAACCGACGCGGCCGGCGGGACGGGAACGCACCCCCGCTTCACCGAGACGTCGCTCACCCGCCGCGACGAGTGTCCGTCGCCGGGCGAAGCGAGCGTCACGTTCGACGACGAGGGTGTGACGGCCACCGGCTGCATCGTCGGGAAGAACGGCTGTACGGTCCCGTCCTTAGAGGACGTCTCCTACGTCGGCGAAAAGGACTTGGTGACTCTCGTCGTCGCCGCGGTGGAGGAACGCGACGAGGACGAAGCGTGTACCGAGGCGCTGGTGAACCTCGGCTACGAGGCGCGCGTCGAACTCGACGGTACCGTCCCCGCCGCCGCCGCAGTCGTCCACGACGACGTGGACGGGCGGCGGGAGGTCACCCGCACCGAGCGCTGACCGTCGCGTCGGGGGCGCCCCCGAGACGAGCCTTTTTGTGCGAACGGGCGACCACGCCCTCTCGTGTTCCGACGCGACGCCCTAACCGACAGACTGCGGAGGGGTACTCCCGCGAAGACAACGCTTAAGCGCTGGCCTACCTTGGACGAGCATAGGATTATGGCCGCTATCGCCCGAACCACGGGTTTCTCTCTTCGCAGCGTCGGACGCGGACGACCGGACGGGGGTGTCGCGTAGATGGGGGTTATCGAAGACGTCTACGACGACCTCGAAACCGACGTCGCGTTCGAGAAGTTCGAAGCCGCGGTGGAGGACAAAGTCGAACAGATGGGCGGACTCGCCGACGAGGAGACCGCAGCGATGCTCATCGCCCACGAACTCCGCGACGAGGAAGTCGAGGGAGTCGCCGATATCGAACCCGGCATGGAGGACGTGAAGTTCCTCGCGAAGGTGATGAGCATCGGTGAACTCCGGACCTTCGAACGCGACGGCGAGGACGAGGACGGACGCGTCGCCAACGTCGAAGTCGCTGACGAGACGGGGCGCATCCGCATCTCGCTTTGGGACAACATGGCCGTCGGCGCCCTCGAAAGCCTCGAAGTGGGCGACGTGCTCCGCATCGCGGGCCGACCCAAAGAGGGGTACAACGGCGTCGAGGTCAGCGTCGACAAGGTCGAACCCGACCCGGACGCCGAGGTTGACGTACAGATGCAGGACACCTACCGCGTCGAGGACCTCTCGCTCGGTCTCTCGGACGTCAACCTGAAAGGCCGCGTCCTCAGCACGGACTCGGTGCGGACGTTCGACCGCGACGACGGCACCGAGGGTCGCGTCGCCAACCTGACGCTGGGAGACCCCACGGGACGCATCCGCGTGACCCTCTGGGACGAGAAGGCCGACCTGACCGACGCGTTCGAACCGGACGACACCGTCGAAGTCGTCGACGGCTACGTCCGCGAACGCGACGGCTCTCTCGAACTCCACGTCGGCAACCGCGGCGCGGTGGAGGAACTCGACGAAGACGTGGAGTACGTCCCCGAGACGACGGACGTAGAGCGCCTCGAACTCGGCCAGACGGTCGATATCGCGGGCGGCGTCATCGAGACGGACCCGAAGCGTACGTTCGACCGCGACGACGGGTCCGAGGGACAGGTCCGCAACATCCGCGTGAAAGACGGCACCGGCGACATCCGCGTCGCGATGTGGGGCGAGAAGGCCGACACCGACGTCGACCTCGCGGACTACGTCGTCATCACGGACGTCGAGATAAAAGACGGCTGGCAGGAGGACCTCGAAGCATCCGCGGGATGGCGGTCGACGATCAGCGTGATGGACGAGGCTCCCGACGGCGCGAACGCCGGGGAGAGCGCCGACGACGCGCAGGCGCAGACGCAGTCGCAGGGACTCGGCGCGTTCGACGGCTCTGAATCCGGTGCGGCCTCGAACGGCGAGTCCGCGTCGTCCGACGCCGACTCTGACTCCGACCCCGACGACGGTGACGTCGAGGAGTTCACGGGAACCGTCGTCCAAGCCGGTGACCCCGTCGTCCTCGACGACGGTACCGAGACGCGGAGCGTCGAGACGAACGAGTCGCTCCAACTCGGCGAGGAAGTCACGGTTCGCGGGGCCGTCCGCGAGGGCCGCATCGACGCCACCGAGGTAGCCTCGAAGAACCACTGACCCCGAGAACGCCCGCTCCGTTCGGCGACGCGGAACGGTGCGAAGCGTCGGCGACACGGGAGTTGCGCGTCCGAGACTCACGCAGAGACGCCGAGACGCGACGAGAGCCGTTACGGAAAGGATTATACGCCGCACGGACGGCATATGAGGGTATGAGCGTCGAGTTACCGTTCGCCCCGGTCGACACGATTATCCGGCGCAACGCCGGCGAGCTCCGGGTCAGCGCCGACGCGTCCGAGGAACTCGCCCGGCGCATCCAGCGCCGCGGGTCAGACCTCGCGACCGACGCGGCCGAACGCGCCGCGGAGGATGGTCGAAAGACCCTGATGGCCGAGGACTTCGGCGTCGAACAGGTGGTCGAACGGGAGGAGCTCGAACTCCCCATCGCGCCCGTCGACCGCATCGCCCGACTCGACATCGACGACCGGTATCGTGTGTCGATGAGCGCGCGCATCGCGCTCGCCGACATCCTCGAAGACTACGCCGACAACGTCGCGAGCGCGGCCGCGAAACTCGCTCGTCACGCCGACCGGCGGACGATACAGGCCGAAGATATCGAGACGTACTTCGCCCTCTTCGAGTAGACCGATGCAGTTTGGATACAGCGAGACCTGTCTCGCGCACGACACCGGTCAACGGCATCCGGAGACGGCCGACCGACTCCGCGCCATCAGGCGCGCCCTCGCGAAGCGACACGGCGCCCAGTACGTCGACCCGACCCCGGCGACCGACGACGACGTGGCGTCCGTCCACGAGACGGACTACGTCGCGGAGATTCGCGAGTTCTGCGAAGACGGCGGTGGAAACTGGGACCCCGACACCGTCGCCTCCGAGGAGACGTGGGACGCCGCCCTCGCGTCTGCGGGTATCGCACAATGGGCCGCACGAGAGGCGGTCGACGGCGCGGACGGCAGAGACACGGCGTTCTCTCTCGGGCGGCCGCCGGGACACCACGCCGTCGAAGACGACGCGATGGGATTTTGCTTCGTCAACAACGCCGCCGTCGCGGCGCAGACGGTACTCGACGACGACGAACTCGACGTCGAACGCGTGGCTATCTTCGATTGGGACGTCCACCACGGGAACGGCACGCAGGACATCTTCTACGACCGCGGCGACGTGTTCTACGCGTCGGCCCACGAGGGCGGCCTCTATCCCGGGACCGGAGAGATATCCGAGACGGGGTCCGGCGACGGAGAGAACGCAACGCTGAACGTCCCGCTCGCGGCGGGTGCGGGCGACGAGGACTACCTCCTCGTGTTGGACGACGTTCTGCGACCGGCGGTCGAACGGTTCGACCCGGACCTCCTCTTGGTCAGCGCGGGGTTCGACGCGCACCGGCACGACCCGATTTCTCGGATGCGCGTCTCGACGGAGGGGTACGCGCTGATGACGGACCGGGTCAGGAGCATCTGCGACGACGTTGGCGCGGGCCTCGCGTTCGTTCTAGAGGGCGGCTACGGGCTCGACACGCTCTCTGAGGGCGTCGCAATCGTCCACGAGACGTTCGACGGCCGGTCGCCGATGGAACCGGACGACGAGCCCAACGAGAAGACGGAGATGCTGGTCTCGGACGTGCGCGACGCTCACGGACTCGGTTCGAAGTAGCGGGCGAACTCGACGCCGAACGCGTCCGTCTCCGCCAGCGTCGCCACCTCCTCGCCGACGAGTACCTCGTAATCGTCTTCGAGCGCAGACTCCACGTGAGAGCCGAGTCCCACGTCGAAGAGGGCGTCGCTCCGGAGGTACGCCGCCGCTTCGGTGTACTCTCTGTCCCGTTCGACGACGTACCGGTCGCCGTCTAAGAACGGGCCGTAGTCGTCGCCGTCCGCGTAGGCGTCGTAGAACCCCTCAGCGTGGGCGCGGACGTGGACGGGCGGTCCCTCGTGACGAGTTATCGCCGGCAGCGTCGCGTGCGCTAGCTCGACCAAGAGGACCGCACGGTCGTCGGCGAACGCGGTCGCCCGAAGGGGGTCGAACCCGCGACGGTCGAGTTCCGACTGGACGCCCGAGAGCGACTTGCGAAGTTGCGGGTAGAGTTGGTCCTCGACGATGTCCGGCGCGTCGAACACGACGGCGACGGGCGTCGTCCCCCGTCGTTGGACGTGCGAACGCACGTCGGCGGGCGAGAGCGGGGTCGGATCCGGCGAGAAGAAGACGGACTCGTCTGGGTCGTCGAGGAAGGCCCGCGCGTGGTGTTGGAGTCTGGCGACGTTCTCCGCGGAGCAGACGGCCGCGACGTTCCGCGTCGGGTCGGTTGGGTCAACGACCACGAGCGGGTGGTCGAACGACCGCTGGCCGTGGTCTTCGGGGTCGAAGACGACCGGCGGATGCCAGTCCGCGGCGGCCCGAAGCAACGCCTCGAACCCGCCGTACTCTAAGACGAGAAGTTCCGTGAGGTAGCCCGAGAATCCGCGGGTCCTGAGGTCGCTTCCGTACGCGCCGATGCCCTTCAGGAAGCGTTTGAACACGCGCACGTCCGCGGCGAGTCCGCTGTCGATACGCTCGCGGAGGTAGGCGTTGTGGTGCGGCGTGCGGTCCACCGCAGACCGGAGCGACGACCCGTCTTCGACGTCGTAGCAGGGGACGAGGTCGATATCGAAGTCGCGGAACTCGCCGGTCACGTACGGATGTTCGGCGTACTCCTCGCGCCCGTCCGGAAGGACCGTCCGGCCGATTTCGAGACCGTACGACTCCAAGGACTCCCTATCGACGTCGGCCGGAAAGCGGACGAAGAGGTCGATATCTCGGTCCCCCGAGAGCCACGTCCCCCGGGCGGTCGACCCGACGCGTATCACGTCGGCTTCGACCGGGAGGTCTGCGAGCACGTCTTCGACGCGTTCGGAGAGCGCGGACGCCGTCTCGCGAAGTGCGGCCCGTTCGTCCTCTCCGGGGTCGATTCGCTCCCGGACGCGTTCGACGACGCGCGATATCTCCTCGGAGTCGGCCATGTTCGTCCGGGCTTGACCGCGGGCGGGCGAAAGGGTGTCGGTGCGCTCGACGTCGGCCGCACGGTGACACGTCACAGTATCGGTCCAAAACGAAAGCCCTACAAACAACCTCGGTGTACGAGAGAGTGCAGAGAACGCCCGAGCCGTCGTAGCTCAGTTGGTAGAGCACCTCGCTGTTAACGAGGTGGTCCCAGGTTCGAGTCCTGGCGACGGCGCTTCCACCTCCTCTCGTCTCCGACCGCGGAGTCGCGACTCCGTTCGTCGGTCCGGCCGACGGACAACGACAACGCTAAAGAGGCGCCCGGAGGAAGTGGTGAACGCACGAGGGCCCTTAGCTCAGCCTGGTTAGAGCGCTCGGCTCATAACCGAGTGGTCGATGGTTCGAATCCGTCAGGGCCCATACGAGTGTCCGAGCGTCAGCGAGGACCGATTTTGTACCGCTGACGGTTCGCACCGAGGAGCGAACGAAGTGAGCGACTGTGGTTCGAATCCGTCAGGGCCCATAGAAACGACGGAGGTTCGTCGAGAACCTCTATCGTCAATTCTGTGGCCTTCACTCGGAATTCGTGAGGAGACCCTCTGGAGCGTTCGGCACGTTCCTCTGTGCTCGTGGTCGCCGCAAGGTGACCAAAGAATGTACGAGCTCAAACGAGACGACGTATTGGACGATTACAGGCGGTTTCTGAAAGTCGAGCGCGGACTGAGCGAGAAAACCATCCACCAGCACGCCACCATGCTGCAGGTGTTCCTCGACCGGTACGAGCAGATTCGTCCGGCACAGGAACTCGCCAAGGAGTTCCAAGAGCACCTGATGGACGAGGGGTACTCGAACAGCCACATCAACAACACGATGAAGGCGATCGAGTACTACTTCGACTCCCTGGGCCGAACTGACGAACTCCCCGCGTCCGAACGTCGAAGCCTCCCCCGCAAGCGAACGGAACCGAACCCGCTGAGCGAGGACGAAGTACGTGAAATTCTCGGCGCTGCGAAGACGTACCGAGACACGGCTATCCTCCGGGTACTGGTTTCCTCCGGAATCCGGAAGTCGGAACTCGCGAATCTCGACATCTCGGACGTAGACCTCGAACGACGGCGGCTCACCATCCGGGAGGGCAAGGGGAACAAGGACCGAACGGCGATCGTTTCCTCGAAGTGCGCAGACGCGATCGAGACCTACCTCCTCCGGCGCGAAGACGTCGAATCAGACGCCCTATTCTTGTCCCGATACGGGAACCGGCTGACGCCGAACGGCGTGTATCAACTGGTCAAACGAACGGTGGCCAGTACCGACATCGAACGAAACGTAAAGGTCCACACCTTCCGGGCGACGTTCGCACAGCGACTCAAGGAGAACGGAGCCGACATCTACCGTATCAAGGAACTCCTCGGTCACGACGACATCCGCTCGACGATGATCTACCTGCGGATGGAGCCTGACGAGTTGGGACGCGAGCACGACAAGTACTACGTCGGCTACTAAGTACTGTCCTTCTAGTCATTTTCTCTCGCGATTTTAACCCCACAGTACGGTATCCATACAATCCATCCCTTTCGCTCATCCCAGGCCCAAAAGGTGTCAAATCCTACTATTGATGTGAACTATTGAAGCTAATCTCTCAGGGAGCGTGTTATCTCTGTTTCCCAGGCGAATAACAGTCATATTACTGACAGATAGAAGAGAATATGTTAATTCATCTCCATTTTCAACAATAGAACGCCATGGTAGACGACATGACATACACTGATATAATCAAGAGGTATACACATTACGTGAATAACTTCAGTAATGAAGTAGGTACGTTTGGGGAAGAGCCAACTGCCGAGCGCTTACAGGAGAAAGGTAACTACTCTTTGATCGGTATCTCTACTCCTCTATCAAGGAAATGTCTCCTAGAAAACAATTCTGATAGTCCTGGCATTCGTGATCTCTCTACAGAGACTCTTTCGCTTTTAGCAGTTGCACTAACGCGTCTACTGAGAATACAGATAGCAGATGATCACATAGAATATTGGGATTATACTACTGAGAGAATATCTGAATGGGATAATTCGTCACGAATTCCCTCATTAGTTTTGAATATAAAATTGATAAACGACCTGAGAAGGATTAAGCAGACGGAGAATACCGAAAGGGATTCTGAAAGTTTAGAACGAGTAGTTCAATATGGGCCTACCGTATCACTATATCTCGTGTATCCGACATTAGAGGGGTTAATCAAATACATCTGCCGAGAAGATATTGAGATGAATGGAGAAGTGAAGAAAGGAGGTAAGATCAGAAAATTAGGTCCAAAATCAGATCCAGAATATTATGAGGAAGAAAAGGTGAGTAGCATCGGGTCGTTACTATGGCATTTGGAAATGGAAGAAGGAGATGATATAGAAAGAACGGCATTAAAAGAGATGAGGAAGAAAATAGGTGAATTGTGGGATATAGATGAAGACTGTGTTTATGGATGGATTGGATCAAATCGAAATGAATCAGTACACGGTACAGAACGTCCCGGTACTGAATACAGTACAATGATGAACCTGATCTGTCTTGTTAGTTGGATTATTATCCAAAGGGAGACTTGATTTCCTTTTGCTGATCGAACTTTTCGTTACCTGTCCGTTCAATTGAGTGTGTCTGATCCACCCCTTTGAGGTTCGGTGCGGCGTTGACGACCTTCGACCAGTTATCGCCTATCGGACCGTCAGTGGCGACCGCTGCTCCTGGACGATCAACCCGTATTGGTGAACCATCACGGCGAACTCGTCTACTTGTTAAGGCAGTTGTGCGGCACGGTGCCGTAGTCGTCGATCGTTCTCCTTGATAGTCACTGGCTAAGTAACATCATGAACGCCATGCACGAGCCCCCTCAGAAGTGATGCCGTATTGATCAAAACTCCACTGTTTTGCGACCTGTCGATTTCCGCCGAGTACTCGTCGAAATCCGCCTTGAACACCACAAGGCATCGTACCGAATCCAGCAATTGACACAACTGAGATTCTCGAAATAACCGTCGTAGGCGATCGTAAAAACACGAAGGGTGCCGCCGACGTCCGAGACGGAGCTACGTATTGAAAAGAGTAGTAGACGGGTAGTCGATTAGGTGTCTACGACAGAACGCTGCTGTGCTGCGTAGAGGTGTCGAACTGCGCCGACGGTAAAGGCGAGTGCACCGAGGATCATCGGCGTGTCTCCGAGTGTTCGTGCCCACAGTAGTGTCTGGACGTGATCCTGTTCGTAGAACTCGAGGCTCCGAGCGACGGCATATCCATCCTGATAGGCGGTCTGTAGCTGCACGAATCCGATAGGGAGCAACGACGCGACGGACATGACGACGAGTCCAACGTTCGTCAGCCAGAACGTTCCGCGGAACCACGTCGGATCCCACGCGGCTTCGGGCGTGACGACGCGCAGAATATACGTGCCGAGACCGAGCGCGAGTAGACCGAACGCGCCGAAAAGCGAGGTGTGAGCGTGTGCAACGGTCAGGTAGGTCCCGTGTTCGTAGTAGTTGATAAGCGGGAGGTTGATGAAGAAGCCGAGTACTCCACCGCCCACGAAGTTCCAAATGCTACTGCCGACGATGAACAAGAGCGGTATCGTGTAGGGGAACGCCTCGTCTTGAGCTTTCAGCGACCGATATTCGCCGAAGCTTCGATAGAGGACGAACACGAGCGGGACGAATTCGAGGGTCGAGAAGGTCGTTCCGAGCGGGACCCAGAAGTCGGGGAGACCAACCCACCAGTAGTGGTGAGAGACGCCGACGATTCCCGCCGCCATGATCGTGAACACCTCGAAGAAAATCGCTTTTTCTGCGTCAGCTCTCTCGAGGAGATCCATCGACACCAGTGCGACGGAAATCACGGCGGTAACGAAGAACTCGAAGACGCCCTCGACCCACATGTGAACGACCCACCAGCGCCAAAACTCCGTGACCGCCATGTTCGTCTCGGGCGTGTAAAGCATGCTCGCGGCGAACATGAGCGCGATCGAGCCGCCAGCGTAGGTCATGAAGTGACCCAAGCCGGTCAGCGGTTCGTCCAGTTGGCGGACGCTACGGAGCACTAACCACGTCCAACCGGCGAAGGCGCCGAGCAGCCCGACCTTCCAGAGTCGGCCGACTTCGAGGTACTCGAGACCCTCAGAGCCGAGCAACCACCAGAGATCACCGTCCTCGGGCGAACCGAGTTTGCCGTGTGTTCCGAGCCAGACGCCCGTGAACGCGCCGACTGTCGCGAATACGAGCACGCCGAGTAGTGCAGTCGTACCTTCGGCCTGCCACGGCGGATCGCGATCGCTGAACAGTCCTGGCAGGAACAGCCCGCCCGCGAGCCACAGCGTCGTGATCCAGAGGATACCGAGGTTCACGTGCCAAGCACGACCGAGGGAGAACGGCACCAGCGAAACGATGTCGATTCCGAGTGCGTCCCCTATCCCGTAGAACCCGGTTCGTTCGACGTAGTAGTGGGCGAGCAGCGCACCGATCAGCGCTTGTGCGGCGAACAGCGCCCCTGCGACGGGGACGTACCACGCTGCAGCGTACTGGGTCGGTGTTATCGATACGTCATCGGGGGACGGGACGTCGATAATCTCGGTCGTCGGTTCGGCGAAATCGAGCGAGTGGTACGCCCAGACGCCGGCGCCGCCGCCAGCGATGAGGAGGATGACGCTGATCGTGCTCCAGACCAGTACCTGTCCGGTGGGTCGGTTCCCGGTTCCGGGCACGTACGGCCAGTCGTTCGTATAGGAGTGGTCCGAGCCGGGCCGGTTGGTGTGAGACATCCACGCCGTCCAACACGCGAAATCAGCGATTCGTCTGGCGTGATCGGCCGATCTGACGAACTTCGACGGAATCCCTCGTTCGGGTGAGCCGCCGTAGTACCGGTCGACGTACTGGTCCCGAATACGGTGATGTGCATAGGCTTCGGCCGCTGAGTACTGGATAACGGGCCCCTCCGGAGCATCCGCGTCGAGTTCCCGTTCGACGCGTTCTGCGATGACTGCCTGCTCGTCATCGTCGACTGCGTCGAACGAATCAGCACCTCGCTGACGAGCGTAATACTCACGCATGAACTCGGCTTTCAACGCCAGCGCATCGGCGGTGAGGTCGACCCCGAAGTACGAGCCGTTACCGAGGATCGAGCCCAGGTTCATGAGCCCGTTTGCCTGAAACGCCTTCTTGCCGAGTTGCACTTGCTCGTCCGTGACGATCAGATCCCCGTCCGGTCCGCGAATCTCGTCGGGAATCGGTGGTGCGCGCTCGTGGGATACCCACGCTCCGAGGCCCATCGCGACGAGATTAGCGACGAAGAGCGCGACGAGCGCCAGTGATCCGGTCGACTGTGGCCGGAGCGCCGCGAGATCGACACCTCCGTCGCCGTCTCCTGTTTCCAGTACCAGATTTGAGAGGAGTTCGAACAAGACGCGCTCTGGTGTTGCGGTTCCGGTACCTCCGTTAGTCAGACTCCCCGCCAGGGCCGAGAGCGTACGGGCGAGTGCACCATCACCGACCACGTCGTCTGAGAGGAGCGCCGTTGCCGCAAGCGCCGTCGCAGCCGACGGTCGACCAGCCTTCCGGTCGGACACTATCTCGGTCGCGTCGCTCGATCGGGTACCCGCGCTCTGTGAGCGCTCAGTTCCGGCCACGTCGCGCGACCGGTTATCGACTATCTGCGGTAGTTCCTGGGTCAGCGCTCGTTCGAGTTCGTGACCGACAGTCACGGCGTCCCGTTGGAGGGCATCTTCGAGAACGCGGTCGAGGGGTTGACCCGTCTCGATATTCAGTTCTGCACAGAGATGTGAGTACGCTTCCGTGAACCCGTGGTCGACTGTCTCCGACGCGTCTGACTCCGAGCACGCGTCCGACTCCGCCGATGGCCGTCTCGAATCGTCGGCAACGAACTGCTCGAGTAGTTCGTCCGTACTCGCGGTAGTCTCTGAGGCCAACTGGTTTCGGAGCGCTGTCAGTGTCTCGTCGTCGAGACGGGCTGCATTCAGGTCGTACCGCCGCAGGAACGACTCGAACGAATCGTCGGTGTTTAGATTTAGGTCGGACTGTTCACGGAGTTCGTCGACGGTTCGGTCCAGAACTCGTTCACACAGTTCGTTGACGGCTCGCTCGACGAGTCGTTCGCTGATGCCAGTCTCAGTTTCGGCCTCAGATTGCGCTCGTAGTTCGTCTATACCCCGATCGATCGCGTCGGCGACTTGCTCACCAGCCGTACGACGGACTCGCGTCGAAAAGCCGTTGACCGTCTCTTTTCTTGCTTTGAGACGATCTGTCACGTAATCGGTCGGATCGTGTGTCTCTGTTCCGCCGGACGAATCGCCTGTTGACAGAACACTCGTTATATCCATGATCTCTCCCTGTGTCCTGGTAACTAGTCTCAAAACTGTCGGATAACGGTGTGCCCGATATATGCAAGTAAAGGCGGTCGATCGGGCAGTTACCGTCGATAGATCTGGCTTGGATGCTCACTATCGAGGAGACACGAGTCATCGAAGTCGGCGACGAGATCTGCTTGGAGGCTATTTATCGATGCAACTTTTGTACTGAACGGTTGTCGGTCTGCTGTACTGAGCGGTCGGGCCCAAAGGTGAGATACTCCTCGGGACCTCCATCGTCATCCGCACACGCCCTCCCACTAATGGGGCGTGAGCCATCAGAGACGGTGATACTGTCGATAGAAGACACCGGGGTGATCGTACGGATGGAACCTGACAGTTGGAACGCGAGCACGGCAAGTACTACGTGGGCTACGGAGTCCCGCCGTTTCGGTCGGGTTTCTCGGGAATTTAGACTCCCCGCGCGCGGTTCTTGGAGGTCAATCTAACCGATGTCGCTCTCCTCGCCGCTCCCGTCGCACGATCCCGCCAGCGAACAGTCGGAGTTTGTCGACGGGGTCCGACTCCGTCTCGTACGTTTCGACTCGGAGGTCCCACCGCACCTTCGCCGATCGGATCATCGCGCTCGTGACGTCGTCTTCGTGAGCGAAGAGCAGCCGTTCGCCGTGCGTCTCCGAGAGCGCTTCGAGGATGCTTGCGGCCTCTTCTCCGACGCCGAAGTTGTGTCCGAGGAACGGTAGTACGAACGCAGTCGCGTTGCTACGTCTCGTGTACTCGGTGCTCTGCGTGGCCCATCACGTGCCGCAGACGGTGGACGTCCGAGACAGTCCACGGAACGGTCGCCACTCGGTCGTTCTCACCGTACGAAATCGACTATCGACTACTGCACAACAGACTAGAGTTATCAGCATTAGTGAAAAACGTGGTGACAGATGAACACCCAGATCACCTTCGTGCTCGACTCGTCGGGATCGATGAACTCGATCGCTGACGATACTAGAGGCGGTTTCAACGCGTTCCTCGACGATCAGCGCGGCGAGGCGGGCACGGCGACGGTCACGCTGTACGATTTCAATACGACCGTCGACCGGGTGTACGAGGGGTATCCCGTCACCGATGCCCCCGAACTCGACGACGAGAACTACAAGCCGGGCGGACAGACGGCGTTGTACGACGCTATCGCCCGGGCCGTCGACGAGACTGCCAAGAACATCTCCGGGATCGACCCGGTCGAACGACCCGACAAGGTCATCATCGTGGTGCTGACCGACGGGAAGGAGAACGCCTCCGAGACGCCTCAGGAGGCCGTTCGCGGCCGCGTCGAACACCGCCAGGAGGCCGACGATTGGGAGTTCTTGTTCATCGGCGCGAATCAGGACGCCGTGCTGACCGCCGAGAGAATGGGCATCGAACGGGAGAGGTCGCTGACCATGGCTCACGACGGTGAAGGGACCAGAGACGCCTACCGGTCCACGTCCGAAACCATCAGCGAGGCCCGATCGAACGGTACTATGAGCGGATTCGACGAAGCGGACCGCCAGCGTCAGGAGCGACCCGGGAACTAACGCCTACAGAGACCCCTTCAATCGCAGTTTTCCGTCTCGAAAGACAGATAAGAGAGTCGCAGGCTTCGATATCGGTAGTCTATCCTCGACTTCCTCTCTCTACGTTCCCCGTCGTCTCCAGGCCTGGACCACCTTCCAGAGGCTCCGGACACCGATTGCTGCGATGAACGAACCTATCGCCGTGAAGGCTAATAGCTCCATTAAACCACCCAACGAGGGCCTCCCTCTCAACGTGGACGCTGTGAGGAGATTCCAGAGCCACACTCCGAATAGATACGTCACGAAAACCCCGACCAACAGCAACACTACCCCCGAAACGACGTCCACGACCGGATCCGTACCGTCGGAATACCTCCCCACCGCGACGGTACCGACGATTGCAAACACCAATCCGAACCCCGTCGCTGAGAGCGTCACATTCCGCAACGACTCGTCCGTCTGGCAGCGCTCCCGTACCACCTCTCCATCGACTCTCGTTTCCGTGCACGTCGTCGTGGGAACCATCGTGCTTCCTACGACTCCTGCGACGCCGACGAGGATTAGCGAGGTTGCAACTGCAGTTTTCACGGCCGAGGACACCATGTCCTACGATAGCACACTCTACGATCAAATAACCTCTCTCGGTACCCGTCGAGAAACCGAGGATGTCGCCGAACGTCCGCGCCGAGGATCGGTCTCACAACCGAGTGGTCGATGTGCGAACGAAGTGAGCGGGGAGTAGTCGGGGCGTCAGGTCCGACGTACGTTCGAATCCGTCAGGGCTCAGACCGAGTGGGCGCCAGTTAGGCCGACCTACTTTGAGCCGTCGGGCGCTATATCCCCTATGGGATCTTTTGAATCTACGGAGAGCGGTGACCCGGACGGAGACGAACTGTCGGGACCGATCGGCCGCGCTATCGAGTGGGTCAAGGTGGGCGGCGACCGGTTACTCCTCACGGTCGGAATCTCCGCACTGATATTCGCGTTTCTCCTCGTCCTCCACGCTCTCGGCGTCGTCGAGTTCAAGAACGCAAACTCGGTCACGCGGTTGGCGAGCGGGATGATCGCGGGGTCGTTCTCTCTCGTCACGCTCGTCGTCTCGGTCAACCAACTGATCCTCTCGCAGGAGTTCACCCCGGCGGGCGAGCACCGCGACCAGTTCGAGGGCGTGATGCAGTTCCGACGGGACATAGAGGACCGAAGCCACGTACCGACCGCACCGGTAGAACCGGCGCGGATGATGACGGTGATCGCGGAGGCGATCGTCAGTCAGGCGGAGACGCTCGCCGACGCGGTCTCGGACCACCCGGACGAGGAGTTCGAGAGGCGAGTGACGGAGTACACAGAGCGTCTCGCCGAGAGGACCGAACGGTTCGACGAGCGGTTAGATCCCTCGAAGGTGGACGCGTTCGACGCACTCTCCGCGGCGGTGACGTACAACGACGGCTGGCAGATATCCGCCGTTCGCTCCCTTCGCAACGGCGCGCCGGAACTCACAGCGGAGACGGAGAGGGAGTTCGACGAACTGGTAGACAGGTTGCGGTTGTTCAGCACCGCCCAGGAGCATTTCAAAACGGTCTATCTGCAACGCGAGCTCACCCGGTTCTCGCAACTCACGATCTACTGCGGCGTTCCCGCGGTCGTGTCTGCGGCGCTTATCATCCTCGTCCACGGCGATATCGGCGGTGCGACGATCGAGATCGGATACGTGCCGTACGTGACGTCGTTTCTCGTGACGGTCGTACTCGTTCCGCTCGTCTTGCTCTCGGTGTACATCCTCCGAACGGCGACGATAACTCGTCAAACCTCGACCACGGGTCCGCTGTTGTTGGAGGAACCGACCAGAGAACGACCGGGAGACGTGACCGCGAACGACGCGGACCGGTAGCTCCGACGGAGGCTCTCACCCGCCGCCCTCGCCGCCCACTCGTCTGGCCGGTCGGCGGTTCCGGGTGCCGTCTACGGCTGAGGCCTCACTCCAACTCGAACGGAGGCATGTCGAGAAACGCCTTCTCGTACCCCTCGTGTCGGCCGACTTGCGGCGGCACGTCCACGGAGACGTTCACCTCGTCGTCCGGCGCTAATCCCGCCACCGACGCGCCGTAGTGAAATCCGAGTTCGGCGTCGAGACTCGGCGCCAACCGACCGCTGTACGTCTCGCCGTCCCCTACGTCCGCCGACAGCGCCATGCCCGGTATCGTGAGACCGCTGTGCGGCGTGCGCGCGGAGACGGCGAGGTACGGGTCGTCACCGAACCGGTCGGCTTCGACGAGGCTCCCGACGAACGCCGCGTCACCGCTCGCCCCGCGTCCGAGCGGCGTCCCCGGCAGGGGGTCCGGCGCGGTTCCGGTCGGTATCGCCTCCATCCGCATCGGTTCCAGCGCACCGCGCGTTCCCTGCTTTTCTTCGAGGAGCCTGTAGGGGATGTCGTTCAACTCGCGCTCTTCGAACTCGAACTCGATGCTTCCGGACGCGCCGTCGCCGAACTTCCCGTCGAGAGACCCGTACCGGGCGATATCGGTACCGCCGACGCTCACCCGAATCTCGTAGGTCCCGTCGCCGTCGAGGGGGAAGTTCGCGCCGTAGTGAAAGCCCATGCGCTGAGAGAGCATCGGATAGATGACCTCTTCGGACACCAAAGAGCCCTCGCGGACGATTTCGAGCGACAGACCGGCGTTCGGAACGACCGTTCCAGTCGCGGGGTCCCACGGCGTCGCCATCAGGTGGACGGCGTCGCTCGCCTCTACCGGCGTCTGCGTCGTCACGAACTCGCCGCCCTCGTTCTCGACGACCCAAAAGCGGTGAGGGTACGAGTACATCACTCCGACTCGCACGTCGTCTACGTCCGTCGTCCCGACCATCTCCATCCCCTCGACGTGCGTCGGGACGTACACCGCGTCGGGGCGGTTCTCGACGAGCGGCGGTTCGTCGCTCTGTGTCGTCTCGAAGAGGCTCGCCGCGCCGCCCAGACAGCCCGAGAGAGATCCGAGGGCGGCGGCACCGAACCCGCCGAGAACGCGGCGTCGCTGCATACTCCGACTCGGAGATGCGGGTGCATACGGGTTCTGGTGCGGCCGTCGAACGAGAGCCTCGGGCGGGAACGCGGCGACCGGTCGCCGCGGCCACCGCGGGGGTCCGACGCTCGAACGGCGGCGGCCGGAACGCCGCCTCACCCCGCGACCGGAAGCGAGACGACCCAAAGCGACAGGGCGGTGTAGCCGACCATCAGAGCGACGAGCGGAGCCTGCGCGAGGACCGTCCACCGCTTCGTGAGCGCTCGTGTCTCCTCGAAGCGGTCGCCGGACGCGGGTCGGCGGGCCGTCAGGAGTCGCCTGACTGCGGCGACGGCGGCGACGACGGCGACGACGTGACCCGCGACGACGAACGCCACCTGCGAGAGCCAAAACAGCGGCACGGAGAGCCACCAGAGGGGGTCGAACGACTCGAACCCCGAGAGAGTCGGGAGGCGGCCGAGGTACGTCGCGACGAATCCGTAGTTGTGCGCGACTTCGTACGCCGCCGCGACGGGGAGAATCGTCCCGCCGAACGCGACTGTGGCCGCGTCGAGCCGTCCGCCGTCCGGTTCCGCGCCGGTCGCCGACACAGTCGCGTCGCGTCCGGACTGGCCCCGTGCGGCGCGCACGAGTCGCGCCACGGCGACGGCGACGGCGAGATACGCCACGAGAAATCCGAACAGTCCCGCCTCGTAGAGGACGACGCTCACCTCCGGACCGGCGCCGAACGCCTCTCGAACCCCGGCGTAGATGTCCCAGTAGACGGACGACTCGGCGAACCCGTCGAACGTCACCGTGTACACCATCGCCACGGCGAAGGCGGTCAGCGTCCGCGTCGATAGCGGCGTCGAACAGTCGCGCCACGGCGCGCGGAGTTCGGCGGTCCATCCCCCGTCGTCGCGAGTCGTCACGGAGAAGGGGGCCGACCGACCGAGGAGGCCGTACAGCACCTCGAAGACGTCGCCGCGTTCGAACCACTCGCGACCGAAGAACAGAGCGCAGACGAGAGAGACAAGAGCGTAGACACCGACGACGACGGCAGTCGCCGTCGGACGTTGCGGGATACGCGTGAGATTCTCCGTGATGCCGACGAGGACGAGGAACCACGCGAGTGCGGGCCAGTGACCCAACGTCTCCGGGTACGATCTGAGCCGTATCTCTCCGCCCGCGAGGTGACAGAGGGCGTCGTACAGCGTCCGCCACGGCGACAGCACTCGCCACGGACTGCCGGCGAGGACGGACGCCAGAGCGACGCCTTTCAGCCATACCACCCACGTGAAAAGCGTCGCGAAGTTCCGGGCGGCCGCCCGCGGCCCCGTGAGACCGGCGACCAACACCCAGACGAACGCGAGGAGAAACGCCGCCCGGGCCGCCAGACTCACCGACCGACCGACCGCACCCGGAACCTCGACGACCCGTCGTCGGACCGTCGGCGTCTCCGCTCCCGTCGCGAGGATAGCCGCGGTGACTCCCACCGCGACGGCGGCCCCTCCGGCGACGAATTCGACGGGAACCGGCGCGTCGAACCGCGAGGCGAACTGGTGTGCGGCGACGGGGCGGGCGGCCAACGAGACGAGGAGTGTGACGAACGCCGCCCGTCCGACCGTTCGTCGTCGCCTTCGTCTGCCCGTAGTCATACGGGGCTCGTTGCCGTGCGAGTCACAAAACGGAGTCGGTCCGGCGTCGCCCTTCGCGGTGGACACCACCGCGTCCCGCGTTACGCCGTCGTGATGGCGGTGAAGTCGTCGACGGGCATCACGGAGTAATCGACGCTCAACGTGTCTTTCGTCGCGCGGATGCGCCCGACGAAGTTCGAGATATCTTCGAGTTCTCCTTCGAGGACGAAAAGCTCCATGCAGTAGTGGTTCCCCACGTGGTTGTGGAAGTTCGAGGCGACGAGGCCCTCGAACTCGTGGCGCAACTTCATCATCTTCTCCTCTACGGCCGTCGTCTCGAAGTCGAAGATGACCGTGACGACGGCCATCAGTTTCCTGTCTTCGAGTCGCTTGTCCTCGAACTCGCCGAGGAGGTTTCGGGCCGCCTCGCGGACGACTTCGCTTCGTCCGGTGTAGCCGTGTTCGCCCGCGAAAGAGTCGATGCGCTCCAACAACTCCTCCGGCATGGAGACACTGACAACGGTCATGTATTAATCCACGCCGCATCCGGTATTAAATACTGGTATCGCCGTCCACGGACTCCGCGGCGGACGACGCGCCCCGTTCCGCGACTGCCTCTCGGCCGCCCTCCTCCGCGACCGTAGTTTATTATAGTATTCTAACTAATCATATAGTAGAAATGTCCATGGCAGCTGAAACGGCCGAAGACGAACTCGCCGAATCGAGCATCCACGAGGTGTTGAGCAACGACCGCCGTCGGATGGTTATCGAACACCTCCAGCAGAGCGACGAACTCACCCTCCGCGAACTGTCGGAGCGAATCGCGGCGCAAGAGACGGGCGAGTCGCCGCCGCCGCGCAACATCCGCCAGAGCGCGTACGTCTCCTTACAGCAGACTCACATCCCCAAACTGGTCGGACTCGACATCGTAGAGTACGACGAACGCGAGAAACTGGTCGAACTGAAGCGGTCGGACAAAGTCGAGGTGTACATGGAAGTCGTCCCCGAGGGCGAGATAACGTGGAGCCAGTATTACGCCGGACTCGGCGCTCTCGGCGTGGTCGCGACGGCGGCACCCGCCGCGGGCGTCCCCGGGTTCGCGTCGGTCGGCGGGGTTCCCATCGCCACCACGGTGTTCCTTCTCGTCCTCTGTTCTGCGCTCTACCAGCGGTATCGACAGGTACGAGACTGAGTCCGGTTTCGACGACGCCCGCCCACGTAGTTTTTTGACCGACACGGCCGACGAGAGTGTTCGTTCGCAATCGTAACTGCACGTTCGTTTTCGACGCTCGGGAATCGGACGGGCGTTGAAGTGGGACCGACGCGAACCCCCGGACGACCATGACGTACCAAGTCGTCGTCAGCGACGTCCACATGATTCGTCCCGAGGCGATTCGGGACCACCTCGGTGACGCCGCGGAAGCGACGTTCGCGGAACTCGGCTCCGTCGAGGCCCTCGTAGCGGAGTGCGAGGCGGTCGATGCCGACGCGGCCATCACCGACGTCGCCACGCCGGTACCGGCGGCGGTGTTCGAGACACTCGACCTCTCGGTCGTCGCGCGTGCGGCCGTCGGGTTCGACAACATCGACGTTTCGGCGGCCGCCGACGCGGGTGTGACGGTCACTCACGTCCCCGGCTACTGCACCGACGAGGTGGCGACGCAGGCGCTTGCGCTCCTTCTCGCGTGCGTCCGGGCGGTTCGAGAGTACGACGAGTCTGTCAGACGCGGCGAGTGGGCCGCGTTCCCCTCGCGGAACCTCCACCGCCTCCGCGGACGAACGCTCGGGTTCGTCTCGTTCGGCGCCATCGGGCGGCGACTGGCCGAACTCACCTCGGGGTTCGGCGTGGACGCCGTCGCGTACGACCCGTACCTCGACGAGTCCGAGACGGAGGACGTCGGCGTCGATGTCGAACTCGTCGGGTTCGAGGAACTGTTAGAGCGGTCGGACTACGTCTCCGTCAACGCGCCCGCGACGCCGGAGACGCGCGGCATGTTCGACGCCGACGCGTTCTCGCGGATGCGAGCGGAGTCGATACTCGTCAACACCGGGCGGGGGGCCGTCGTAGACGAGGACGCTCTCGTTTCCGCACTCGACGCCGGCGAAATCGGTGCCGCGGGGTTAGACGTCTTCGAGTCGGAACCGCTCTCTCCGGAGTCGCCGCTGACCGACCGCGAGGACGTGGTGCTGTCGCCGCACGCCGGATGGTACTCCGAGGAGTCAATCGAGGAACTCAACCGCCGAGTCGCATCGGACGTGCGGCGGGTCCTCCGCGGGGAGACGCCGGAGTCGCCCGTCGACCCCGAGTGGGCCTGACGAGGGCGGTTCGACTCAGGCGTACGTGTCTCGGACCGTCCGCGCGAGCATCCCGTCGCGTCGGAACGCGATGTAGACGACGAGGAACGGTTCGTCGGCCGGTCGGAGCACGAACACCGCCCGCGGTTGTTCGCTCTCGGGGGCGCGACCCTCGTTTGCGCGCTCGACGAGGGGTTCCAACGGCGTGACGCCGCTTTTGAACTCCTCGAACAGGTCCCGCGCGCCCGTCTGTTTCGCGAAGACGTAGAGCGCGCCGTTCGGGTCGCCGTCCGTGTCTCTCGTCACGCGACTGTTCATCGCCTCGCCGTCGGCCTCCGCGGCCCACCACGTCTCCTTTGCCGCCTCGAACATCCCGGTGACGCCGTCGAGAAACTCGAACGTCGTCTCTGCGACCACCTCGACGGACTCGAACCGCGGGTCGCCGTCCGTCCACGCGAGGTGGGCGTCCACGAGGTTCCCGGATTCGAGCGATTCGACCGTCTCCCCGAGGGTGCTGTCGTACCCCGTCGCCGCGACGTACGTCGGCCCGAACACCTCCTCGTCCTCGCCGTCAGCGTCGGCAGACTGCGTCTCGTCAACGTCTATCAGGAGAAGTTCGTTCGGGTCGCGCGGCCGCCCGAGCACGCGGTATCGACCCGTCGTCGTCAGGTCCATACCCGACGGTTGCGGGCGGCGGTGAATAAGCCGGGCGATTCCGGCGGGAGAGAGAGCGGTGGACGGGCGAGTCCGCCACCGGAACGTGCGAGATGGGTGCCTCGACGATGGTTGCGCTGGCAGGCGTCCGAACCATCGGTTACCTGTCGGACGGCTACGGAGTTGAGCCCGCGGTCTTCATAGTTCGCGTGTTTATCTACCGTGCCGGTCCGCAGTCGCGCGAACCACCCGGTTTCGCGGCAGTAGCGGCGCGGACGCGTCCGAGCGAGTGCGTCGTTCGGCGGTGCGTTCGACCCGCGTCAGTCGTCGGCGAGCGACTCGACTGCGCCTTTGATGCCCGCGTTCGTCTCCTCGCTCTGTTTCGTTATGCGCCACCCGGTGACGCCCATGATGAGGAGGATGGCGGGCGAGAGAAAGCCGAGGAAGTAGTACGGCGCGTATTCGAGCGTCGGCACCCCGAGCACCGTCGCCATGTACACCCCGCCCGCGTTCCACGGGACGAGAGCGCTCGTCGTCGTCCCGGCGGCTTCGACGGCCCGCGAGAGGTTCCGGCTGTCCAGGTCGAAGTCGTCGTACAGGCCGCGGAGACTCATCCCCGGGACGACGATAGACATGTACTGCTCGGCCGCGAGGACGTTCATCCCGAACGCCGACAGCGCCGTCCCCGCCGTGAGGCTCCCGACGCTTTTCATCGACTGCCCGAGTCTGTGGGCGATGACCGCGAGGACGCCCGTCCGTTCGAGGATACCGCCGAGTGCGAGTGCGGCGACGACGACGGTTATCGTCCACGACGACCCCGTGAGACCGCCGCTCGCCAAGAGGTCGTTGACGAGTTCGACGTCAGTCTCGACGCTCGTGCCCGACTGCGCGACTTCCATCGCGGCGACCAGACCCTCCGTCGAAACCGGACCCTGCACGAGAATCTGCGTCGCGATACCCGCAAAGACGCCGGACGTGATGGCCGGAAGCGCCGGATAGCCCCGGAGCGCCAGCGCGAACGTCAGCACGAGTGGCGCGAACGTCACCGGCGAGACGACGTAGCTTCCGGAGATGGCAGACTGGATGGACTCCACCCGCCCCGGCGGGATAGCGCCCGTCGCCGTCAGTCCGAGGTAGGTGTACAGTCCGAGCGAGATAACGAGCGCCAGACCGGTTCCGACGCGCATCGTCCGAACGTGCGTCATCAGGTCGGTGTTGGTCACCGCCGCCGCGAGGTTCGTCGTGTCCGACAGCGGCGATATCTTGTCGCCGGTGTACGCGCCGGTGAGGACGGCACCCGCCGTCATCGGCTCGGGAACGCCGAGTCCCGCGCCGATGCCGATGAACGCGACGCCGAGCGTCCCAGCCGTCGTCCACGAGGACCCGATGGCGAACGCAACGACTGCCGCCAGAAGCGTCGCCACCGGCAGAAACACCGTCGGCGTGAGAAGTTCCAACCCGTAGTAGATGAGCGTCGGGATGGTTCCCGCGCCCGTCCACGTCGAGATGAGCATGTAGATGACGAAGATTATGAGAATAGCCTGCATCCCCATCAAGAGTCCGTCGGCGATGCCCTCGTACATCGACCGCCAGGACTGTCCGAGCCAGTACCGACCCACGAGTCCGGTCAGCCCGATACCGAACAGAAGCGGTATCTGCGGGTCTAAGTCGAGCAGAATCGCGCCGACGCTCAGGAAAAACAACATCCCGAAGATGGGGACGAGCGCCTGCCCGAGCGTCGGTCGCTCGTCCTCGGGGATGTCGTCGTACGTCAGCGGTTCGAACGATAGAGTCGCCATGTTCAGGACGGATATGCACCTGGAGCATTTGTAATCGTCGGACTAATGCTTCCTGGGTATGTCATCTCGTGGCTCGGAGCGACGCTCTGCCGACCGACGGTGCGACGAAACCCTAATGCGATGGCGACGTGGAGATGGGGTAGGATGGATACCAGTTCCCGACTGGCGGCGTACGGGCCGTCGATGCTCCGTTTGGTCGGGGCCGTACTCGTCTTCCTCCACGTCGTGCATCTCTTCGGGGACGTCCACGAGAGCGCGCACAGTCGCGCGTCGCTTCTGTTCACGACGCTCGGGCCACTCGCGACTGCGGTTCTCTTTTTGGCCGCGACGGGTTGGGTGCTCCGAACTGAGTTGGGACGTGACCGAGTCGAGACCCTCGTCCGCTGGACGTTCGTCGGTGTCACCGCCGTCGGTGGTCTCGGCGTCCTCACAGTCTTCTACCTGCGCGCGGAGGGACTCGACTTAGAGCAGTGGTGGTACCTCGTCGCCAACGCGGCCACCGGCGGCGCGTTCGTCGGCCTCCTCGTCGGCGTCTACGACGCCCGCGCCGCCCGAACCGCGGCCCGTCTCCGCTCGGAACGACGCCGCGCGGAGTGGCTGAGTCAACGCCTCCACGTCCTGAACCGAGTCCTCCGTCACGACCTGCGCAACGAACTGAACGTCGTCCACGGCTACGCCTCTCTCATCGCCGAGGGGGAGGGCGACGTTCGGAACCGCGCCGCCGTCATCGAACGAAAGTCCGAGGAGATTCTCCGATTGAGCGAGAAGGCCCGAGACTTAGAACGACTGCTCGCCGAGAGCGACGACGTCACGGCGGTGCAGTCTGACCTCGCGGCGGTCGTTCGCGAGAACCTCGACGCTCTCAGAACCGACCGCCCGGAGGTCGACGTCACCGTCGACGTACCGGACGAGGCGTCCGTCTCTTCGGTCCCCCTCCTCGACGCCGTGGTGGACGCCGTCGTCGAGAACGCCGTCGTCCACAACCCCTCGTCGGAACCGACCGTCTCGGTCGCCGTCCGCGTCAGTTCCGAGACGGTTCGCCTCCGCGTCGAAGACGACGGGCCGGGCATCCCCGAGGAGGAACTCGACGTGCTCGACGCGGGCGTCGAGACGCCGCTTCGACACTCCAGCGGCCTCGGCCTCTGGTTCGTCCAGTGGGCCGTTGCCGAGTCCGGCGGCCGACTCGAATTCGAGTCGCTGGCGGTCGGAACCGCCGTCCTCGTGACGCTTCCGAGAGCGGACGCGGCCGACGCCGCGGACTCGCCCGCGACGGCGACGCCGGACGACGAGGACCCGTTCTCCGCGTGGGGAACGAACCCGGGAATCTGACCGCCCTAGTCGCGTATCTCCGCCGTCGCCGCGCGGAACAGTCCGTCGAGAATCTCGGGCGTCGTCGGGTGGTACGCCCTGTCGGGGAGCGTCCGAACGTCCATCCCGCGTTCGACGACCACCTGCATCGTCTTCGCCATCACGTCCGCGTGGTAGTGCAGTCCCTGATACCCGAGGACGGTTCCGTCCGTTGCCACGACGAGCGTCGCCCGTCCGCGCGGTACCGCCTTCGTCTTGAACACGCCGTCGTCGGACGCTTCTCGGTGTACTGCGACGTGGTCGAGGCCCGCCGCCGTCGCCGACGCCTCCGAGTGCCCCACGCGGGCGTACGGGTACACCCCCGCGCCCGAGAAGACGACGTGGTGGTGGACGTTCTCGTACGGTTCGAGCGTCCCCCCGCGAACGTCCGCGAGGATGTTCTCGGCGGCGAGGTAGCCGTGTTCCTTCGCGACGTGGAGGATGGGTTCTTTCCCGTTCGCGTCGCCGGGGACGAACACGCGCGGGTCGTCCGCCGCGTGCATCGCGGCCGTCACCCACCCGGACTCCACCGACAGTCCCGCGCGTTCGAGTCCGAGTCCGCCGACGTTCGGTCGCCGTCCGGTGAAACAGAACAACCCCTCCGCGTCCACCGCCGACGGGTCGCCGTCCGGCCCCTCGACGTGTAATCGAACTCCCTCGTCGGTCGATTCGACCCGTTTTTCGTACGTCTCGGTCAGCACGTCGACGCCGAACTCCTCGCGGTACAGCGAGAGTATCTCCTCGCCGAAGGCGGGGTCGGCCTCGTCTAGCGGCCGTTCGTCGTGTTCGACGACGGTCACGTCGACCCCCGCCTCCACGAGGTACGGGACGAGTTCCAGTCCGACGAAGCCGAAGCCCACCACGACGCCCGAGTCCGGCAGGTCAGTGGCGTCTAACACGTCCGCGCTGGTGTAGAAATCCGCCTCGCCCATGCCGGGGATGTCCGGAACGACGGGTTCAGAGCCAGTCGCGACGACGACGTAGTCCGCCTCGATTCGGTCGTTGCCCACCCGGAGCGTCCGTTCACCGACGAACTCGGCGCGTTCGTGGCGGAACTCGACGCCGTCGCGTTCGGTCATCTCGTGAACCGCGCCGCGGCGGTGCGACGCGAAGTTCGAGACGTGTTCGTCTTTCGTCGCGACGATTCGTTCGAGGTCCATCTCCGGGGGGTCGCCGACGAGTCTGTCGTCGTGTCGAGCCTGATATCTGTGTTCGGCCGCCGAGAGCAGTTCTTTCGACGGCATACAGCCGCGGAGAATGCAGAGTCCGCCGCCCGGTTCGCCGTCGTCGACGAGCGTCAGGCGGTCGATTTCCTCGCCCACCGCGTCGAGCAGTCCCTCCGCGGCGGCGACGCCCGCGCTTCCGTACGCGCCTACGACGACTACGTGTGTCATACAGACAGGGGGAAGCGCGGACAGATAGTGGTTCGGGGGCGTCCGTCGCACCCGACGGTCGAACCCCGCTCCGTTCTCGTGGGCACACCGCGTCGGCTCGAACGCGGTCTATCTGGAGATTCCGCCCGCGTCCCGTTCGACGACGGCGTCCACTTCCTCGGGCGTGACGACCGCGAGGTCACCGTCGACGGTGCGTTTCAGCGAGGCGGTCGCAGAGCCGTATTCGAGCGCCTCGCCCACGTTGCCGCCGTGGAGTCGCTTCGCGAGGAACCCGCCGACGAAGGCGTCGCCCGTTCCGATCGCGTCCACGGTCTCCGCCCGATAGATATCCTGTTCGAACACCTCGCCCTCGTGGAGGGCCACGGAGCCGTTCTCGCCGCGCGTGATGACGACCGTCTCGAAGCCGAAGTCGGTGGCGAGTCCGTGCGCGAGTTCGGTCACGTCGCCCTCTCGGTCGAGAACCGACCGCACGTCGCGTTCGGCGGCGACGAGGAGGTCGATAGCGGGGAAAAGCGACTCGAACTCCTCGCGGGCGGCCTCGGGCGACCAGAGCTTCGACCGGTAGTTCAGGTCGAACACCGTCGTCGTCTCGCCGTCCTGCGCCGCGGCCAAGACGCGTTCGGTCGTGGCCGCCAGCGTCTCCGAGAGCGCCGGGGTGATTCCGCTGGTGTAGAACATCTCCGAGTTCCGAATCGCCCCGAGAGGGAGTTCCTCGGGCACCGTCGTCGTCACCGCGGCGTCTTTCCGGTCGTAGGTGACGTCGGTGCCGCGGGGTTCGGTCCCGTGTTCGAGATAGTAGGTACCGATGCGGGACTCCTCGGGGTCGTCCCAGACGATACCGGTTCGGACCCCGTGGCTCCGCAGTTCGGAGACGACGCGGCGGCCCAGAGGCGAGTCCGGCAGTTTCGAGAGCCACACCGAATCTATCCCTAAGCGCGCGGCGGCCACCGCGACGTTACTTTCGGCGCCACCGGCCTGTACGTCGAGTGTGCGGGTCCGTTCCAGTCGCTCGCCGTGCGGCGGCGACAACCGAAGCATCGTCTCCCCGAACGTGACGAGGTCGCTCATAAACCATCGTTCATCGGACCGGTACATAAGTTCGGGAGGTCCGTTCGACGGACCGAAGCGACTATTCCGCGCGCCGCCCGCCGTGGCCAGGGTAATCCCGCTCGAACCGGTCTTCTATCTCGCCGCGGTCGAGTTCGATGACGACCGGACGTCCGTGCGGGCAGGCGTAGGGGTTCTCGCAGTCGTCGAGCGCGGAGAGCAGGTCCACCACGGAGCCCTCGGTGAGCGAGGTGTTGCCCGTCACCGAGGGGTAACACGCCAGGTCCGCGAGCAGTTCGTCCGCGACGTTCGCCACCGTCTCGCGTCCGCCGTCGTCGCCCTCGGACACGAACGCGGTCAACGCGTCGCGGAGCAGTTCCGGGTCCAACGCCGACGCGAAGACGGCCGGGACGCTCCGAACCTCGACGGTTCGCTCGCCCGTCCGTTCGGCGCGAAAGCCGACGTCCGCGAGGGCGTCGCGGTACTCGGCGAACAGGGCCGCCTCCCGCGCGGTCAGTTCGAGTTCCACCGGGTTCGCGAGGGCCTGCGTCGCCACGTCGCCCGCCAGTTCCGCCCGCAGGCGTTCGTAGTTCACCCGTTCGTCCGCGGCGTGTTGGTCCACGAGGACGAGTCCGCTCGCCGTCTCGGCGACGATGTACGTCTCGTGGAGTTGCCCGAGGACGCGCATCGACGGGAGACTGTCGAACTCCGGTTCGAGGGCGGCGGCCTCGCCGTCTAAATCGCGTTGGACCGTCGGCCCCTCGACGCCGAGAGGCGGTCCGCCGGAACGCCGACGGTCGGACGCCGGAGACGGCGAGTCGGGCGACTTCTCGGCCCGCGGTGCGTCGGCGTTCGAGGGGTTCGTCCCCGTCGCGGACGACTCGGAGAGACCGGGCGACGCCGGTTCCGTCCGACTCGTCGCGTCGTCGCTCTCGGACCCCGACCCGGTCGAGACGGTCCACGCGTCGTCGGACCGCGTCTCGTCTGCGGTGTGGTCCGCCGACGCGGTCCGTCCGCCGTCTTCGGAGTCGGTGCCGGTGAGTCCGCTCTCGTCGGCGTCGGCGTCGTCACCCACGCCGGAATCGGACGCGACGCTCTCGAAAGCGGTCTGCGCCGAGTCGTCCGCCGCGTTCGCCCCGCGTTCTTCGGTCTCTCCTTCTGGCGCCGACCGACCGGACCCCTCCCCGAACGACCGCTTGCGGGACCGACTCGCTCGGCCGCCCGACGACTCCGGTTGTGGGCTGTGTCCCGCGCCGCCGGTCACCTCCTCCGTCGGCGACTCGGGGGCGACTGCCGTCTCGTCGGGAGCGGACCGTCCCCGCGGCGCGGACGCTCTGACGAGTCCGTCCTCCAACAGCGCGGACCTCACCGCCTCCTCGACGGCGTCTTCGACCGCGCTCTCCTCGTGGAACCTGACCTCCATCTTTCGGGGGTGGACGTTCACGTCCACCGTGTCCGCGGGGAGGTCCACGAAAAGCACTGCGAAGGGGTAACGGTCCGACGCCAACTGCCCGCCGTAGGCCGCGAGGACGGACTCTCGGAGGACGCGCGCGGTGACGTACCGCCCGTTGACGAACGTCGAGAGATACTCGCGGGTGCTTCGCGTCGTCTCGGGGTGACTGACAAGTCCGGAGACGGCGTCTATCGCCCCCGATTCGGGTTCGTGGTCGACCCGGACCATCGACTCCGCCACCTCGCGGCCGTAGACCGAGAGCACCGTCGATTCGAGACTGCCGCGGCCCTCGGTGGCGAACACCTCCCTGTCGTCGTGTTCCAAGGAGATGGCCACGTCGGGGTTCGCCAACGCGTAGTGGGTGACGACGGTGTTCACGTGGTCGAACTCCGTCGCCGTCGTTTTCAGGAATTTCCGCCGCGCGGGCGTGTTGTAGAACAAGTCCTCGACTTCGACGACGGTACCCTCCGGACATCCCGCCGGCCGAACCGCCGTCACCTCGCCGCCCTCGACGCGGAGTTCGGTCCCCGAGTCGCCGCCGCGCGGTTTCGTCCGGACGGTCGTCCGCGAGACGGCGCTTATCGTGTGGAGCGCCTCCCCCCGGAAACCGAGCGTTCCGACGCCGGACTCCAAGTCGTCGATACCGGCTATCTTGCTCGTGGTGTGTTCTTCGACGGCCAGTTCCACCTCGGATTCGGTCATCCCGCGCCCGTCGTCGCGGACGCGCACGCCCTCGGTTCCGCCGGTGTCCACCGCGACTGAGACGCGACTCGCGCCGGCGTCGAGGCTGTTCTCGACGAGTTCCTTCACGACCGAGGCCGGTCGCTCGACGACTTCTCCGGCCGCTATCTGTCGAACCGTCCGGTCGTCGAGGGCTCTGATGGCCGGGGTGTCTTCGTCGGTCACCGGTCGTGTTCCTCCAGGGCGCGTCTCACTGCCTTCCCCTGCACGTCGCTGAGTCGCTTCGCCGCGGTGCGCGGCGACAGCCAATCGAAGTCGGTGTGCTCGTGGCTGAGAGACACCTCGTCCGCCGAGGTGAGACAGCGGTAGTAGACGCCGAACCGGCCGTTGTCGTCGTCGTTACGCCACGAGACGGCGTGAACCGGACGCCGAACGTCGACGTCGAGTCCGGTCTCCTCTCGGATCTCGCGGTGGACGCCCTCGGGGGCGTCCTCCTGTGCGCCGAGTCGGCCGCCGGGAAGTTCCCACCCCCCGTCGGTGGCGCGCTTGACGACGAGAACGTCGTCCTGCGGTCTGAACAGCACGCCGCGGAGACTCACCGTGGCGCGAAGCGGTCGTTCGGTCATCGCGCGTCACCGCCGAGTCTCTCCTGCCACTCCTGTACCCGTTGCATCAGTTCGAGCGGCGAGCGCTGATTCACGTCTGTCGATTCGAGTTCGTCGAGTATCTGCTCCATCTCGGGGTCCATGGTTCGTTCTCCGTGTTCCGCCGCCGCGGCGTTCGACTCCTCCGCACCGGACGCCGGGCCGCCGCCGGAACCGCGCTCCGACGGGGCGTGCGTCTCTCTGTCGCCGTTCGTCGCGGCGAACTGCCCCGACGAGAGGTCGAAGACGGCCTGCACGGCGTCTCCCCGGCCGTCGCCGCCTTTCGCCTCTATCGCTTTCTCCTCGCGCAACTTCGCCAACACATCGTCTGCGCGCCCCACGACCGGTTCCGGGACGCCCGCGAGTTCGGCGACGTGAATCCCGTACGAGCGGTCGGTCGGACCGTCTTCGACCGTCCGCAGGAACGTCACGTCTCCGTCGCGTTCCTCGGCGGCCACGTGGACGTTCGCCACGCGTTCGAGATGGTCGGCCAGTGATGTAAGTTCATGGTAGTGTGTGGCGAACAAGGTTTTGGCTCGAACCTCGTTGTGGAGATACTCCGTTGCCGCCCACGCGATGGAGATGCCGTCGTACGTCGCCGTCCCGCGCCCGACTTCGTCCAAGATGACGAGCGAATCCTCAGTCGCCGAGTGGAGGATGTTCGACAACTCCTGCATCTCCACCATGAACGTCGAGCGACCCTGCGCGAGTTCGTCCAGCGCGCCGACTCGGGTGTAGATGCCGTCCACGATGCCGATTTCGGCGGCGCTGGCGGGGACGAAGCTTCCGACTTGCGCCAACAGGACGATGAGCGCCACCTGTCGCATGTACGTGGACTTCCCCGACATGTTCGGCCCGGTGACGATGAGAAAGTCGCGTTCCTCGTCCGCGCGCCCGCTGGCGCGCTCTGGACTGGCGGCGGTAGCCGCCCCGCCCATCCGCAGGTCGTTCGGGACGAACTCGGTGGTCCGTTCGACGACGGGGTGGCGTCCGGCGTCGATGCGAATCGGACCGGACGGTTCGAGGGTCGGTCGCGTCCAGTCGTTTCCGGCGGCGTGGACGGCCAAGGACACAAGCGCGTCCACCTCAGCCAGCGCCCGCCCCACGTCTTGGAGGAGTTCCGCGCGGGCGGCGACACGTTCGCGCAACTCGCAGAAGAGGTCGTACTCCAAGTCGCCGCGCGTCTCTTCGAGGCGGAGTATCGTCCGCTCTTTCTCCTCTAACTCCTCGGTGACGAACCGTTTCGAGTTTTTCAGCGTCTTTATCTCGCGGTAGTGTTCCGGCACCCGGTCGGCGACGGACTTGCCGACTTGGATGTAGTAGCCGTCGGTCTTGTTCCGGTCGACCGTCACGTGCGAGAGGCCGTGCCGACGCTTCTCGCGTTCCGCGAGGCCGTCTATCCACTCTTTTGCGGACTCGTGGCGGTCGATGAGTTCGTCGAGTTCGTCGTCGTACCCGCGCTCGAACAGACCGCCCTGCGTCACCGTCTTCGGCGGGTCCTCCGAGAGTGCGGCGTCGAGTTCGGAGCGCACGTCGACGGCCGCCTCCCGGTCCGGGCGAGCCACCACCTCCGCGAGAGGCGAGTCGGCGAGGCGACTCCCCTCTATCGCCTCCGCGAGTTCCGGCAGGACCGCGAGGGTGTCGCGGGCCGCCAACAGGTCAGACGCGCCGGCGCTCCCGGACGCCGCGCGGGCGGCGAGTCGTTCGAGGTCGTACGCCCCGTCGAGGGCGTCGCGGACGCGTTCCCGCGCCAACGCCTCGGTGGCGAGCGTCTCCACGCAGTCGAGGCGACGGCCGAGTTCCGCCCTGTCGCGGCGGGGGCGCGTCACCCACTCTCGAAGGAGGCGTCCGCCCGGACTCGTCACGGTGTGGTCGATCGCGTCCACGAGCGTTCCCGAATGCTCGCCGTGCATCGTCTCCGTCAGTTCGAGGTTTCGCTGGGTCGTCGCGTCGAGTTCGAGGTGGTCGCGCGTCTCGTACGTCTGCAGGCGCGTCATCGACTGAAGGACGCCCGCGCCCGTCTCCGCTACGTACCGGAGGACGCCGCCCGCGGCCCGAACCGCGAGTTCGGACTCCAAGCCGACGCTTTCGAGCGTCTCTCGGCCGAACTGCTCGCGGACGGCGTGTTTCGCCCGCCCCGGCGCGAACGACTCCGCCTCGAACAGCGACAGAGAGGCGTCCGTCTCCTCCCGCAGGCGTCGGAGGAACTCGTCGTCGCTCCGAACCGTCGGTCCCGGCAGTATCTCGACGGGCGCGAACCGGTACAACTCCGAGTGGGCGGCGTCGGCGTCCGCCGCCTCCGTCACGAAGAACTGCCCGGTGGTCACGTCGGCGAACGCGAGGCCGACACCCTCCTCCGGGCCGGCCTCTCCGGCCACCACGGAGGCGATGTACCGCGCGTCGGCGTCCGTCGTCTCCAGTAGCGTTCCGGGGGTGACGACGCGCGTCACCTCGCGGTAGTGGCCGCCGCTTCCGTCTTCGAACTGGTCTGCGACGGCGACGCGGTAGCCGCGTTCGACCAGCGCTTTCAGATACGGTGTGAGGTCGTCGAGAGGGACCCCCGCCATCGGGTACGACGACCCGTGGGAGGACTTCTGTGACACTTTCAGGTCGAGTTCCTCGCCCACCAACTCGGCGTCGTCGGCGAAGAACTCGTAGAAGTCGCCGCACTGCATCGTCAGGATGTCCGCGTCCGTCTCGGACTTCAAAGAGAGAAACTCCCCGACGATTCCCTGCGAAGTCATACTCGGAGGTGGGGGTTCGCGCGGATAAAACGCTGTGGTCCGCGAGGCGTCGCAGGCGGCCGGTCACGCCGGTCCGCGGTCGGCCGCCTCGTAGACGACTTCGGCGAGTCGGGGAAATCCGAGGGCGGTGCCGACGCCGACGCAGACGGCGAGAACCGGGGCGAGAACGGGAACTCCGACGGCGGACGCGACGGCGCCGCTTCCGTACGCCGCGAGGAGAAGCGCGCCGTTGAACGCGACTATCCGGAGGGCGACGAGGACCGGCGTCACCGCCACCCATCCCGGAACGTCCGTGAATGGCGGGTCTACCCACCCGCCGCGAACGAACGTCGCGGCGGCGGTCACCGACATCCACCAGAAGAACGCACCGCTCTTGACGCCGAAGAACCGCAGGTCGGCGCTCACCAACACGAACAAAAGCGACGGGAGAACCGGAATCGACACGTCGGCGAACATCCGAACGACGTCGTCGAGATACCGACCGAGGGGGTCTTTCTCGACGGTGATGAGGCGACCGTGCCCCGCCCAACTCCGCCGGAGAGACGTGCGGGCCGGACGACTGTCCCGTGCGGGATGGTCTCGCATTTCACGACGTAGGTGGGGCGGCGGCACAAAGATTCCACCGCCTCGTCGCGCGCCGAGAGTTCCGAAGAGACCGTCCGAAACCGCCGCCCCCGCTTCGCCGTCGCCACCGTCAGTTATCACGCCTGATATCGAAATCGTGACAGATGGGCAACACTACCGTTCGGTCGAATCGGAAAATCGACCGACGGAAGCGGGGTTCTCCCGACATACTTCTTGACCAACATATTCAGCGCGGTTTAATTCGGATATATCGAGGTCGTTTTTATGGCTAAACGTTATCAACGATAGTACGTTCTGAGCCGACGACGTGAAGCCAGATATCTCTACACAGTCTCGCGATACCGTGTCACGCCGACGCTTCCTCGCGGGGGGTGCCGGCGTTCTCGGGCTCGGTTCGCTCGGGGGCTGTCTCGGTTCGATTCAGGGGGACAGCCGGGAGCCGGTCGGGTTCGGGGTCGTCGCACCGCTTTCCGGGTCGCTCGAACGTATCGGGACTCACTGCAAGCGCGCAGTCGAACAGGCCGTAGACGACATCAACGACGCCGGGGGCGTCCTCGACCGGCCGGTCGAACTCGTCGCCGTGGACAGCGGTGCGAGCGTCGAGAGCGCCGTCTCGGCGTACGAGTCGATGCGCGACGAGGGCGTCGTCGGATTCGTCGGCGGCGTCATAAGCGACGTGTCGATAGCGCTCGCGCCGAAAGCCGCGGAGGACGGTCTCATGGAGGTCAGCCCCGCGAGCACCAGCCCCGCGTTGACCGGGGCCGGTGTGAACGGCGACCGGACCTTCTTCGGTCGGACCGTCCCGAGCGACCTGCTCCAATCTGTCGTCATGGCGAAAGTGTTCGACGACGCGCGGTACGCGGACGCCGACCGGGTTTCGTTCGTCTACATCGACAACTCCTACGGGTCGGGACTGACGGAGGCGCTTCGCGAGAACGTCTCCGCGTCCGTCGTCGCCGAAGTTCCCTACGACCCGGCCGCCGACGACTTCGCTCCCGTCGTCGAGGAGGCGTTCGCTGACGACCCCGACGCGGTCGGATACATCAGCGTACCCGGACAGGAGAAGGAGGTCCTCGACGCCTACGCGGCGTCCGACCACGAGGCCCCGTGGGTGTTCTCCTCGGGCCTCGTCCCGGACAGCATCCCCTCGTTCTACGACGGGTTCTACAGCGCGTCACTGTCGTCGGTTCGGACGAACGGCTACCTCAGCCTGACGAAGAAGCTCTCGGAACTCGACCCCATCGCGCCGTACGCCGTCAACGGTTACGACGCGCTCGTTTTGATGGCCGCCGCGGCGGAACGCGCGGGCGAGGCCAGCGGCGAGGCCATCTCGGAGTCGATTCGCGAGGTGTCGGGCGGAACCGGGCACACCTTCTCGGTCGGCGAGTTCGACCGCGCCCGGACGCTTCTCTCCTCGGACCGCGAGGTCAACTATCAGGGCGCCGCGAGCGACGTGGACCTCAACGACCACCTCGAACCGCTCAGCCCATACGTCGTCGAACGGGTCGTAGACGGAGGAGTGAGACAGCTCGAACTCCTACAGAAGGGGTATTTCGGGGGTGAGAGCCGATGAGTGACGACCGCTCTCGGGGCGTCGTCGCCCGCGCTCTCGGTTCGGTCGAACGCCTCCTCCCGAACGTGATTCGGAGACGGTACGCCGCGAAGTTCGGGCTCGTGCTCTTGATTATCGTGGTGCTCATCGCCGCGGCGGGGGCGTTCATCCACCTCGACACGAAGTCGCTCGTCGAACGGCAGACCGAATCGCAGATTCGCGGCGTCGCGGACACCGAAGCCCGCGCCGTCGGCGAGTGGGTCTCGAAGAAGCGCTCTACGGCCTCTCTTCTCGCGGGGTCGCTCTCCGAACGCGCCGCGAACGCCTCGACCGCGGAGAGAGAGCGCTGGCTCGAACAGAAACTCATCGAGATGCCGAGCGACGTGCGGGCGATTCACTACGTGGACGCCACCACCGGAACTGTCGCCGCCAGCACGACGGACAGTCTCGGCGGAACCGGACTCTCCGGACACGACGCCCCGTGGGCGTCCGACGCCGGGTCGTATCTCGGAGCCTCCGGCACCACGGTGTCGAGTCCGTACTCGCTCGACGACGAACCGGTCGTCGCCTTCGTCGCTCCCGTGGCGGGGCAAGACGGGTTCGTCGTCCTGACCACGTCGCTTCGGGAGCGTTCCCACGGGTTCAAATCGTCTATCGCTACGGGCGACACCAAAGTCGTCGACGGCGAGGGCACCATCCTGATGGACGGCCGCAACCGGAACCTGCTCGATACGTACGCACCCATCGACGACGGCGAAGTGACCGCAATCGAGGCGGGTCTGGCGGGCGACAGCGGCTACCGTCTCGTCGGCGCGCGCACCGGGATGGAGTCCGGAGAGTACGCTATGGCGTACTCTCCTGTCGTCGGCACCGACTGGGTGCTGACCTACCACGTCCCGAAACAGCGCGCGTTCGCGCTCCAGTCGCAGGTGACGAACAACCTCGCTCTCCTCGTCGTGTTAGCGCTCGCCGCGCTTCTCCTCGTGGGGGCGACGCTCGGACGGGGAACCGCGAAGTCGCTCTCGACTATCGCAACCAGCGCGGACGCGATTGCGGACGGTGACCTGGACGTGGACGTCCCCGAGTCACACCGCATCGACGAGATGGGGCGTCTCTACGCCTCGTTCGACTCGATGAGCGACTACCTGAACACCGTCGCCGGACAGACCGAAGCGCTCGCCGAGAAGAACTTCGACGACCCCGTCTTAGACGAGGAGGTTCCGGGCACGTTCGGCGACTCGCTGGCCCGCACTCAGAGCGAACTCGAAGGCCTCATCACGGAACTCGAACGGAAGGCTGCGGAGTTCGGCGACGTGATGGCGGCGGCGTCCGACGGCGACCTGACCCGTCGGATGTCCGTCGACGGGAACAACGAGTCGATGAACGGCGTCGCGCGCTCGTTCAACGAGATGATGATCGAACTCGAAGGCACCATCGCGGAGGTGTCCGAGTTCGCGGAGACGGTCGCCGCCGCGAGCCAACAGGTGACCGCAAGCGCCCAAGAGATAGAGCGCGCCAGCCAAGAGGTGAGCGAATCGACGCAGATGATGGCCGAGGGCGCTCACGAGCAACAACAGCATCTCGAACAGACCGCCACGGAGACGAGCAACCTCTCTGCGACTATCGAGGAAGTCGCGTCGTCGGCGTCGGAACTGTCCGACACGGCGGACAACACCGAGGAGGCCAGCGACGAGGGCCGCAAAGCGGCCGAGACGGCTCTCGACACGATGTCCGACATCGAGCGACAGACCGTCGAGACGGTCGAACACATAGAGGACCTCGAAGCGGACATGAGCCGCATCGGCGACATCGTCGAACTCATCACGAAGATCGCAGAGCAGACGAACATCCTCGCGTTGAACGCGAGCATCGAAGCCGCGCGGGCGGGCGAGGCGGGCGAGGGCTTCTCGGTCGTCGCGGACGAGGTCAAAGACCTCGCCGAGGAGACCAAAGAGTCCGCCCAAGAGATAGAAGAGACCATAGACACGGTCCAAGAGAAATCCTCCGAGGCCTTAGAGGAGGTCCACGGCGCGCGAGAGGCCGTAGACGAGGGCGTCGAGGCGGTCGAACACGCCCACTCGTCTCTGGGCCACATCGTGACGAACGTCGAAGAGACGACGGAGGGCGTCGCGGAGATAAGCCGCACGACCGACGAACAGGCGGCCTCCACCGAGGAAGTCGCCTCGATGATGGACCGCGTGACCGACCTCAGCGACGAGGCGGCCGACCGCGCCGAGAACGTCGCCGCCGCCGCCCAACAGCAGTCGGCGTCGCTCTCGGAGGTGTCCGACGGGACGGAGCAACTCGCCTCCCAATCGGAGGACCTCATGTCTCTCGTCTCGCAGTTCACCGTGAGTCGCGAGGCGGCGACGAGCACGGAGTTAGGCGAGGGGTCGGCCGACCTCACCTCCGACTCCGCGGACGCGACCCGGACGCCGACCGTAACCGACGGCGGGGAGTAACCCGACCGCCCGACTCCGACGGAGCGACCGTCGGTCGGTCTCTCTCGCCGTTCTCTCCTCTTCTCTCGTCTCCCGTCCCGTCAGTCGGCGTCCTCCACGCGCCCGGTGTGACGCTCGAACAGCCACTCTCTGGGGGCGAGGCGGCGGCGTTCCTCGGCGGTGGGGAACCGGTGTTCCGTCTGGCCGAAGTTGAGCAGGGTGACCAACACCACCCCGCCGAGCGTGTTCCCCACGAGCACCGGGAGGGGGAACTCGACGAGTGCCGCGAGCAGTCTCGCTTCCCCCGCGAAAAACAGGTAGACCGTATCGGTGAAACTGACCACGATGTGGTTCAGCCCCGTCGCGGGGATGGTGAAGATGACGATGTAGACGAGAACGACGCGCGAGATGGAGTCGCGGACCGCGTGTTCGAGCCACACCATCCCGGCGACCAACCATCCCGCGAACACCCCCTTGATTACGAGGTCCCACCACGCCGTCTCGATGCCTTTGACGCCGATTCCGACCGCCGCGGTGGCGGCGGCCGGCGAGAACACGCCCGTGTTGGCCAACACGAACGCGCCGACGGCCCCGCCGGTGAGGTTCCCCGCGAGGACCGCGCCCCAGACGCGGAGAACGGACGGGATGCTCGTGACGCGGGTCAGAGCCAGCGTGACGGGCGTGAGCGTGTTCTCCGTGTAGAGTTGATACCGCCCGATGACGATGTAGACGAACCCGACCGGGTAGAGAAGCGCCGCGAGAAATCCGGGGAGACCCTCCGTTGCTGCCGTCATCGACGCGTAGAAGAAGAACGTCAGCGTGATGGCGAACCCCGCGGCGAGACCGCTGAGGTAGAGTCTCGACGTCGACGCGCCGACTTCCTCGTCGGCGGTGGCGACCACGCGTTGGAATATCTCGTCGGTCGAGAACCGGTCTCTGACGGCCCCGCCCGCCGCGGGGGCACCGCTTCGTGCCCGGTCGAACGTATCTCTGTCGCCGTCGTCGCGTCGCGGGTCTCCCGAACTCATCGTATCTCCACCAGAGGTGCTCTGCGTGCATCAAAACTGGCCTGCCGACCCTCCGTGGCGGTTTCGGACGGACGAATCTCACAGCCGATACCGAGAGCGGAACCGAAGCTTCGTTCGGCTCCAGCGCGTCCCCTTCGGAAGACGGAGTTATCAATTTCGAAAAACAGCGCGATAGAGTTATCCGGGGGTCTGTGTGAACTATTCACGATGCCAGACTCGTTGCTCTCTCGACTCGCCGCGGCACTGCCGTTCGGCGGCGAGCGAACCCGGGCGGATGGTGGTGTGGCCACCGGTGACGCACGGACCGTGACGGGAGTTGCGCGTTCGCTCCCGCCGGCACGACTGCTCGACGGCGTGGGTTCGCCGGTGTTCGTCCTCGACGCGGACGGCCGAGTCGTCGCGTGGAACTGTCCCATCGAGGAACTGACGGGCGTCGCCGCCGAAGAGGCTCTCGGCTCCGAACACGCCAGCGAGGCGTTCTACCCCGACGGCCGCAGAGCGCAGACGCTCGCCGACAAGGTACTCGAAGCGCCGCGCGACGCCGAGGCCCAGTTCGGCGTCGACCCGGTCGAGGGGACGGTCGCCTTCGAGGACTCGAGTACGATGACCACCGCCGACGGCGTCGAACGCCACATCCGGTTCGTCGCCCATCCGATATTCGACGGCGACGAACTCGTCGCGGTGATGGAGACGGTTCACGACCGGACCGACACCGTCGCGCGCGACAACGCCTCTCTCGCTCTCGTCCACGAACTGCTCGAAACCATCGGCTCTCTCGCCGACGGTGACCTCTCGGCGCGCGTCGACTACGAGGACGAACGCGGCGTCCTCGACGACGACGTTCTCGCAATCGTCCCCGAGTTCAACTCGATGGCGTCGCGGTTCGAACGACTCGCAGACGAGGTAGACGAGAAGGCCGCACGCCTCGGCGAGGCGATAGAACGCGCCGCAAACGCCGCGACGCGCATCGAGTCGCAGGTGAACGAACAGAGTACGCTCCTCGACAAGGGAGCAGACGAGATGCAGGACCTCTCTGCGAGCATGGAAGAGATTGCGGCCACGTCCGACGAAGTCGCCACCGCGGCCGAACAGGCTCGGACCGCCGCAGAACACGGCCGCGAGGCGGGCGAGTCCGTCCGGACGGCGACGGACAACGTCATCTCCATCTCCGACGACCTACTGGAGAGCGTCACCGAACTCCAAGAGCGGATGGGCGCGATAGAGGAAGTCGTCGAGGTCATCGCGGAAGTCGCAGACCGGACGAACCTGCTCGCTCTCAACGCCAACATCGAGGCCGCGCGCGCGGGCGAGGCCGGCGAGGGGTTCTCCGTCGTCGCGGACGAGGTAAAACAACTCGCGAACCAGACGCACACGCACACAGAGGAGATAGCAGAGAGCATAGAAGAGATACAGGAACAGGCCGACGTGACCGTGGACGCCTCCGAGCAGTCTCACGAACAGGTGCAGGTCGCCTCCGGCGAGATAGAGGACGTACTCGGGTCGCTCGAAGAGATAGCCGACGCGGCCGACGCCGCCGCGAACGGCGTCGCCGAAGTCGCGCGCGCGACGGACAGCCAAGCCTCGAACATCGAGGGCGTCACGACGACCATCCAGTCGGCGCAGACGCACGCCAACGACACCGAAGAGGCGTCCGCCGAAATCACGGGCGCGACGGCCGACCAGACGATGGCCCTCGACGAACTGACCGAACGGGTCGCTCGCCTCTACGGCAACGGCGAGGCGGAGTCGGCGGAGTTCGACGTCGACGTCGACTTAGACGGTCCGGACGCCGCCGACGCCGACGGGTCGGCGGTCGAAACCCGCTCGGACGGGGGCCACGCGCCGGAAGACGGGGACGCGTCCCAGCCGAAATCCGACGGCGGGTTCGACTTCGACGCGTAGACGGTTTCGACCGCCGGTTCGCTTTTCTCACTCCGACGCGGCGGGACCCACCGTACAGCCGTCCGCGTACTCCACCTCTTCGACGGACTCTATCGGGTCGTCACCGCAGACGGGGCAGTCCGGGTTCTTTCGGTACGGAACCGTCTCGAACGTCGTGTCCATCGCGTCGTAAAAGAGGAGACGCCCGACGAGGGGTTCGCCCACGCCGAGGACGAGTTTGACGGCCTCCGTCGCTTGGAGACAGCCGACGGTTCCGGGGAGGACGCCGAGGACGCCCGTCGTCGCGCAGTCGGGAACTGTTCCCGGTTCGGGCGCTTCGGGGAACAGACACCGGTAACACGGGCCGTCGGAGGCGAGCGTCGTCACCTGCCCCTCGAACTTGTATATCGCCCCGTGGGCGATGGGAATCTCTCTGAGACGACAGAAGTCGTTGAGGAGATAGCGCGTCGGGAAGTTGTCGGAGGCGTCCACCACCACGTCGTAGCCCGAGACGACGTCTTCGACGTTCGATTTGTCGAGTCGCGTCTCGTACGTCTCGACGGTCACGTCGGGGTTGAGTCTCGCGACGAAGTCGGCGGCGCTCTCGACTTTCGGCCTGCCCACGTCGCCGTCGCCGTGGATGACCTGTCGCTGGAGGTTGCTCCGTTCGACCACGTCGTCGTCCACGACGCCGAGGGTGCCGACGCCCGCGCCTGCGAGATACTCGACGGCGGGCGACCCGAGTCCGCCCGCCCCGACGACGAGGACGCGCGCGTCGAGAAGTCGCTTTTGACCCTCCGGGCCGACTTCGTCCATGATGATGTGCCGGGAGTATCTGTCCAACTGAGTCGAGTCCAAAGAGAGGGGCATACCCCTACGTCGGAAGCGGACCCGGATAACTCCTGCCCGCCGCAGTCGGGGCGGCCGCCGTCGTCTGCGAAACCGTTTCTGCGACCGATGTAGGCCCGATACCCTCCGCTCGTCGTGTTTCGACGGCCGTCGCCGCGTTTATCCACCCGCCGGACATGGTGCCCCCATGACGATTCACGCCCCCACGGACGAGTCCGCCGGGCCCGGCGGCACGGACGCCGAACGGTGGTCGTATCTGCGACGCGCGGGCGCACTTTTCGGGTTGGGTCTCGTCGGCGTCGCGTCGCTCGGCGCGACTGTCGCGCTGACGGGTGCTCTCCCTGCCGTCCCCGGATTTTCGACGCTCGCGGTGCTTTTGCTCTCGCTCCTGACGCCGACTGCGCTCCTCCTCGTCGGCGTTCTCGTGGGCACGCGGGCGGCCCCTCGGGTCGGGATTCGCTCGCTCGTCGTCGAACGAGTCGCCGACGGAACGCCGGTGCTCCCGGAACTCGGCGACGTCGCCGCCCGTGCCATCGGCGCGGGCGCGGCCGTCGGCCTCCTCCTCGCGTCGTTGGACGTCGTCTTCGCTCCCCTCGGCGCGACGCCCGCGGTGGCGCAGGGGCGTCCGACCCTCCTCGAAGTTCTCGCGTCGATTCCGGTCCGGTTTCTCTACGGCGGTATCACGGAGGAACTCATCCTCCGGTGGGGCGTGTTGTCCGCCGTCGCGTGGGTGGGGTGGCGCGCCACCGGCGGCGTTCGCAGGCCCGGACCGACGGTGATGTGGCCCGCAATCGGCATCACCGCCCTGCTCTTCGGCCTCGGGCATCTGCCCGCGATTTCGGGCGTCGGGTCGCTGACGATGTCCGCCGTCGCCCGGACGGTACTCTTGAACGCGCTGGGCGGCGTCGTCTACGGCTGGTTCGCGTGGCGATATCACCTCGAAGCCGCCATGCTCGCGCACGTCGGCACCCACATCGTCTTCGTCACGCTGTCGATACTTGTCGTCGCTCTCTCGTGAGGACGGGACGCCGAGTCGGCGGACCGGTCGCTGTTCGTTCTGTCTCGAAAGAAAATCGGTTCGTGCGCGACGCGGGCGTTACTTGCCGCGGCGGCGGTTGCTGGCGACGCTCGGACGCGTGTGTTCCGAACCTTTCCCGCGCTTGCGGAGGCCGCGGTTCGACTTGCCCGAGTTGGTCAGACCGCGGAACGCGCGGCCCTTGTGGTCGTCGCTGCAGATCCAGTTGAGTTCGTCGTCGCTCTGGATGGCGGGGTGCTCGGGGTCCACGAGAATCACTTCGTGCCACTTCTGCGAGCCGTCTTCCCCGACCCAGTACGACGCGAGGACGCGCAGGTTCGGATACTTTCGGGAGGCGCGTTCCTCTGCGATGCGCTGGATGCTCTTGCGGCGACCGATGCGGTTGACGCCCTGACGCTTCGACCGGCGACCGGCCTTGTGGCGCTGTTTGCGGGCGTTACCCTTTCGGACGGAGACGCGAGCCACGACGATGCCCTGCTTTGCTTTGTACCCGAGTTCGCGGGCCTTGTCGAGGCGCGTCGGACGTTCGACGCGTTCTATCGCGCCCTGGTCTCGCCACTCTTGCTTTCGCTGCCACTGCAACTCGGCGAGTTTGCCGTCGCCGGGCTGCTTCCAGGCCTCCTTGATGTGAGAGTAGAAGCTTCGTGCCATATGTTTCACCACGGGCGCTTGCGATTCGGAGGACGCTCCCTCCACATGTCGTCCCGTTTCCACGGGTGCCCGCTGGCGTGCCCGTCTGACCAGCGAGTTACAGACTCTTCCCTCGGTTCGCCTTTAACCACTTCGAATCCCCGGGTCCGTGCGTGTCAACGTCTCGCGAAAGACCCGACGAGAGAGCAGTCGCTCCGAACCGTCCGGAATCGGTCGTCCCGGTCGGTCGCGTACGCGCGAAGAAAGTATTGCATCGCGGTTCAGCCTTCCATCCCGCTGAACGAGAGTCCGCCCTCAATGTAGCGCTGGGCGAACAGATAGACGAGCATGATGGGTGCGGCGAACGTGAGCGCGAACGCCGAGAACGTCACCTGTGGCGTGTCGAGTACGACGGCGATGTCCGTCACCGGAACGCTCGTTCGTCGAGGATTTCGAGGCCGACAGCGTCGAACTGTCGCTTCTCTGGGCCCCACCCGTCGGTCGCCCCCGTCTCGGCGGGCGTCGATTCGTTTCCGTAGTCACTTGTACGTCGCAGTCGTTTCGTCTCGCCGTGAGCGGAATCCACGTCCGACTCGGAGTCGACGGTGTGAAGGGCTGTCCCGTCGCTGCGATGAGCGGGGATTTCGAGGTAGAGTCCGTCGTCACCGACCGACAGGCCGCCTCAGGCGGGGGTGCCGTCGTCGGCGAGGTGACGGTGAAACGCCCGCCCGAGGAGTTGTCGATTCCCGACGCGGCGGACGTCGTCTTCTCCGACGGGTCGCGGTCCGTACTCCGGTTCGAGGCGGAGGGCGAACACTGCCCGTGCGGGCGCGTCCCGGACCACGGATGTCCGGTCCGCGATATCGACGTCGTCGGCGGACGTGCGGCGGACCGCGAGACTGCGTCCGGCGACGCGGGCGGCGGAACGGTCGTCGTCTCGTTTCTCGTCTCCGAGATGGAGACGGTACGGCGAATCATCTCGGACCTGCAAGCGCGGTGCGACTCGGTTCGCATCCACCGCCTGATGCGATCCGACCCCGACGACTCGGGGTCGCTGCTGCTCGTGGACCGGTCGGCGTTCACCGACCGGCAGTACGAAGTTCTCCGAACCGCCCACGAGATGGGCTACTTCGAGCGACCGAAAGCCGCAAACTCCGCCGACGTCGCGTCCGCACTCGGTATCACCGCCTCCACATTTACCGAACATCTCGCGGCCACGCAGTCGAAACTACTGGACCAGATTCTCTCCGTGTGACCGCCGGGTTAAATAACGCCCCGCATATCAGGACCGAGGTTATACCGACTCTCGGCTAAACACGGTTGAACTCGATGTCTGAATCCGTATATCATCAGATCGGAGGTAGAGAGGCAGTGGAAGCGGTCGTGAACGACTTTTACGACCGAGTACTGTCCGACGACCGACTCGAAGTCTACTTCGAGGGGATGGACATGCAGGAACTCCGGGCGCACCAAGTGCAGTTCATCAGTGCCGTCGCGGGCGGACCCGTCGACTACTCCGGTGCCAACATGCGCGAGGCGCACGACCACCTCGGCGTCACCGAGGAACACTTCGCCGTCGTCGCCGACTACCTCGAACGCGCACTTCGGGAGAACGGCGTCGGAGACGACAACGTGGATGCCATCATGTCCGAAGTCGCCGCGCTGAAAGACCCCATCATCGGGGCGTAGAGTCTACGCTATCTCCCGTTTCGAGCCGCTACCGCCGTCCCGCCGGTTACGGCTCCGCCGTCGCGTACGTCGCCGCGACGACGACGGACGCGGCGACGACCAACAGGGCACCGACGACGACGAACGCGGACGGGGCCGACCAGACGTCGATGACGATACCGAGAAGCGTCGGGCTGACGACGGCACCCACCGACAGTCCGGTAAAGAAGAACCCGAAGCTCTTACCGACCGCGTCGGGGTCGGCGACGCTGTTTGCGAACTTGTCTCGCGACGGGAGCGCGAGGCCGAACAGAAACCCGGTCAGCGAAAGCGCCGCGAGAGCGACGGCGAAACTGGCGCTGGAGACGCCGAGTACGAGTACCCCGACTCCGGCGGCCGACAGGACGAACATCCCCACCACGACCCGCCGAAACGACGCCAGATCGGCGAGCGGTCCCCCGGCGACGACGCCGACGGCCGTACAGGCGAGGTGAACCGTCAACAGCGTGTTCGCCGTCGATTCGGAGAACCCGTACGCGTCGGCCGCGAGCACCGTGGTGAACGACTGCAGTCCGACGAGCGCCATCATGCTGATCAGGTAGAACACGAACACCAAAAGCAGGTCCGACTGTTTGACGAAGCCGACCATCTGGCGGAGCGTCTCCGACGCGGAGTCGCCCGGACGCTCCGCCACCTGGCGCGCGTGAACCGAGTCGGTCGTCAGAGCGATTCCCACAGCGACGACTGCTCCGACGACACCCGCGCCGACCAGAGCGTGGTTCCAACTGACCGCGAGTCCGACGTTCCCGACGACGAGCGGTGCCGCCGCGAAGCCGGCGTAACCGCCGAAGGTGTGGGCGCTGAACCCAATCCCCTCGTTGTCCGGCGTGGTTACGGCTCCGAGTAGCGCGTAGTCCGCCGGATGAAACACCGACTGCCCGATGCCGGAGGCGAACGCGAAGCCGAGAAGCGTCCAGTACGACGTCGCAAACCCCGACCCGCCGATACTGAGAGACGTGAGCGCGAGTCCCGAAACGAGCACCCACTTGGCTCCGATTCGGTCTACGACCTCGCCGAACGGCAGTTGGAGGAGAAGTTGCGGAACGTAGATAGCCGTCACGAGCAAGCCGAGTTGAGCGGTGGAGGCGTCGAACTCCGCCGCGAGTAGCGGAAACAAAGGCGGATAGGCCAGCAAGAAGACGTGCGAGAGAAAGTGCGCGACCGAAACGACGCCGACGACGAACGTCGCGTCGTCCCGTCTGTAACGTCCCATGCGTAGCGTACACGAGAGGCACAGTTAACGGCTACTCTGCTCGCCACACGTCGAGTCGAACGCCACGGGGATTCGTCGTCGGTGAAATCCGTCCTCTCACGTCAGAACGCCCATTTCATATCGCGTCTATCGGTTTATCACCCCTCTTCCGAAACTATTCGCTTCTCGACACCGCTCGCACGCCCTGCGAACCGCTAGTATCGTTTTCGGCGTCGGCCCGTTAGAGACGCTATGGCCATCGCACGCCACGGGACCGGGGCGAGAGCGGCATTCGCGGCCCTCGCCTCGCAGGTTCATCCGGTGTTCATGCTTCCGCCGATCGCGGCGTCGTGGTTCGGTGCCATCCTCGCGGGTGAGTTCGGACTCCTCGCGGGGGGTATCCACGCGGCGGCGACGTTTTTCGCCGTCTACACGGCGCACGTCAAGGATGGCTTCGTTGACTTCTACCGGCGAAACGAGGACGACGACCACCCGATGAGTCGCCGCGGGTGCCACGTCGGGTTGGCGGGCGCGACGCTCGGATTCGCTCTCTGTACTGCCGCCCTCGTCTCTCTCGTCGACGTCGGCGTCCTCGCTCTCGTCGTCCCGACGTGGGTGCTCGGCTTCTTTCACGCCCCACAGCTAGACATGAACCCCGTGACGGCGACGATAGGCTACCCGCTCGGCATCGCACTCAGTATCCTCGGCGGATACTACGTGCAGACGGGCGGCGTCGCGGCGACGCCACTCGCGTTCGCGGGGGTCTTTCTTCTCGTCCTCTCGGGCGTCAAGACCATCGACGACGCTCAAGACTACGAGTACGACCGCTCTATCGGTAAGCGAACCGTCGCCGTCGTCCTCGGATACGGGAACGCCTTCCGCCTCGCGGACGTTCTCGTCGGACTCGGACTGTTCGCCGTCGTCGCGGGTACGGTCACCGGTCTCTTTCCCGCGTTCGCTCCCGTCGCGGCACTCGCGTTCGCAGCCGTCGTGGTGGTCGCTCGGGGGGCGACGCCGCGACTCGCGACGATGCTTCTCGTCCGCGGGGCGTACGTCTTTCTCGCTCTCTTGGTCGTCGCCGTCGCCTACCGCCCTCTCGCCGGCGTTCCGCTCCCCGATATCGGCGTCCTCGGCCCGTACACGTATCTCGCGACGGAGGTCCTGTTCGGGACGTTCGCAGCCGTTCTCCTCGCTCGGGCCGGGCGAGACGCTCTCCGCCGGACGGTCCGAACGGTCGCCGCCGTCTACCCCGTCGCGTACGTCTGGGACTGGTACACCCTCGAAGTCGGCGTCTTCGCCATTCCGTTGCGGACGGGCGTCGAACTGCTCGGAATCCCGCTCGAAGAGCACATCTTCATGGTCGTCGTCCCGGCGTTCGTCCTCGCGATTCACGAGACGCTGGCGGCCAGAGACCCCCCGTCGGCCCGTTCGCCGGACTCCCCGGAGTAGCGGCGGGGTCGAGAAACAGCACAGAGAGCGGCGGTTACTCGGGGTGGTTTCGGACCGTCTCGAACTCGTCGGCCGCGACGGCGTCCGCCACGCTCTCTACGTCCGTCGAATCCGGCATCGAAGCGGGGTACTTGCGCTCGAAGTAACCGAGGATGTTCTTCACGTCGCGCACGAGGAGTTCGCGGGCGTTGTCGTGGTCCGTCGAGACGGCCTGCGGCCAGTCGAAGACGGTGACGCCGTCTTCGGCGACGGCGACGTTGTACTCGCTCATGTCGGCGTGGACGTAGCCCGCGTCGTACGCGGAGGCCATCTCGTCGAGGATCAAGTCCAAGACGCCCACCGCCTGTTCCTCTGCGAGTTTGGACTTGCCGAGTTCGACGCCCGCGAGTTTCTCCATCACGATGGCGTGGCGGTTCTGGCCGACGGGTCGCGGCACCGCGACGTCCGGATAGAGGTCTTCGAGCACCTCGTACTCGCGTTCTGCGGCCTTCCGGGCGGTGTAGAGCCACGAGACGTGCTGTCGGTCGGAGGTGTAGTCGCGTTCGCGCATCACCTCCCGGAAGTTCGTGTACCCCTCGCGGTGGAACTTCAGGGCCAACGGCTTGTACGACTGTACCTCCAACACGTCGCTTTCCTTGCCGACGCCGAGAGGCGCGCCGACGCCCTGTATCGTCTCTCGCTTCGAGAACGTCCGGAGCGCGAGCGCGTCGTATCCGGCGACCGAGAGCTTGTACCCTTCGTACTGGATGGTCTTTCGCTCTATCAGTTCTCTCGTCGCGCACCGGTCCAACCTGTAGTCGACGTTTTCGGGAGTGAGACCGGTGAGTTCGGGGAGTTTGCCGCGATTGACCCACTCGCTGAAGCGCATTCCCTGCTCGACGCCCGAGAGGAGGTAGAAGTCCTCGGGTTCGAGTTCGGCCATCACGCCCGCGACGTTCCGCACCATGCCCGGACCGACGCCCGCGAGCCCTAAAAGGGACGCGAGTCGCCCCGCCCCGCTCGAATATATCACATATCGCGATACGAAACGGCACTCCGAGCAGAGAGTCAGCCTCCGAGTACTGTTTCGCGCGACTCCGGACGCGAAGCGTCCGCCCGAATATCAAAACGGGAGACTGTGCCGCGTAGTTTTATGTCCTCGCTCGAACACCGCCGACTATGGTCGAGGGACTCCTCATCGGCGACGACCTCCTGAAAGCGAAAGTGAAAGGAGAGCGCGCGGGCGCGGAAGTCGCGGGGATGCGCTACGTGGGCTACGAGGTGGGCGTGACAGAACGGAGCGTCCACGTCTTGGGGAAACACTGTCGCGCCGACATCGCCGACGAGGACTATCGCTACATCGTCGTCCCCATGGACGCCATCACCGGCCTGAAGATGGTAGACCACACCGACCACGGCCAGACCATCGAACTCCAAACGGCCGACGAGGACGTCACCCTCCAAAGCGAGAAGCAGTCGACGCTCTCGAAGAACCTCGAACGGTTGTTCGTACTCGTCTGCCGACTGTTGGCGTGAGAACCGCCGCGTAATCGACGGACCGCTCTCGGTCCCACCGAGAAGGCGACGAAACCGATTTCCGGCGGTCAGTCCTACTTCGGTGCATGACCGACGATGCCCGCGGCCCGTTGGCGGACCGCGAGTGGCGACTGATACGCGAGGAGGCCCGCGACGGCCCGATGCAGATGGCTCTCGACGAAATCGCCGCCGAGACGGCGGCGGCGGGCGGTCCGCGGACCGTGCGCGTCTACCGGTGGGAGCCGAGTACGCTCTCTTTGGGCTATCACCAAGACCCGGATACCGTCGATTGGGACCACTGTGCGGACGCGGGCGTCTCCGTCACTCGACGACAGACGGGCGGCGGCGGCATCTACCACGATTACGACGGCGACGTCTCGTACTCCATCGTCGCGCCGAAGTCGGAACTCCCGGGCGACCTGATGGAGTCGTACCGCATCCTCTGTGACCCCGTCCTCGACGCGTTCGGACGCGCGGGCGTCGACGCCGACTTCGCCGAATCGGAGTCGCCCGAGATATGGTCGCCCGCCTGTTACCTACGGGCGCTTCACCCCGCCCACGACATCATCTCCGAGGGGCGGAAGATAAGCGGCAACGCCCAGTACCGCCGAAAGGACGCCGTCATCCAGCACGGTTCGCTCACCTACTCGGCGGCCGCGGAGAGGCACCTCGACGTGTTCTCGGGCCACGACGTCTCGCCCGAGGCGTTCGGTGAACGCGTCGTCGGCGTCGACGAACTCTCGGACGCGACTCGCGTGGAGACGGTGGCGGCAGTCGAGTCCGCCCTCGCAGAGTGGGCGGACGCCGCGGAGGGGTCGTGGACCGACGACGAACTCGAACGCGCGCGCGAACGCGTAGACGAGAAATACGGCGACGACGAGTGGATCAGACGCCGTCCGAAGGGCCGGTAAAGCCCTCAGAACCCGAACGTATCCGGTTCGTCCGCGCCGAGTTCGGCGACGACGGCGTCGTGTATCTCGCCGACGGGGGGCGTGTCGCGCGAGGGGTCCAACCAGTGGTCGCCCACCCAGCGATACCGGACGACGCCGTCGGTATCGACGAGAAAACAGGACCGCCTCGAACGCTTCGATAGTTTCAGAAACCGGTAGACGACGTCGAACGCGTCGGCGACGGCGAGGTCACGGTCCGAGAACAGCGGAAAGCTGAGGTCGAGTCGGTCGATGAACTGCTTGTGCAGGCGGGTCCCCGATTTGCTCACGCCGACGACCTGTACGGTGTCGCCCGACGCGAACCAATCGAAGTCGCGGAAGGAACACCACTCTTCGATACAGTCGGGGCTGAAGTCCACCGTGTAGAAGCTGAGAAGCACCGGTCCGTCCGCCAGTAACTCCGAGAGCGACGTTTCGACTACGTTCCCGTCCGGCCGGACGAGTGGTGCGGTGAACTCCGGTGCCGACGCCCCGACGGCGAGTCCGTCCCCAGTCATACCTCGTCTATACCGTATTCGGTGATAAAGCATCCCGTATAGGTCCCCACCGCTTCGCTCGCCGCGCTACCTCGCTCCGAAGTCCCTATAGGTATCTACTTCCTGCGGTCTGGCATGCAAGTCGGCGCACACGTCTCGATGTCGAGTTCGAAAGTTTCGAGTGACGAGCAGACGCCACCCCACGGAAACCTCGCGAACGCCGTCTTCCGACAGGTCGCCTTCGGCGGCACCTGCGGGCAGATATTCACCACCTCCCCGCAGGTGTGGCGCGACCCCGAGATAGGCGACGACGAGGCGGAACTGTTCCGAACGGAGACGGCCGACAAACTCGACGGCCCGTGGGTCATCCACTCGTCGTACCTCGTGAACCTCTGTACGCCCAAAGACGGCCTCAGGGAGAAGTCGCTCGACTCGATGCAGACGGAGGTAGACACCGCCCACAGACTGGGAATCCCTTACGTCAACGTCCACCTCGGCGCGCACACCGGTGCGGGCGAACAGCAGGGACTCGACAACGCCGTGTCCGTCCTCGACGAACTCGACGTCCCCGACGACGTGACAGTCCTCATAGAGAGCGACGCGGGGAGCGGAACGAAGATGGGCGACGACTTCGAGCATCTGGCGTACGTCCTCGACGAGTCGAGCCAGGACCTCGAAATCTGTCTCGACACCGCCCACGCCTTCGCCGCGGGGTACGACCTCTCGACGGCCGACAGCGTCGAAGAGACGGTCGAAGAACTCGCCGCCACCGTGGGTCTCGAACATCTGAAGTGCGTCCACCTGAACGACTCGAAACACGAGTGCGGGACGAACAAGGACGAACACGCCCACATCGGCGAGGGCTACATCGGCGAGGAAGGGATGGACGCGTTCGTCAACCACCCCGACCTCGCTGACGTCCCTCTCGTCTTGGAGACGCCGACGGAGGACGGCAGAGGGTTCGCGTGGAACATCGACCGGGTGAAAGAGATACGGGAGAACTGACGGCGCGACCGACGAGGTGTGCGAATCTCCGACCTCTCTCCTCTCGGACCGAGAAGCTATTTCACCGATGACGGACAACCCCGTCTCGAATGCATTCCGGGCCCTCTTCGACCACCCTCTCTCGGCGAACCGCCCTTCGCGTCGGCGCACTCACCGTCGCCGGTCTCTCCGCGACCGGCCTCGGGTCCCGTCGAACGCGCGCCCGCGGCGACGACTCCGAGGTGACCGTCGCCACCCGTAACCTCGGACTCGGAGCGAACCTCGCTTCGCTCTTTTTCGTCCGGTCGCCGGACGAACTCGCCGAGACGGCCGGGCGGTTGTACCGCGACGTCCGAGACAGCGCGGTCGAACGCCGGATGGCGGCTATCGCGGCCGAACTCGCGGCGCACGAACCCGACGTCGTCGGGGTGCAGGAGGCGGCCCTCGTGCGGACGGACGCGTCCGCCGAGGCGACGACGCTGGGGAAGACGAACGCCGAGAACGTCGCCGTCGACTTCCTCGCGGAACTGACCGCGGCCCTCGCGGGCGAAGGAGTACCCTACGAGGTGGCGCAGGTGACGACGAACGCCGACGCCGAGTTCCCGGCGGCCACCGAGGATGGCCGACTCGACGTTCGCTTGACCGACCGCGACGCCGTCCTCGTTCGCGAGGGGGCCGACGCGACAGTCGAATCGACATCGGAGACGGCCTTCGACACCGCCCTCGACATCCCCGTCGACGGCGACGTCTACCGGGTCAAGCGGGGGTACGGGACGGTTCGGGCGACGGTCCGCGGACGCGGCGTCTCGGTGGTGAACACGCACCTCGAATCGGCGTCCGAACGCGTCCGGAACGCGCAGGCGACCCAACTGGCGGATGCGCTCGGGTCTCTCGACGGCCCCCTCGTCGTCCTCGGCGACGCGAACGACGGCCCCGCGTTCGACGGCGGCGCGTACGAGACGCTGGCGGCCGACTTCACCGACGCGTGGGAGGCCGCCACCCCCGACGACCCGGGCTACACCTGCTGTCAGCGATCGACACTCGAAAACGAGGACTCGCGTCTCGACGAACGGGTGGACCTCGTCTTGGTCCGAGGCGGTCTGACGCCCACGTCGGCCGTCCGCGTCGGCGCGGCGCCGTCGGACCGCATCGACGCCGGAGACGGGCGGACCCTGTGGTCCTCCGACCACGCGGGCGTCGTCGCGACTCTCGCCCGGACCACAGAGAGTGCGGAGTCGGAGACGGCCGAGAGGCGGACGACGGCGGCGGACGGGAACGCGACGACGGGTCCGACGAACCGGACGGCGACGACCGACTCGACCGGTGAGACGGCGGACGACCGAACGCGGGAGGCGACCTCGAACGAGTCGCGACCCGGAACCGCGTCGGACGCCGAGACGCCTGGGTTCGGACCGGTCGCGAGTCTCGCGGGACTTTTCTGTGGCGGCGCGGCACTCGCGCGACGGGCGCGACGCGACGACTGAACCGCCTCCCGCGGGGCGGACCGACTCTCTTTTGTCGCCGCCGCGGCTACCGACGCCCGTGCGGAAGTTCTCGAAAGCGTATCTGCGACGGACGCGAGAGGGGATGTGGGACGACTCCCGCGACGCCCTCTCTGATCTCTCTCTTTCCGACCGAACCCGCGTCTTAGACGCCGGGGCCGGGACGGGCGAACTCGCCCGCGTCCTCGACGAGGAGACGCCCGGGGAGGTGGTCTGTCTCGACGCGGACGCCGAACTCGCGCGCGTCGCACGCGAACGGACGGGGTTGCAGACGGTCACCGGCGACGCGACGCGACTCCCCTTCGCGGACGATTCGTTCGACCTCGCGGTCTGTCAGGCGCTTTTGGTCAATCTCCCCGACCCCGCGGCGGCGGTATCCGAGTTCGCCCGCGTCTCTTCTGGCCTCGTCGCCGCCGTCGAACCCGACAACGCCGACGTGGGCGTCGATTCGACGGTGGCCGCCGAAGTCCCACTCGAACGCTCCGTCCGCGAGGCGTACATCGAGGGCGTCGCCACGAACGTGGCCCTCGGCGACCGGGTGACGGAACTGTTCTCTGCGACGGGCCTGCGCGACGTGCGGACGCGGCGCTACTACCACCAGAAGACGGTCGAACCGCCGTACGACGAACACCAACTCGAGAGTGCGGCACGGAAAGCGAGCGGCGCGGGCATCGACGCCCACGAAGCCGAACTCCGCCGCGTCCTCTCTGCGTCGGAGTACGACGCGCTTCGCCGCGACTGGCGGGAGATGGGGCGGGCTGTCGTCGAACAGATGCGCGAGGAACGCTACCGTCGCGCCGAAGTCGTCCCGTTCGACGTCACGGTCGGGCGCGTGCCCGACGCGAAGTGACTACCCCAAAAACAGGTCCGCGAGGTTCCCGCTGGACCCGCGGCGGTAGAGTTCCGAGTAGCCGCAGTCCGCGCAGGAAACCACCGTGAAGCTCCGGTTCTGTACGTCGAACAGCTTCGAGAAACCGGTGCCGCTCGTCGCTATCGAGTCCATCTCGGTTTCGGTGCCGCCGCATTTCGGACAGCCTCTGTCGTCGTCGCGTTCTGGAGGGCTCATACACCGGAACGTTCCCACAGAGCGGTAAATATCTTCTCCGGCCCGCGGGAGAAGAACTACCTATCGGGGGTACAGAGGTTCACACATGGACGGTGGCCTGTTTCTCGTCTTCGTCCTCCTCTCTCTCGGCGGAACGGTCGCGCTCTACCACGCAATCGAGTCCGAGACGGCCGACCCGGAGGTGATGGACCGAAGAGAGGCGGAGTCTATCGCCCGCGAGGAGGCTCAACGCCGGGCGCGGCGACTCGGACGCCGACGTGACGAACCGCGCTCGTCGGCTCGCCGGACGCAGTCCGGTGACCGCGACGACGAGTGAGCGTCCGCGTCGCCGACCGCCTCGTCCGCGGATTAGACCACGTCGCCGCGAACCGTCGCGCCGGACTGGGAGACGCGGTAGTCTCGGACCGTCTCCGCCGCCTCGGCCGCCTCGTCCTCGTCGAGTCCGAGCATCTCCAACGACTCCGAAAGCGTCGGGAAGACGAGTTCGCCGCCGCGGAGTTTCTCCAAGGCGGCGTCGGAGCGCTGACCGTCGGCGTACAGGCAGACGCCGCGCGGGTCGAGTATCTGTTCGTACGCGTCGCGGGCGACTGCGCCCTTCAATCGCTGTGTGACGTTGTCGTCGAAGGAGGCGTTACAGACTTCCAGATGGACGGGTTCGTCGTCGTCCAACAGATGCGCGGCGAGGCATTTCTCCGGTGCGGCGTGTCCGTTCGCGTTCGCGCGGAGATGTTCGGGATACGCGTCCGCCCACTCGGCGGAGACGCTCTTGCCGACGCCTTTGACGCCGTGGGACTTCCGAAACTCCGCTTCGCGGTCCGAGTCGCCGCCGAAAAGCAGGTCCTTCGTCACGTAGACGTCGAGACGTTCGACGGGGTCGAGTCCGAGTGCCACGTCGCCGTACACCCACAGTTCGCGGACGGGAACCGGTGTCGGGCCGGACGTCACCGCGTCGAGTATCTCCGCCACCCGGTCGAGGGCGCGCGTTCGCTCCATGCACGTTGGTCGACCCTTCGGCGGTGAATACGTTTCGCCGCCTTCGATCGACCGATGGAGTTTTAAAACCCGTGCAGGGATATACCGATAGCATCCGAGAGGCGTTCGCTTCGGCCACTTCCCCTTTCCCCCCCTTCGTGGGCCGTCCGAGTCGCACTCGTCGGATGCTCACCCCCCCCCTTCCCACCCGTTTTCTCGCCGTCTCTTCTGTGATACCGGAGGCGAAACCGGTATCCTTCCCGACGGGTAAGCGACTGGTGATGGAGTGCGACAAGTGCGACCGTGACGCGGTGATGCACGCGGCCTACTCTGGCGGACACCTGTGTGAGACGCACTTTTGCGCCTCGGTCGATAAGCGCGTCCGCGGCCGTATCCGAAAGGACAGTCTCGTCCCGAGAGACGCCACCCCCGAGGACCCCGACACGTGGGTCATCGGCCTCTCGGGCGGGAAAGACAGCGTCGTGCTCACCCACATCTTAGACGAGACGTTCGGCCCCGACCCCCGCATCGAGATGGTGGCGCTGACCATCCACGAGGGCATCGAGGGCTACCGCGACGAGAGCGTCGACGCCTGCGTCGAACTCGCGGCGGACATCGAGATGCGACACGAACTCGTCACCTACGAGGAGGAGTTCGGCGTCCGCATGGACGACGTGGTCGAAGACGACCCCGAGAACATGGCTCCCTGTGCGTACTGTGGCGTCTTCCGGCGGGACTTGCTCGAACGCTACGCCGACGAGTACGGCGCGGACAAACTTCTCACCGGACACAACCTCGACGACGAAGCCGAAACCGCGCTGATGAACGTCCTCGAGGGCGACGTCGAACAGATGGCGCGACATTTCGACGCCAGTCTCGGCCGGTTCGAGGACCGAAACCGCTCTGCCGACTTCGTCCCGCGCGCGAAACCGCTTCGGGACATCCCCGAGAAGGAAGTCGCCCTCTACGCGCACCTGAAAGACCTGCCCGCGCACATCACCGAGTGCCCTCACTCCTCCGAGGCGTTCCGCGGCGAGATTCAGGAGTTGATGCTCGAACTCGAAGATAACCATCCGGGCACCCGCCACTCGATCATGTCCGGCTACGAGGAGATAGCGGAACTCGCCGCAGACAGATACCGCGGCGACGGCGAGGTGGACCTCGACGACTGCGACCGGTGCGGGTCGAAGACGGCCCGCGACGTCTGCCGGAAGTGTCGCCTCTTGGAGTCGCTTCGGGCGGTGTAAGAGAGCGACTGCTCGGGGTTCGATTCGACGCCGCAAAATCGACCCGCGCGACCGAATCCGTCGCGCGGGCCGACGGACCGAAAACGGTGGCGAGGTGGACGACCGATGGAGACGGTGGCCGTGTTCTGAAGCCGATTACCGGATGACGTCCAGTCCGTTGTTGGTGTCGGACTGGTCGCGTCCGCCGTCGGACTGCCACGACCCGCCGTTGCGAGACGTGCCGGACGACGGGTTCGGGGCTTCGACGTTGTTGCTCGCGTCGAACTCCGAAGCCGATTCGATGCTCTGTCGGGATTTGTCGGCCTGTTTCTGCGTCGTCGGACCCAGAACCTGGGCCGACTGAACGCCGGTCATGATGGCCATGACGCGGACTTTGCCCTTGTACTCGTCTTGGATGCGAGCGCCCCAGATGACGTTCGCGGACGCTTCGAGGCGTTCCGTGATGTTGTTCGCGATTCCTTCGGCCTCTTTCAGGGTGAGGTCCGGACCGCCCGTGATGTGGACGAGGCCGCCGGATGCGCCTCGGTAGTCCACGTCGAGAAGCGGGTGGTTCATCGCGTCGTTGACGACCTCTTGGGTCTTGTTTTTGTCCTGCGTCTCGCCGACGAGCATCACCGCGACGCCGCCCTGGTTCATGATGGTGGACATGTCCGCGTAGTCCAGGTTGATGAGCGAGGGTTGAGTGATGGTCTCGGAGATGCCTTTGACCGTCTCCGCGATGATCTGGTCCATCACGGAGAACGCCTTCCCGATGGGGAGGTTGGGCACGTAGTCCAGCAGGCGGTTGTTGTCGAGGACGATGATGGAGTCCGCTTCGTTGCGGAGTTTCTCCAGTCCTTCCTCGGCTTTCACCGTGCGCGCACGCTCGACGTTGAACGGCGTCGAGACCATGCCCACGACGATGGCTCCCTGCTCTTTTGCTATCTTCGAGACGACGGGTGCCGCACCGGTCCCGGTGCCACCGCCCATACCGGCGGTGACGAACACGAGGTCTGCGTTGCCGAGAACCTCTTTTATCGTCCCTTGGGCCATCTCGGTGGCGCGCTCGCCCATCGAGGGGTCGCCGCCAGCGCCGAGGCCCTGCGTGAGGGATTTGCCGACCAGAATCTTCGTGTCGGCCTCTATCATCTTGAGGTGCTGTTTGTCGGTGTTGATAGCCACCGTCTCGGCACCGTCTACGCCGATGTTGTAGAGTCGGTTTATCGTGTTGTTACCAGCGCCGCCGCAGCCGACGATGACGATTCGGGGGTCACCGAATCCGTCGTCATCGTCGGCCATGTCGGCGGCCTGTTTCTCTGCCTCGTCGCGTTCCATGGCCTCTCTGACGATATCCTGCATCGTCTTACACCTTGGCCCAGGTTCGCTTGCCCGAGCGCTCGCGGTTCTCGGACTGCTGTTCGTTGAGCATCTCGCGAACCGCTGAACGGATGGCCTCACTCCGGTTCGGGAACTCCCCGGTTTCGACCATGCGCTCAACTTCCTCGATCTGCTGCTTCGGAATTCGTAGTGTCACACGCTCCATATTCTTACATTCCCCCGGTAAGACGGCGCGCACTCCTGTGCGAACGTCTTACACACCCGAAAACGCGGGACCGAGAGCCGTTCTCCCCACGAGGGCGGTGTGTAAGACGACCGTCTTACGCGAGAGTTACCACAGAGCGGTAACTTATAAATGTAACGGCGGGTGTAAGACAAAGGGGTCGAAACGGCGTATACGGAGGGTTGACGGAGGCTACGAGCGTTCGAGCACGTCAGCAGCGGATGTCCGGCGGCCGCACCCGGGGCAGAACGCCCAATCGGAGCGGAGTTCGTCCCCGCATTCGCAGAACACGCGGTGGTTGGCCTTCTCGCCGCAGTTGGGACAGTAGACGTGTTCGTCGGACACGCTCTCGCCGCACTTCTCGCAGGTGTTTGCGCCGTCTTCGGCGGCCGTCTCGGCGTCGTCGGTCTCTGTCTTACGTTTTTCGACCGATTCTGTCGTCTCCGCGCCGTTCACGCCGTCTTCGGTCGTCGTCACGCCCTCTACCGTGAGGTTGACGTTGACGTCTCGCGGAGCGGCGGTCCGTCGGTCGAGGCGGTCTGCGAGGAGTTCGTCGACTCGTTCCGTGACTAGTTCGTCGACGCGGGCGGTGAGCGTCTCGTCTATCGGATCGGACGCGTCGGACGTGTCGCGTTCCGCGCGGTCGAGGTACGTGCGCAGTGCGTCGCGCATCACCTCGCTCTTCGAGGTCTCTCCCGCCTCGAGTCGCTCGACGAGGTCGTCGTCGGCGCGGAACGTTATCTTACTCATTCGTCACGTTTATTCTCCCGATAGTATTTCAATGTTCGGACGAATCGCCTCGAACGGGCGGAATTGATAATCCTTAAGAGCGACAGTCGGATAGACGAACGTGACCGCTCTTAGCTCAGCCTGGTAGAGCAGCCGACTGTAGATCGGCATGTCCCCCGTTCAATTCGGGGAGAGCGGACTCGTTTTCGCGAAGGCTACCGGCTGAGAGCCTACGGGTTTCGGTCCTCGGCTTCGATCAGTACGGCGTGTTCTACCTGTTCGATGCCGCCTTCGCGTCGAATCTGGACCGTCGTCCCCGGAAGCTCCTCGTCGTCGGAGCCGAACCCGTCCGGTATCGTCACCGCGGTGACGTCGTCGAGCGAGATTTCGCGTCGCTGTATCGGCGACCCCTCGAAGTCGACAGTCTCCCACGTGGCGGCGTCTACGTCGAGTTCTTCGCCGAAGTACTCTTTTGGCTCTCTATCGATGGAATCCGCCGTCTGGGACTCGCCGGTGGTCCGATTGTCGTCGAACTGGACCTCCTCGTGTTTGTACTGATAGAGACTTACTAACACGCTCGTCGATACGGAGTCGAGCTACTACAGTTATTCTCACGCGTGCGAGTGATTGTATTCGTCTCAGAAACGTGTTCGAAACGACAACGTGGAGGGTCGTTCGGTTCGAGGAGGGCGCTCTCTACGGACACCGTGTATCCGTGTTCGCTTACGGCTCTTGGTCGACGATGGTGGCCGTCAGGAGATTGCGGTAGCCGCGCTTGAGGCGCGCGGAAAACGAGGGACGGGAGATGCCGAGTTCCTCCGCGAGTTCTTCGAGGTTGGTCTCGCGGGGTTCGTCGTAGTAGCCCCTCTCGAACGCGAGTATCAACGCCTCGTACTGTCCTTCAGTCAGGTTGTACCCCCGACCGGTCGTCGTCTCGGTGAGTCGGTTGAGGCGAGCCAGAGTGACCGGTATCTCGTGGTCGTCGCAGTACGCTTGGAACTGCGAGAAAGACCGGACCGCCTCCGCGCGGAGTTCGAACGTCCACCCCGACTTCGACCCACTCGCCGAGATGACGGTCACGTCTGCCGCGGCGACTGCGCCCATGATGCCCATGTACTCGGGGTTCCACTCCGCGCGGAACAGGCCCTTGTCGCCCAAATCCTCCATCAGCGTGACGGACCGTAGTTCGGTGAGGCCGTCGAACACAGACAGAACCTCCCGCATCTCGCCGTCCGCGTCGTGGACCCAAAAGAACGGCATGACGGTGTCTGCGTTCGGTACGACGCGGTCCAGTTCTAACCGGGCCTCCGGACGCGTCTCGAAGATGCGACCCAACGGGAACGCCGTGTCGGGGAGGACAAACTCCGCGAGGGAGGTCATAGCCGGACGTACGTGCTGGCAGGTGCTTAAATCGGGCGTCGAGACTCAGCCCTCGAACGGGTCTTCGTAGCCGTTGCGGACGAAGTATCGAACCCAGTTCCCGTGGGTTCTGTCCGCGGGGTGGTCCGAGACGTGTTCGTACCGGACGGTGCCGTCCTCGTCTACGACGTACGTCGCGGCGACGCCGGTGAGTCCGTGACTCGTCTCTTCGGTACCGCTGTACCGGTCTGCGACGGACCCCTCGGGGTCCGCGAGCAGTTGAATGTCGAGGTCGAACCGGTCTCGCATCTCCGTCACGTCGTCTATCGGGTCGGTCACGACGGGGACGACGTCGACGCCGTCGTTGAACCAGAGGTCGTACGACACCTCGCTGAACGTCTGGAGTTGCTCCGCGCAGAAACTACACCAGTGGCCGCGGTTGACGAGGACCACCGTCGGCCCGGAGTCGAGCGTCTCCGAGAGCGTCGTCTCGCCACCGGCGGTGTTCTCTAGGGTGAAGTCGGGCGCTTGCGTCTGTTCGAGGCTCATCTGTCTTCGGCGACGGTCGCCGCCCGTATATCCCTCAGGCGGTCCGGCGCGTCGCGCGCACAACGCCGCAAGTCGGTCCCCGCGAGTTCGTCCGTCCGCCCTGCCGGGTGACCTACACTTACGGGACCGGGGTGACATCTCTCCGACGTGAACCATCGACCACTCGGAACGACGGGGTACGACGTGACCGAGATAGGCCTCGGGACGTGGCAACTCGGGGGCGACTGGGGCGACGTGACAGACGAGGAGGGACGAGACGCCGTCCGCGCGGCGTTGGACGAGGGTATCGACTTCCTCGACACGGCGGACGTCTACGGCGACGGACGGAGCGAACGACTCGTCGGCGACGTCGTAGACGAGTACGACGCGTGGGACGACGTGACCGTCGCCACGAAGGCGGGCCGCCGCCTCGACCCGCACGAGGCCGACCGCTACACCGAGGAGAACCTCGAACGGTTCGTCGACCGGAGTCGCGAGAACCTCGGCGTCGATTCGTTGGACCTGCTTCAACTGCACTGCCCGCCGACCGAGACGTACTACCGCCCCGAGACGTTCGACGCCCTCGCGAACCTGCGAGACGACGGGAAACTCTCTCACTTCGGCGTCAGCGTCGAGAGAGTCGAAGAGGGGTTGAAGGCCATCGAGTATCCGGGCGTCGAGACGGTGCAGATAATCTTCAACCCGTTCCGCCAGCGCCCAGCGAACGTGTTCTTCCGCGAGGCGAAGCGACGGAACGTCGGCGTCGTCGTCCGCGTCCCCCTCGCTTCGGGCCTCCTGACGGGCGCACTCTCGCGCGACACCGACTTCCCGGAGAGCGACCACCGCAACTACAACCGCGAGGGCGACGCCTTCGACGTGGGCGAGACGTTCGCGGGCGTCCCGTTCGAGGCGGGCCTGACGGCGGCCGACGAACTCGGCGCGGTGGTCCCCGAGGGGACGACGCTGGCGCAGTTCACGCTTCGGTGGATTCTGTCGTTCGACGCCGTCTCGACGGTCATCCCCGGGTCGCTGAACCCCGAACACATCGCCGACAACGTCGCCGCCGCGTCGCTCCCGCCCCTCTCGTCGGACCAATTCCAACGGGTCGCGTCCGTCTACGACGAACACGTCCGCGAACACGTCCACGACCGCTGGTGACGGCGGCGACCGCGCGGAACCCCCGCGATTCGGAGCGGATTCGCTGGGTTCGCTGGATTCGCTCGCTGTCGTGTCGATTTCACGGACGTTATCGACCGGACGAATGACAGCCACCAAACATCTATTTAGCCGGTCCGACTACCGACATCACAGATGGACGACGACCGTTCTTTCACGACGCCGTTACAGATGGGTATCATCGGATTGGGATTCATCGGCACCACCGTCGGAGGCGAGTTCGACGCGCACCCGGACGTGTCTGTCACCGCACTCTGCGACGTAAACGAGTCCGCACGAACGCAGGGCGGAGAGACGTTCCACGTCCCGGGGTCTTCGCAGTACGAGGACTACCGGACGATGTACGAGGAGGAGACGGACCTGGACGCGGTTCTCATCGGGACGCCGCACACCCTCCACTACGAGCAGGTGTCCGCCGCGTTCGACGCCGGACTCCACGTCTACTGCGACAAGCCGATGACGACGGACCTGGAGACGGCCCGGGAGTTGTACGAACGGTCCCGAGAGAGCGAGGAGATGCTGATGGTCGGCTACCAGCGCCACCTCAACCCCTCGTTCCGGACGGCCAGAGAGCGCTGGGAGGGGACCGACCGTTCGCCGAACTGGCTCACGGCGGAGGTGACGCAAAACTGGGTCGACCGCTTCGAGGACACGTGGCGACAGAATCCCGACCTGAGCGGCGGCGGCTACCTCTACGACACCGGGAGCCACCTGCTCGACGCCGTCCTGTGGACGACCGGACTGACGCCGACTGCCGTCTCCGCGGACATGCAGTTCATCGACGACGAACGCCGCGTCGACGGCGTCGGAAGTCTCCGCATCGAGTTCGAAGAGGGGGCAACGGCCACCGTCTCGGTCAACGGCGACGCCCCCGCGACGCGCGAACACATCCACGTCTGGGACGACGAGGGAGCGGTCTATCTCGAAGGCCGCGAGTGGGAGCCTCGAAACCTGAAGACCATAGACCCCGACAGCACCGAACATCTCCCCTACGTCGACTTCGAGAAACAGCACAACCGCGCCTCGGACTTCCTGCGCGCCCTCCGCGAGGGGACGGACCCGCCCGCGACGGCCCACGACGGCCTGCGCGTCACCGCGGTCACCGAGGCGGCGTACGAGTCCGCGCGCGCGGACGGCGAGTGGGTGGACGTCGACGTCGAATCCGTCGCCGAGGCGACGTCGGAGACGGCGTCGGCATCGACCGACGCGTCGGACGACTGAGCGTCGCGGCCGGCGTCTGCGCTTCGACCGCTTCTTTCGACCTGTTCTCGACCGGGCCACAGCGGTCTTTGGCGTCGCGTGCCTCTCTCAGAATATGGCACCCGACGACCCGGACGACTTGGCGGAACGAGACATCCGAGACGCGAACGAACGCAGACACGAACGCACCGAACACGTCGAGAACATCCTCAAAGAGACGGACACCTCCCTGAACGACCACAAATACCCCGCGACCAGCGAAGAACTGTCGCGGGCCTACTCGGACCAACGGAGCGACCTGCCCAACGAGACGGAGTCGCTCGGAAGCGTGTTCGACCGCCTCGACGACGAGTACGACACGGCCGAAGAGGCGCGCGAGGCCGTCTACAACGAACTGACGGGTGAGGCGATGTCCGACCGCACCCGCGAAGGCGGCGTCGATGCAGCAGAAGCCAACGACCAGCGAAACCTCGAAGAGATAGCGGACGTCGAAAGCGACCGCACGGACGCCGACGACGACGGAGCGGACGGTATCTGAGGCGACTCGGCGCGACCCGTCTCTCGCACCGTCCCCCGCTTGCGCCGCCCGAACGTTTCCGCGTTTCGTAGCTATTTATCGCCCCGCGCCCAGGTGCGACTATGGCGACTCGCCTTCCCGACTCCGAGTTCGAGACGCGTCTCGCGTTGGTCCGGGGCCGACTCGCGGACACGGACGCCGACGCGGGCGTGTGGTTCGACGCGACGAGCATCGAGTATCTGACCGGCTTTCACCACGTCCAGACGGAACGACCGGTCGTCCTCGCGGTGACCGAAGACCGCGTCGAGATCACCGTCCCCCGCCTCGAAGTCGACCGGGTGTCGGAGACGCCGACGATAGACGCGGTGCACCGCTACTTCGACTACCCCGGCGGGAACCCCACCGAGACGGCGGCGGAGATGCTCCGCGAACTCGGCGCGGGACGCGTCGCCGCCGACGCGGACGGCGCGCCGGGCGTCATGGGCTTTCAGGGGCCGTCGCTGTCCGACTTTCTCGACGTAGAGACGCAACACTGGGTCGGTCGGATGCGGTGGGAGAAATCGGACGCCGAGATAGACTGCATCCGCGAGTCCGCGAAGTGGGCCAACCTCGGGCACCGCCACCTCGCGGAGTGCACCGACGTCGGTGCGCACCCCGCCACCGTCTCGCAACGCGCCTCGATGGAGGCGTCGCGCGCGATGCTCGACGCTCTCGGCGACCGGTACGCCGTCCGCGTCCGCGGCGACGGCCCGGTCACCGCGGGGTACATAAGCGGCCGCGAGACGGCGCTTCCGCACGGTCACACGCCGAACGAACGCCTCTCGGAGGGCGACGTGATACTCACGGGCGCGACGGCGAACGTCGACGGCTACTACTCCGAACTCGAACGAACGATGTTCGTCGGCGACCCCTCGCCCGAGGACGTCCATTACTTCGAGGTGATGCTGGAGGCGCAAACCATCGCCATCGACGCTCTCGGACCCGGCGTCGAGATAGGATACGTCGACGACGCCGTCTCGGAGTACTTCGAAGAACAGGGCGTCGCCGACTTGGCGCAACACCACGTCGGGCACAACATCGGACTCGACGGTCACGAACCGCCGTACATCGACGGGGGCTGGACCGACCACGTCGCCGAAGCGTACACCGATACGGTCGAGTCGGACGCCCGGATGGCGCCGGGCCACGTCTACACCATCGAACCCGGCATCTACACCGAGGAGGCGGGCTACCGCCACTCCGACACCGTCGCAGTCACCGAAAGCGGGACCGAGACGCTGACGTACTACCCCCGTGACCTCGAATCGAACGTGATTCGGTAGTCCGACCGCCGACCCGCCCGACTCCCTTCTACTTCCGCCGAACCCGCCACTTTCACCGCGCTCTCGGCGGGGGTTCAAGAGGCGTCGAACGCTGGGTCCGCCATGGCAGTCGCGAAGCGGACGAGTCTCGCTCTCCCCGTCGCGGAACCGTTCGAGTTCGGGCGGTCCGCCGAGTTCGCAGAGCGGTTCGTCCCGTCTACCGACAGCATCGTGTGCCTCCGTGACGCCGTCGTCACCGGCGGGTTCGCGCCGGAACCGTTCGTCGCCCACCTCAGCGTCGACGGATACGGTTCGGCGGGCCGACGGACGCAGGCGGCCGACACCGACGACTCGGGACTCGTTCACGCCCGCGTCCAGTGGGTGGACGAACCGGGCGAGGGGTCCGCCGTCGCGACGCATCTCGACGCCGTGCTCTCGCTTTCTACCGACCTCTCTCCGTTGTACGACGCCGCGGGCTCTGACCCCGCGTTCGCGCGCGTCGTCGCCGACGTGTGCGGCTATCATCCGCTCCGGTTTACGACGCCGTTCGAGGCCGCCTGTTGGACCGCCCTCTCCCGGCGGACGCCGACGCCCGTCGCCGTCCGGCGGAAACGCTCTCTGGCCGACGCCGTCGGCCGAGTCGTCTCCGTGGACCACGCCGACCTCCGCCTGTTTCCGACGCCGGAACGCGTCGCGGCGGCCCCCGACGCGGTTCGCGCGACGCTCTCCGACCGGACGGCGCGAACCGTCCTCGACGCCGCGGAGGCGTTCGCCGAGGAGGACCTCGATTCCCTCCCGACGCCGACCCTCGTCGCCCGCCTCCGTGGGATTCGCGGGTTCGACCGGCGGTCGGCCGCCGCCGTCGGACTGCGCGGGTTCGGCCGGGCGTCGCTTCTCCCTCTCGGAGAGCGTCGCCTCCGGGCGGCCGTCGCGGACGCCTACGGTCTGGAGTCGGCGTCGGACGACGACGTCGAACGACTGAGCGAGCACTACGGCGACTATCGCGGGTACTGGGCGCGATATCTCCGCGCGTGGGCGTCGCTCCGAACCGACGACGAGAGCGACTGACCAGCCCCCGACCTCCGGCAAATTCAAGTTCGGTTTCGCCAATCCACCTGTAGTGGCAGTCTCGTTCGACCTCTTCGGCACTCTCGTCTCCGTGGACCGCACCGCCGACCCCGCGGCGGCAGTCGCGGCGGAACTCCGCGAACGCGGCGTCGCGGTACCCGACGACTGGGCGGACGCCTACGCCGAAGTCCACGTCGATGCGCCCTCGGGCGCGGAGGTACCCCTCCCGGCGCACGTCGCCGCCGCCCTCCGCTCTCGCGGCGTGGACGTCCCCGCCAACGCCGCCCGCCGGGCCGTCGTCGCCGCGTTCGACCCCGAGGTGGAGACGCGTCCCGGTGCGGCCGACGCCGTCGCCGCGGCGCGAGAACGCGGACCGGTCGGCCTCCTCTCGAACTGTTCTGTTCCCGAACTCGTCGCGCGGACGACCATCCGCGCCGCGTTCGACCGCGACGCGTTCGACGCGACGGTGACGAGCGTCGCCTGCGGGTGGCGAAAACCGCACCCCGAGTCGTTCCGGACGCTCGCGAACCGCCTCGGCGTCGCCCCCGAATCGGTGGTCCACGTGGGCGACGACTCCGAAACGGACGGCGGCGTTGAAGCCGTCGGCGGGCGGTTCGTCGATGTTTCGGACGTCTCGCTCGAATCGCTCGCGGCCCGCCTCCGCGAGGGGGGCGACCCGTGCCCCTGACCGCCGGGGCCGCAGTCGTCATCGCCGCCGCCCTCGACGCCGCCGTCGCCGAACCGCCCGACCGCGTCCACCCGGTCGCTCGGTTCGGCCGCCTCGTCGGCGCGGTGGACCGCGAGTGGGTGAACCCCCGACGCGTCGGCGTCGCCGCCGCCGTCTTCCTCCCTCTCGCCTTCGCGGCCGCGGCCGCGGCCGTCGTCGCCGCCGGTTCGGTGCTCGACCCGTGGGTCGGCGTCGCCCTCGCCGGACTCGTGCTCTTCTCGACGACGAGTCTCCGGATGCTCCTCGATTCGGCCCGCGAGGTGGTCGCCGAGGCGGACGCGGACGTCGAATCCGCCCGCCTGTCGCTTCGCTCTCTGGCCGGGCGCGACGCCTCCGAACTGGACGCCGCCCACCTCCGCTCTGCGGCCGTCGAGAGCGTCGCGGAGAACCTCGCGGACGGCCTCGTCGCGCCCCTCGCGGCCTTCGCGGTCTGTGCGCCGTCGTCGCTCGCGTTGGCCGCGGGGGCGGCCGCGTGGGTGAAGGGCGTCAACACGCTCGACTCGATGCTCGGCTACCGTTCGAAGCCCGTCGGGTGGGCACCCGCGCGCCTCGACGACGCCGTGATGTGGGTCCCGGCGCGCCTCTCGGCGCTGCTTTTGGCCGTCGCCGCCGGGACGCCGACTGTCGTCGCCTCCGACCGGGTTCGGTGGCTCGCGCGCCGACCCGCCTCGCCGAACTCCGGATGGCCGATGGCGACGATGGCGGTGACGCTTCCGGCGCGACTGGTCAAGCCCGGCGCGTACGAGTTAGACCCGGCGGCGTACGACCTCGACCCGACCACGGCGGGGATGGGGACGCCGTCGCTCCCCTCGGCCGCCGACGCCTCTCGCGCCGTCGCGTTGGCGCGCCGCGCCGGACTCCTCGCCGTCGCCCTCGCGGTGGTGGTCGCGTGCTCGTGACCGCCGTTCGCGGCGGTCTGGCGTTCCTCACTCGCCTGCCGGTTCGGACCGACGAGGAGTCGTGGGAGGCGTTCCGCCGGACGCCCGCCGCCTTCCCCCTCGTCGGCTACGTCGCGGGCGCTCTCGCGGCACTCGCGCTCTCGGTCCCGTTTCCGGCACCGACGGCGGTCGCGCTCTATCTCGCCGCTCTCTACCTCCTCACCGGCGTCACACACGCCGACGGCCTCGCTGACCTCGGCGACGCCGCGGCCGTCCACGGCGACGCGGCGCGACGGCGGGACGTGCTGAAAGATTCGTCTACCGGCGTCGGCGGCGCGCTTTCGCTCGGCGTCGTCCTCCTCGTTCTCGCCCTCGGCGCGTTCTCTCTCACGGTTTCGCGCGGGTGGCATCCGCCGGCCGTCTTCGCCGTCGCTCTCGCCGCCGAAGTCGGCGCGAAGGCCGGGATGGCGTACCTCGTCTGTACGGGCCGCCCGGCCCACGAGGGGATGGGTTCCGCACTCGCGGGCGACGCCGACGCTTCGGACTTCGGTTCGGTCGCGATTACGCTCGTCCCCCTCGTTCTCGTCGCCGCGGTGGTGGGCGGGGCGGGCGTCGTCGCCGCGGCACTCGCGCCCGTCGGCGTCGCACACCTCGTCGGCCGATGGGCCGAAGAGCATCTCGGCGGCGTCAGCGGCGACGCGTTCGGCGCGGCGAACGAACTCGGGCGCGCCGTCGGACTCCACGCGGGGGTGATAGCGTGGACGCTCTTTTGATGTGCGGCGGCCGCGGCACCCGCCTCGGCGGCGAGACGGAGAAACCCCTCGTCGAAGTCTGCGGGACGCCGATGCTCGACCGCGTCGCGTCGGCACTGCGCGAGAGCAGGGTCGAAACCGTCCGAGCCGTCGTCTCGCCCAACGCGCCCGAGACGGCGTCTCGCGCTCGAGATATCGGTCTCGCGACGGTCGAGACGCCCGGGAACGGCTACGTCGAAGACCTGCGATACGCGCTCGACTCGGTGGGCCGTCCGGTCGTCACCGTCGCCGCCGACGTCCCTCTCGTCACCGCGCGCCACGTCGACGACGCGATAGCGGCGTCGAAGCGGGTCGGCGGTAGAGGAGGCGACGAGGACGGCGAAGACGACGGGTTCGCCTCGGTGACGGTCTGCGTTCCGGCGGCCCTGAAGCGCCGACTCGGCGCGTCGGTGGATACGACGTTCGACCGCGACGGGCGGGAACTCGCGCCGACGGGGTTGAACGTCGTCTCGGAGTCGGCGGCAGACACCGTGCGGGTTACGTACGACGCCCGCCTCGCGGTCAACGTGAACCGACCGGACGACGCCGAACTCGCGGAGGACCTGTGCGACTGATACTCGTGGCGGGCGCCACCCGCACGGCGGAGCGAGACGGAATCAGCGCCGCCGGCGCGACGCGTGACCTCCTCCTCCACACGCCGAGCGCCGACGCGGAGATTCTGACCTACGGGCGGCCGATTCGCGCGCCGGTCACGCCGGTCAGTCCGTCCGGTTGTCCGACGCCCGCGGCGGTCACCCGCGCGGTGTACGAACTGCTCGACTTCGAGACGCTCGTCGTAGACGGCGGTCTGGCCCGCCCGACGGCGGCACCGACCGTCGGCGTCGGCGCGAAACCCGGCCGCGACATCGGCGAACCGGACCCCGTCCAGACCGCGCCGGGAGCGTTCGCCGCCGCGCGGGAACTCGGCCGCGCGCTTCCCGACGAGGAGGTGGTCGTCGGCGAGACGGTGCCCGGCGGGACGACGACGGCGATGGCCGTCCTCCGCGCTCTCGGCGAGGAGTGGAGCGTCTCGTCGTCGCTCCCGGAGAATCCCGTCGAACTGAAAGAGCGAGTCGTCGCCGAGGCGTTCGACTCCTCGGGCGTCGAACCGGGGCAGGCGGCTCACACCCCCGAACTCGCCGTCCGGTTCGTCGGCGACCCCGTCCTCGCGGTGGCCGCCGGACTCGTCGCGGGCGCACTCCAGTCGGGGACCGACGTGGTCCTCGGCGGCGGGACGCAGATGCTCGCCGTCGCCGCACTCGTCCGCCACGCGGGCGTCCCCGACCCGATGACGCTCGCGACGACGTCGTACCTGCGCGACGACGTGCCGCAACTCGACGCGGCGGCGGCGTCGTTCGACCTCGAACTCGCCGTCACCGACCCGGGGTTCGACGCCCCGGACGCCGGACCGCTTTCGGCGTACGCGGACGGCGTCGCAAAGGAGGGTGCCGCGATGGGGGGTGCGCTCCATCTCGCGTCGCGAGAACGCGTCCGCGAACGCGTAGCCGACGCAACGCTTGATATTCTGGCCCGTCTCGACGTAGACGATGGACCCTGATGCCGTCTCCTCGACGTCGCGCGTCCCGCACGGCGGTTGCGAAGACGACCGACTCGTGGACTTCAGCGCGAACACGAACCCGCGCCGTCCTCCCGGGTCGGCGATGGCGTACGAGGCGGCGTTCGGCGTCACCTCTCGGTACCCCGCCGACGACTACGCCGAATACCGCATCGCCGCCGCGGAGTACGTCGACTGTGACCCCAAACAGGTCGTCCCGACGGCGGGCGGACTCGCCGCCCTCCGCCTCGCGTTCGGCGTCACGGTCGATAGCGGTGAGACGGTCGTCCTCCCCGAACCGAGTTTCGGCGAGTACGACCGCGAAGTGAGGCTCCAAGGCGGCGTCCCCGTCCCCGTCGCCCACGACGAACTGCTCTCGGTGGACCCCACGGAACACGCCGCCGTCGTCGTCTGCAACCCGAACAACCCGACGGGCGAGGCGTATCCGCCGACCGACCTCCGCGCGTTCCTCCGGCGGTGTCGCGAGGCGGGAACCGTCCTCGTCGCAGACGAGGCGTTTCTCGACTTCACGGAGTTTCCCAGTCTCGCGGGCGAGGACGGCGTCGTCGTCGCCCGTTCGCTGACGAAGATGTTCGGCATGCCCGGCCTCCGGGCGGGCTTTGCAGTCGCGACGGGCGGCATCCTCGACAGACTCGAACGCGCGCGTCCGACGTGGGGGCTCTCCGCGCCCGCCGCCGACGTGGGCGAGTTCTGCATGCGGCAGTCGTCGTTCGTCGCGGAGACGCGCGACAGGGTCGCGAAAGAGCGCGCGCGGATGCGAGACGCACTCGACGACGACTACGGCGTCTCCCCGTCCGACGCTCCCTTCCTCCTCCTCGACGTGGGCGACAGAGACGTAGACGCCGTGTTGGCGCACGCCCGCGAGCGCGGACTGTCGCTCCGGGACGCGCGGACGTTCCCGGGACTCGACTCGCACGTCCGCGTCGCCGTCCGCCTCCCGGAGGAGAACGACAGACTCATCGACGCCCTCCTCGACGCCTGAGGCGTGTCAGACAGCGTCTTCGACTGCCTCGTCCGCGACGGCGTCTGCCGCCTCCACAGACCCGAGACGCGGTGGCTCTCGACGGGTCACGGCGGCGGCGAGTCCGTCGGCCCCGCCGCGTACAACGTCAGCGTCCCCGAGGGGTGGGCCGACAGAGACGTGGACGGCTACGTCGCGCGCCGACTGGCAGACGTCGGGTTCGAAGCCGACGGCCCGGCGTTGCTCACCGGCGTCTCGATGCGGCACGCCCGCGTCGCCCGACTCGGCCCCGTCGAAGCCCTCGCCACGGCGGGCGTCAACAACCCCGCCGCGTTGCCCGTCGATGCGGATGAGGGAGGACCCGAGTCGGACGGGAGGGAGGACGACGCCGACGCGACGCCCGCCGGTACCGTCAACCTCTTCGTCGGGACGACGCGCGCTCTCGACCCGGGCGCACTCGCGAACCTCGTCGCCGTCGCGGCGGAGGCGAAGGCGGCGACGCTCCTCTCGCGGACGGGATTTCCGGGGACGACGACGGACGCGGTCGTCGCCGCCTGCGACCCGACGGGCGACGCCGCCGCCTACTCCGGGAGTGCGACCGACGTGGGCGGTGCGGCCCGCGCCTGCGTTCGCGACGCTCTGCTCGCGGCCCTCGACTCTCGGTACGCCGACGGGGCGGTCCCCGACTCGGTCACCGAGGCGGCTTACGGCGTCGTCACCGACGACCGGGCGTCGGTGTCTCGGCCGCCGGGGACGGAGCGACCGAACCGTTCTTGACCGCGCCCGCGTCAGGGAGACGCATGCGCGGCGACACCGACGAGACGCGAACCCGGGCGGTCTCTGTTCTCGAATCGAACCGCCGAGACGGCTACACCATCCCGTCGGCGACGCTGTACCCGTTCCAGTGGAACTGGGACAGCGCGTTCGTCGCCGTCGGTCTGGTCCGCGCGGACCCCGCGGCGGCGAAACGAGAGATTCGGACGCTCCTCGACGCCCAGTGGCGAAACGGGATGGTGCCCCAGATAGCGTTCTGGTCGGACGCCGAGGGCTACTTTCCCGGCCCCGAAGAGTGGGGTATCGCCGCGGACCGAACCGGCGGAACCGTCCGGACGAGCGGAATCACGCAACCGCCGATGGTCGTCCCCGCCGCGCGGCACGTGTACGAACGGACCGGCGACGAGTCGTTCCGCGACGCCGTCCTCCCCGCTCTCAGAGACTACTGCGAGTGGTGGCGCACCGAACGCTCGGACGACGGCGAACTCGTCTGGGTGCGCCACCCGTGGGCGACGGGGATGGACGACTCGCCCGCGTGGCGCGGCCCCCTCGAACGATTCGACCCCGGCGACGTTGAGTACGTCCGCGAGGACCGCAAAGACGAGGACTTCGCCGCCCAACGCCCGACAGACTGGGATTACGACCGATACGTCGCCCTCGTCCGACAGGGCCGCGCGGTCGATTGGGACGAAAAGCGCCTCCGCGAAGAGTCGCCGTTCGTCGTCGAGGACGTGTTGACGAACGCGCTGTACGTCCGGGCCTGCGAGTCGCTCTCCGAGATGTTCGCCGACGCGGGCGACGAGGAGCAAGCCGAAGAGTGGGACGCGCAGGCGGACGCGACGCGACGCGCCCTCCGGGAACGACGGTGGGACGACGAACTCGGCCTGTACGTCTCCCACGACCTCGTGTCCGACGAACCGCTCTCCGTCCCCTCCGTCGCCGGACTCCTCCCGATGCTCGCGGGCGTCCCCGACGACTACCAGCGCGAACGACTCCGCGAGACGCTCTCTGCGTTCCTCGCGTACGACCGCGTCGTTCCGTCGTACGTCGGCCCCGACGTGGACTACGACCGCTACTGGCGCGGCCCGGTGTGGCAGAACACGAACTGGCTCCTCGAACGCGGCCTGCGCCGCGTCGGGTTCGACGAGGCGGCGGCGCGCGTCCGCGAGGACAGCGTCTCGCTCATCGAATCGGAGGGCTTCCGCGAGTACTTCAACCCCGAGACGGGCGCGGGCCGGGGGAGCGACCGCTTCTCGTGGAGCGCCGCCCTCTATCTCGACTGGACGGCCGACGACCCCCTCTCCGTCCCGGACCGGTGAGGTTCTTGTCCCCGGCGACGAGCGTACGCGTATGACCGACGGCGACATCTCGGACGCGCGGACCGGCGATGCGTCCCGTCACGGCCGAACACTCCTCGTCGCTGGCACCGCGAGCCACGTCGGCAAGAGCACCGTCGCCGCGGGCCTCTGCCGCCGCCTCGCCGACCGCGGCGTCTCCGTCGCGCCGTTCAAAGCCCAGAACATGAGCAACAACGCCCGCGCCGTCCCGCGGGCCGACGCCGTCCGAGGACCCGACTCCGAAGACGCGGCCGGAGACGCCTCGGTCTTCGGCGAAGTCGGCGTCTCGCAGTTCGCCCAAGCGCGGGCGGCGCGCGTCCACCCGACGACGGACCACAACCCCGTCCTGTTGAAACCCCGCGGCGACGGCGAGTCACAACTCGTCGTCGACGGCGACGCAGTCGCGCACCTCTCTGCGGGCGACTACTACGAGACGCACTGGGACCGCGCGCGGACGGCGGCGGCGGCGGCCCACGGACGCCTCGCGGACCGCCACGACGTCGTCGTCGCCGAGGGCGCGGGGTCGATAGCGGAGATAAACCTCCACGACAGGGACTTGGCGAACGTCGAGACGGCGCGCTTCGCCGACGCGGACGTGCTTCTCGTCGCCGACATCGAACGCGGCGGCGTGTTCGCGTCGCTTCTCGGAACGCTCGAACTGATGCCCGACGACGTGCGCGAACGCGTCGTCGGCGCGGCGGTGACGAAGTTCCGCGGCGACCGGTCGATTCTGGCCCCCGGACTCGACGCCTTCGAGGAGCGAACGGGCGTCCCGATTGTGGCCGTCCTGCCGTACGACGACCCCGGACTCCCCGAGGAGGACAGCGTCTCTCTCCCCGCCGAGGACGAACGCGCGACGCTCGGCGGAGAGCGGAGGCGGGAGGCGTCGTCGCCCGACGGCGCGGACGACGAGGGCGTCACCGTCGCCGTCCCGCGCCTGCCGCGCATCTCGAACGCGACTGACCTCGAACCTCTCGCGGCGGAACCGGGCGTCCGCGTCGCCTTTATTCCGCTCGATTCTGACCTCTCTGCGGCCGACGCCGTCGTCCTCCCGGGGACGAAAAACACCGCAGACGACCTCCTCGCGTGCCGAGAGAGCGGCTTTCACGACCGACTCCGGGCGTTCGACGGGCCGGTAGTCGGCCTCTGCGGCGGCTACCAACTGCTCGGCGAGAGACTCCTCGCGGCCGACGCCGAGGGGACCGGCGACCGAAGCGACATCCACGGAATCGGCCTGCTTCCCGTGGAGACGACGTTCTCTCGGGAGAAGCGCGTCGCGGCCGTCGAGTGGTCGCTGGAGGGGTCCGGACCGCTCTCTGGCGCGACCGGACCGGTCTCGGGGTACGAGATTCACGCGGGCGAGACGCGGGCGACGGAGGCGGTGGAGACGCCGTTTACGGACCCCGAAACGGGCGAGAGCGACGCGTCTCTCGGCGCGCGCCGCGGCGACGTGGTCGGAACGTACCTCCACGGCCTGTTCGAGAACGACGCGGCGCGGGCGGCGTTCGTCCGCCGCGTCTTCGACTCCGCGGGGCGCGAACGCCCGGCGCTCGGAACCGACAGCGAGTCCGGCGACTCGCGGCCCGCCGACCCGTACGACCGCGCGGCGACCCTCGTCTCGGAGATTCCGCTCGACGCGCTTTTCGGTGCCGACGCGGCGTTCGCTCCCGATTTCGAGGCGTGACCCGCCGAACGTCTCATACCGCTCGCGCGCCTCGAACCCGACGATGGAGGAGACGCCGCTTTCGGCCCTCTGTGCGAACCTCTCGACGGGCGAGACGCGCCGCGAACGACTCCCCGAAGACTGGGGCGACCGGTTCGTCGGCGGCAAGGGTCTCGCCGCGCGCTACCTCTACGAGACGCTCGAACCCGGAACCGACCCCCTCTCCGACGCGAACGTGGTCGTCTTCGCAATCGGACCGCTGTCGGGGCATCTCCCGGGCGAGACGCGCGTCGCCGCGGTCACGAAGTCGCCGCTCTCGGGCGCGTTTCTGGACTCCTACGTCGGCGGGTCGTTCGCCTCTCGCCTCGTCGGGTCGCTTCGACCGAACACGCTCCTCGTCGTCGAGGGCGTCGCTTCGGCCCCGTCTGCGCTCGTCGTCTCCGACGGCGACGCCCGAATCGAACGGACGGCGTCGTGGGGCGAGGACGCGGTATCGACGGACGCGGCGTTCGACGGCGGCGTCGCCTGTATCGGCCCCGCGGGCGAGAACCGGGTCCGGTTCGCGACCGTCGCGGTGGACGGCGGCGACCACCAGTTCGGGCGCGGCGGCGTCGGGGCCGTCTTCGGGTCGAAGCGACTGAAAGCCGTCGTCGCACGCGACGACCCGCCGACGCGTGGCGAGGGCGGCGCGGGACTCGCGGACGCTTTCGAATCGAGCGACGCCGGGCGGTGGTTGGACGCCCACGGGACGGTCGGAACCGTCGAGTTCGCGGACGCCGCCGACGTGCTTCCGACGCGCGGGTGGCGAGACGGCACCTTCGCGGGCGCGGAGGACATCGGCATCGAGGCGGTGCGCGCGGCGGCAACCGCGCGCGAACGGTCGGACGACGACGTCCCGGGCGACTTCCGGGTTCGCGGCGACGACGGGTCGGTGCCGCGCGGGGCGACGCCCATCTCTCTCGGCGCGGCCCTCGGAATCGACGACTTCGACGCCGTGGCGGAACTCGGCGGCCTCTGCGACAGACTCGGACTCGACGTGATTTCGGCGGGCAACGCCGTCGCGTGGGCCGCCCGCGCCGCCGAGGAGGGACTGCTCTCCGACGTCTCGGCCGGAGAGACGCACGCGCCGACGTTCGGCGGCGTCGAGGAGGCGCACCGCGTCTCGTTCGTGGACCCGGACACCGCGCGAGAACTCCTCGAACACGTCGTCCGCCGCGACACGGAACTCGGGGATACGCTCGCGGACGGCGTCGCCGCCGCCGTCTCCCGGTTCGGCGGCGCGGACCTGATTCCGATAATCAAGGGGCTCTCGCTTCCGACGTACGACCCCCGAGGCTCACCGGCGCAGGCTCTCGCTTACGCGACGAGCGATAGGGGCGCGTGTCACCGCCGCGCCCGACCGGTCGTCGAGGAGGTGTTCGCCACCGAAGAGTGGACCGAGGCCGAACGCGCCGCGAGCGTCGTCGCGGAGCAGAACGCCCGCGCCGCCTCGTGGTGTCTCGTCGCGGACGACTTCGTCGGCGAGGCTCTCGCAGACCGGACGGCGTCGATGCTCGAAGCGCGCGGCTACGACCAGAACGCGGAGACTCTCGGCGAACGCGTCTGGAACCTGACGCGCCTGTTCAACGTCCGAGAGGGGTTCGACCGAGAGGACGACTCGTTGCCGGCGGCGATTCGCCGGTCACAGGAACGCGGCCACCGCGAGGGACTCGACGCCGACGCGTTCGACTCGTTGCTGTCTGCGTACTACGACCGCCGCGGGTGGGACGAACGCGGGCGACCGACGCGTTCGACGCTCGAACGCCTCGACTTGCTCTCTGACGTGGACGCGGAGACGCCCGTCGGCGAGTAGGCTCAGTCGTCCGCGCCGGACTCGCCCGCGGGCGGGTCTCTCCGCTCTTCGCGGCCCGCGGTGGCGTCGCCGGGCATCTCGACGGTCATCGGCTCTTCGTCGGGGTCCGCGCCGAGCGGTTCGATTCTGACGCTCGACACCTTGTACTCGGGGATGAACGAGGTGGGGTCGGTTTCGTGCGACGTGAGTTCGTTCACCGCGCCGCGGGCGAAGTGCATCGGGATGAAGACGACGCCCTCGTCGGATGTCTCCTCTACGTCCGCGCGGACGACGATGCTCCCGCGCCGCGAGTGGACGCGGACGTACTCGCCGTCTTTGACGCCCAGCGTCTCGGCCATGTTCGGGTGGATGGTGACGAAACTCTCCGGGACGCTGTGCATCAGTGCCTCGACGCGCCGCGTCATCGTCCCCGTGTGCCAGTGATAGAGGACGCGCCCCGTCGTGAGCATCAGCGGATACTCCTCGTCGGGCATCTCTTTGGGCCCGGCGTAGTCTGCGGGGACGAACCGCGCGAGTCCGTCCTCGAAGTTGAACTCCTTCTCGTAGAGATACGGCGTCCCCGCGTGGTCGGCGTCCCAGACGGGCCACTGGAGACTGCCGTCCTCTTCGGCCAGTCGGTCGTAGTCGACGCCGCCGTAGATGGGAACGAGCGAGGAAATCTCCGCCATCACGTCGGAGGGGTCGTCGTAGTCCCACTCGTAGCCGAACCGGTCCGCGAGTCGGGTGAGGATATCCAGGTCGGATTTGGCCTGCCCCGGCGGGTCGATGGCGGGCCGGACCCGTTGGATGCGCCGTTCGGTGTTCGTGAACGTCCCCGACTTCTCGGCGGCGGAGGCGGCGGGCAGGACCACGTCCGCGTACTCGGCGGTTTCGGTGAGGAAGATGTCCTGCACGGCGAGGAAGTCCAACTGCTGGACCGCCTGTTGGGCCTCCGTCGAGTCCGGTTCCGACAGCGCGGGGTTCTCGCCCATGATGTACATCCCGCGAATCTCGCCCTCCGCCATCGCCTCGTACTGTTCGGGGAGGCGCAGACCGACTCTGTCCGGCGGGCGCACGCCCCACGCGTCCTCGAACTTGTCCAGTACCTCGTCGTCCTCTAAGTCCTGATAGCCCGGGAGCGTGTGGGGGGCCGGACCCATGTCGCCGCCGCCGCCCTGCACGTTGTTCTGGCCGCGGAACGGCGACAGGCCCGCGCCGGGTTTGCCCATGTTCCCCGTCACCAGAGCGAGGTTCGTCATCGCGAGCACGTTGCGCGTCCCGTGGGCGTGTTGGGTCATCCCCATCGCCCACCCGAAGATGCAGGTGTCCGCCTTCGCTATCGTCTCTGCGGCCTCTTTCAACTCCTCCGGCGGGACGCTCGTCAGTTCCTCGACGCGTTCGGGCGTGAACGGTTCGACCTTCTCTTTCAGTTCGTCGAAATGCTTCGTCCGGTTCTCGATGAACTCCTCGTCGTGGAGGCCCTCGGAGATGATGTGGTGTACCATCCCGTTTATCCACGCGATGTCGCTCCCGGGACGCGTCCGAGAGTACTGCGTCGCGTGTTCCGCGAGTCCGACCTTCCGCGGGTCGAAGACGAACAGGTCCGCGCCGTCGCGGGCGTTCTGCTTTATGCGCGTCGCGAGGACGGGGTGACTCTCCGTGGTGTTCGACCCCGTGATGAGGTAACAGTCCGTCTCCCCGACGTCCTCGTTGATTCGCGTCGCCATCGCGCCGTAGCCGACGGTCTGTTGCAGACCGGCGACCGTAGAGGAGTGACAGAGGCGCGCGCAGTTGTCCACGTGCGGCGTCTGTAGCACCTGCCGGGCGAACTTCTGGTTCAGGAAGTTCTCCTCGTTCGTCGCCTTCGAAGAGGAGGTGACGGCGATGGAGTCCGTGCCGTGTTCCTCTCGAATCGCGGTGAGGTTCTCGTGTATCTCGTCTATCGCCTCCTCCCACGTCGCCTCGCGGAACTCGCCGTCTTCCTTGATGAGGGGCGTATCGAGTCTGTCGTCGCTGTTCGCGAACTCGTAGCCGAACTTCCCTTTCACGCACGTCGAGAAGTCGTTCGCGGGCGCGGATTTCGCGTCCTCGGCGGGGCGAACGCCGAGTACCTCGCCGTCCTTGCCGTACAGGTCGAACCGGCATCCGACGGCGCAGTAGTTACAGGTCGTCTCGGCTTTGGTGACCTGTGAGAGGCGAGCCTTTCCGACGGTGGACGCGACGTCGAACAGCCACCCCGCCGGAATCGACTCGGAGGTGATGTCCTCTGCGACGTGTTCTGCCCGTTGCATCATCGTCTTCCCGACGCGCGTTCCCTTCTCGCGCGCCTGTTTCTTCGCTTTCGCCATGTAGCGTGCGACGCCGGAGCGTCCGTCCGCCTCGCCCGTCGCGCCCGCGCCGCCGACGTCGCGGTTCGGACTGTCGGACACCTCCGCCGTCTCGACCGGGACGTGTTCGTGCACCTTGCCGATGGAGTTCTTCTGTGAGAACCCGGGAATCGGAAGGGTAGTGGTGTCTACGAGTCCCTTCTCCACTAACGACCCCGTCGGGCAGACGGTGGCGCAGTGGCCGCAGGAGACGCAGGTGGAGTCGTCGAACGTGTCCGCGTCGTTCTGGAAAGCGATGTGCAGGTCGTTTCCGGTGTCGCCCTCCATCTTGAGGACGCCCTCCACCTGCACGTCGTTGCAGGCTTCGACGCAGCGGTTACAGAGGATACATTTGTTGCGGTCTATCTGGATGACGGAGGAGGTGTCGTCGAGCGGAACGTACTCGTCTCTGTCCTCGAAGACGCCGTACCGCGGTTCGTGAACGTCGTTCTCGATGGAAGCGTCCTGCAACTCGCAGCGCCCGTTCTGCCCGCAGGTCGTACAGCGGAGGTTGTGGTTCGAGAGTATCAGATCGAGGTTCACGTCGCGCATGTTCGCGGCGTCCTCGTCGTCGGTGCGGACGGTCATGCCGTCCTCGACGGGGAAACTGCAGGACGGGACGATTCCGTGTTCCTCCGTCTCGACCATACACGTCCGACACTCGCTCCGCGGCCCGATGTTTTCGGCCTGTTCGGAGTCTCTGTCGTAGTAACAGAGCGCGGGAACGGTGTCGTCGGTGTCGAGGGATTCGATCGCGTCCACGATGGTCGACCCCGGCGGGAGCGCGATGCTCTGTCCGTCCACGGTGACCTCCGCCATCCCCTCGGTCCGAGAGCCGACGTCCGGGTCGTTCGCGGTGCCGGTGACGAAGTCCTCGGTCAACGGCGTCGAAGGTCGGGGATCCTCCACGTCCGGGACGCCCGGAAGCGGGTCCGAGTGCGCTTCGTCGACGGGCGACAGTTCGTCTGAGCTCATGCGCTCACCTCCTCACACTCACCGGCGGGACATCTCCCGTCCGCGTGCGCGAGGAACTCGCGTTCGAACGCGTCGATCGCGGTGTCTATGGTTCGACCGGCGGTCCGGCCGAAGTCGCAGGTGCTCGTCGCTCGCATCGTGCGGGCGAGTTCCCGGAGCATGTCGTCGTCGTAGTCGCCGTCGTACACGTCCCGGAGCATCCCGACCAACTGTTTCGACCCCTCGCGGCAGGGCGCGCACCGCCCGCAGTTCTCGTCGCGCGCGAACCGGGCGCGCTTGCCCGCCGTCGCCACCGCGCATTTGTCGTCGTCGAACAGTTCGACGATACCCTCGGTGCCGAGGTTCGCGGCGTCTAAGGCCGACGACGACGCCGCGTGGTCGAGGTGCCGCGTGACGCCGCCGAACTGCCCGCCGACGACGACCATCTTCGGCGACCCCTCGAACCCGACGGCGTCGCGGACCGCAGAGAGCGACCCGCCCGTCGGGAGTTCGACCGTCGCGGGCGCGTCCACGTCGCCGGTCACGCTCAGCAGTCGCGTACCCGGGTCGGCGTCGTCCGCGCTGAATCGCTCCGGGTTCGCGAGGGCGGCGCGAACCTGCGCGAACGTCCGCGGCGTGTGGACGAGCGTCGGCCGCCCGTAGAGACCGTGAACGGCCGTCGAGGGGGGTCTGAGGCGCGCTTCGATTCGCTCCGACCCCTCCAGCGCTTCGAGCGCCATCGTCGGTTCGCCGGCGATGTACCGGTCGGGCCCGGCGACGACTTCCGGCCGGGACTCGATGCGTCCCGCTTCGAGGAGTGCGTCGGCCGCCTCTCGCACGCGACGGCGCGGAAGGTCGGCGTCGGTGGCGTACACCACCACGTCCGTCGCCCCGACGGCGTCGGCCGCCAGCGCCGCCCCCTCGACGACGCTCGCGGGGTCGGACTCCAAGAGCAGCGAGTCCGCCCGGTTCCGCTGGTCGCGGTCGTTCGCGTTGACCACCACCACCGGGTCGCCCTCCGTCTCTCGCGCCGTCTCCCACGCGTCGCCGACCGACTCGTCGCGGTGGGCGTCTCCCCGACCCCGGCCGAGGATTCCGACGTCCGAGACGCGTTCGCGGACGGTCTCCGGGTCGGTCACGGGCAGTGGGTCGGGAACCTCGCTCGCGGTGACCCATCCGCACCGTTCGAGGATGCGGCGACGGCCGACCGAGAGGGGCCCCTCGCTCGGCGTCGGGAGCGTCTCCGCGTCCTCGTCGTGTTCGACGACGGCCGTCGCGTCGTCGACCGGGAGGCGCCCGGATTCGAGCGTCTCGACGATTCGTCGCGCGCGCGCGCCGCCGCAGTTCGCGTGGTACGTGGTCCGTCCGTCGAGCGAACAGAGCACCAACGGTTCCAGTCGGTCGATTCCCGTCGGTCCGGTCTCTCGGACCACGGCGTCGTTCGCCGCGCCTCTGGCCCTGTCGAAGACGGCTTCCGACGAGGAGACGCGGCGTCCTTCGTCTGGCCCGCCTCGGTGACCGTACGACCCGACTGTGACCCGGACGGTCGGACCGCTATCGCCCGTTGTTGACATACACCTGTTTCCGGACAGTACTGATGAAAGGTTTATTGGCGGTTTACTTACCTTTGGGCTCAGAACGGCGCCGTGAGGTGAGAGTCCCCGCCGCTCCGACGACGCCAGAGCAGAACCAAAACGAGAGCGAAGACGGCCACTCCGAGGGCGAGTTTGGCGCGCCCGATGCCGCCGGACTCCTCCGACTCGTCCGCCTCAGTCTCGTCGTCCGTCCCCGCCGTCACGTCCCCCTCGGCCTGCGCGTCGGCGGTGGACCGGACCGTCGTCTCGTCCGGTTTCGTCGTCTCCTCTTCGGTCTCTTCTTCGGCCTGCGTCTGTTCGTCCGTCTGTTCTTCTTCCGTCTCTTTCGTCTCTGCGTCCGAAGACATACGCCCCAGTACGCTCGGGGGGAAGGTAGTCGTTCGCCACAGCGTCAGTCTCGGCAGTCGAGTTTCAACACTTTTGACGGAGGACCGCATCGCGCCGGTATGGTCGAGGCGTTCGCCGTCGCGAGTGGGAAAGGTGGAACCGGGAAGACGACGAGTACGCTCGCACTCGGGATGGCTCTCGCCGAACGGTACGACGTGACCGTCATCGACGCCGACACGGGCATGGCGAACATGCTGTTTCACACCGGGTTAGACGACGCCGACGTGACGCTTCACGACCTGTTGGTCGCTGACCGCGACGCGGCCGTCGGAGACGCCGTCTACGATCGGTTCGGACTCTCTGTCGTCCCCTGCGGGACGAGTCTCGACGCGTTCGAGGCTGCCGAACCCGCGCGCCTCCGCGAGGTGGTCGCGGAGTTAGCCGCCGACACGGACGTCCTCCTTTTGGACTCGCCGGCGGCCCTCGGGTCCAAGAGCGCCGTCTTGCCCGTCGTTCTCGCGGACCGCGTGGTGGTCGTCCTCCAACCGACGGTCCCCTCGCTCTCGGACGGGCTGAAGGTACAGGAGTACGCGCGCTCCTACGGGACGGAGACGGCGGGCGTCCTCTTCAACCGCGTCCGTCCGGACGCGGACGTCGAACAGGTGTCAGAGCAGGCGGCGCGCTACTTCGGCGGGACGACGCTTTCTGCCGTCCCCGAAAGCGACGCGGTACGGGCGGCCCGCCGCGAGGGAAAACCCCTGTTGGCGCACGCGCCGGAGGACCCGGCGGCCGACGCCTTCCGCGACGCCGCGGAGTCGTTGGACGTCCGCCCCGGCGGCGACGCGGCGGGCGTCGCGGACCGGTTCCGAAGCGCAGTCGTCCCCGATCGGGTGTGACCGTGTCCGCCGAGGTGCAGATACCCGAAGGCGACCTGATTCGCTCGCGCGTCGTCTCCGACGCCGGCGTCACGCTCTCTGCGGCCCTCGACGGCGAGTTGACGGGCTACGCCGTCGTCGAACCGCAGGACGCGCTTCTGTTGGGCGAGGGGGGCCGCGCCGTCCTCACGTTCGAAGGCGGGGTTCCGGTGTCGGCGTACGACCCCTCGACGGACCGCGGCGGAAGCGACGCCCTCGCCGACTTCGCCGTCGCGGGCCCGTACCGCGTCGAAGTGTACGAACTCCCGGCGTCGGCGCTCGAACCGGCCCACCGGGCCGAGGACCTGCGAGTCTCCCCGACCGAACCCGCAGACCGGTTGGCCGACGACGGGACTCTCGTCGACCGAACCCGCCAGGCGACGCCCGAAGAGAGACTCGAAGACGAGGCCGAAGAGAGCGCAGTCGCGGAGTTTCTCGCGGACGCAGAACGCATCGAGTCCATCCGGGAGGAGGCGCGCGAGGAGGCGGCCGCGCGCGCCGAAGAGTGGGGACTCACAGAGCAGTTAGAGGAGTGAGAGCGGGGCCGAACCGCACCGACCGCACCGACTGTGCCGACTGCACCCACCGCACCGACTAACTCCTCGGCCGCCGAACGGGAACGCGTGACCGTTCTCACGCTAGTTCCGCTTCGGACGGCGGCGGACTTCGCCGACTGGTTTCGCCCCGGCGCGGAGTACGTCCTCCGGGTGGCCGACGGGATGGGACTCGAAACCGAGGGGCTGTCGGCCGTCGTAGACGAGGCGGAGGCGGCGATGCGCGACGACCGGGCCGGGAGCGACGTCTCCGAACCCGTCGCCCGCGTCGTCTCCTCTGCCCTCCTCGCGGACGCCGCGTTCGGACCGCCGTTCTTGGAGTGGACGCCTGTCTGGTACGAACTCGCGTTGGCCGGGCCGACGCGCTACGCAGACTGGCGACTCCGCCGAGTCGCCGCGCGGTACGCGGAGACGCTCGACTCCGTCTCGGTGCCGCGGTACAGTCGCCCCCGCGACGTCCTCGTCGAGGGCCGTCCGGCGACTGCGTTCGTCTCGGGGTTCACGGACAGATTCGCGTTCGCGTCGGCTCTCCTCCACGTCGAGTGGTTCGCCCCCGTCGCCCGGGAGTGGGGTCTGTCGCTTCCCTCCGGTCTGGTCGAACGGACGCGCCGCGAGACGGTCGAACTGTACGCCGGTCGGCGTTCGGTTGCCGACCTCTCGCCCGACGTTCGCCGGTTTCAGCGCCTGCTCTTTACGGACGAGACGTGGGTTCGCGACGTGGACGACCGGTACGGACTCGATAGCGCCCTCTTCTCGGTGTGGGAGCGAGTGTTGCGGCGCGAACGGAGACGATTCGCGGCAGAATAGTTCCGCGACGGCCGACGCGGCGCGGCGACGGTTCAGACGCCGGGGATGCCCAACGCGTCGGGCGTGACGACGCCGAGCGTACCGAGTGCAAAGAGGATGACCACGGCGACCAACCACGCGACGATGCCGATGCCCGCCGCAGTCCCCCACCCGCCGGGGTATATCCAGTTTATGACGCCCACCCAGATGACGAGCATCAGTATCGGGCCGACGAGGGGGATGCCGCCGAGAAAGTAACTCACCAACGCCCACACCGTCGCGCCGACGAGAGCGGTGAGTATCGCCCGGCGAAATCCGGTGTCGCGGTCCACCAGCAGTTTCGCGCCGGCGGAGATGCCGGCGGCACCGACGAGCAGTCCCACGAACCAGATGAGCGCCGAAGAGACGATGCTCTCTACCATCGTTATTTGTTCCGTTTCCACCGGGCGTTGAGTTCTATCGACTCCTTGTTGCCGCGGAGCATCGACGACCGCTCTATGACCTCTATCTCCGTCTTCACGTTCGGCGTCGGACTCAGGTTCACGCTCTTGTTCCCGACGGGGATGTTCGCCTCCGACTCCCCGTCGAACTGGTCGGCCAGGTCTCGGAGGTATTCAGCGAACTCCTGTCTGTCCATCGTCTGACTGGATTCTGTCGAACTCGCCATACCCGTTGACTTGGTTCGATGCTCGAAAAGAGTGCGGGCCGAATCGACGAGCGAATTAGATTATCGCGCGTATTTCACGATATAGACACACTCTCCGTTCGATATTGCTACTCCGAGCCGAGTTACGGTGACCGCCGCAGTCGCGGCTTACGCGACGGGGCGGACGACGACGGTGACAGTACTCCGCTCTCCGGGGCCGACGACCGAGAGGTCGAACGCCGCGGCGACGACAGTCGTCTCGCCCGCGCGGTCCTGGACGACGACGCCGTCTTCGACGACGCAGGACCCGAAGTTCCGGCCGTCACCGCGCGGACACCGTCGCCCCGCCCACCGCGCGGCGGCCGACCCGTTCGCGGAGACGGTGAGCGACCGTTCGTCGCCCGCCCTGTCCCGGGCGAGGCGGCGCGCGTCGGCGTCGACGGCGTCCCGAACCGTCTCGGCCGCGGCGTCGCGCCTGCCCCACGTGTACGCTCCGTCCACGTCGGCGGACGCGACGACGAGCGACGTTCGGAGCGTCTCGCGCGCCTCGTCGAGTCTCGACGGGTCGGTCGGTCCGGGAGTCTCCGTCCGGTCGGCGTCGTAGCCGAGTTGCGCGTACGCCACCGTCATCGGAACGAGGGCGACGGCGACGACGACGGCGGCCAGGAGGACGACCTGTCCTCGGTCCGCAGTCATACGTACCACACCCAGAGCGTCACCGTGCATCCGGCGCTCTGCCGTTCGGCGTGCCCCGTCGGGAGTCCGTCGGGCCGCGGCGGCCCGGCGTCTCCGTGCGGGGTGACGAGGCGGAACGACACCGGTTCCGAGAGGACGGCGTCGAGGCGCGTCGCCAACGCCTCGCGTTCGTTCTCGAACGCCGACTCGGACCGGCAGGCGGCGGTCAGTCGCGAGATGCCGCTTCCCGTCGGCGGTTCGGCCGCCAGAACCGAGAGCGCGTCCGACGCCGTGCGGTCGAGGTGCCGTGCGGCGTCTGCGTCGCCGTCCGCGCCGACGGGCGCGAGGGCGAACCCCGACGCCACGGCGACGACGAGGAGGATGCCGACGACGGCTTCCGCGAGTGACGTGGCGAGTTGGGCGCGCCCGCCGCACGTCCCGTCTCCGTCAGGCACCGACGGTCACCACCAACTGTTCGGTCGTCGCGTTCGTCTCGGTCCACCGAACGACCGCCGTCGCGTTCCGGCCGCCTTCGAGCGCGAACGACAGTCTCGGCGACGCGACGGGCGGGACGGAAGCGACGTACTCGCCTTCGAGTCCCGACGCGTCGTGGAGAATCACCCGGTCGTTCGCCCGAACCGTCGTCACCGTCGCGTTCTCGCGGGCGGAGACTTCGAGTCCGACGCGTCTCACCCGGTCGGGGAGCGACACCGCCGTCCGTCCGGAGAGGTCCACCGTCTCCGTTCGAGGCGTCCCCTTTTCGACGCGGACGACTCTGCGGACGGTCGGACCGTCCGGGTCGCCCCGTTCGAGTAGCGTCTCGTTCCCGAGTCGGACGCGAACCGCGCGGCCGCGGACGGGCGGCGCGAGTCGGTCGAGTTCCGATGCGTTCAGCGCTCGCACCGCGGTTCGATTCAGGACGTTCGCGCGCCGCGTGTGGTTCGCGTCGGCGGCGACGAGGCGCGCGCCGGCCGCCTCGGCGGCGTGTCTCGTTCCCGGGTCCCGGTCCGCGCCGCCGAGTGCCCGGTCCGCGAGTGCGACGCTTCCGACCGTCGCGGCGGTCAGGAGGACGACTGCGGCGGCGAGAGCCAACAGGTTCGCCTGTCCGCGCGAGGACGCGGCGGTCACGGCGTCGCCTCCACCTCGGTGGCTCCGTCGGTCGGCGTCTCGTTCGCCGCTTCGGTCCAGTTGCCGTTCGCCAAGCGGACGCGCGGGCCGCGCGCCCCTCGACCGACGACGACCCACGACCGGTCCGAACTCGTCCACGTCCCCGTCACGTTCGACACCCGCGACGGCACCGCGAGTCGGACGCGCCCCCCGATACCCGCGTTCGGGTGGTCGAGGACGAGCGTCTCGTTCGCCGCGCGCACGCGGTACGGGTCGCCGCGGATGGTGTCCGGAAGCGGGACGGTGACGGCGCGTTCGACGCCGACGGACCCCGCTGGAACCGCGCCCTCGACGCGTTCTGCGGCCCCGACGAGGGCGCGTTCTCCCACTTCCGCCCCCGCGGCGGTCCGGTAGTCGGGGACGACGCCGCCGTAAAGCGTCGTCGTCAGCAACGCCACGAAGAGGACGGCGATGCCGACTTCGAGGCCCTTGCCGACGACGGGAGAGAGCGCTCGGTCCGCGGCGTCGGCCCGCCCCCGCATCCCGCCGCGCCGACGCCCCATCAGGCCACCTCCAGTCGCAGGTCGTGAACGACGAGGCGGACGCTCCGCCGCCCGGGGAAGGCGGCGACGACGCTCTCTGCGCCGTCGTCGTCGAAGTCGCGCCGCGTCGTCGTCGCGCCCCTGTCCTCGAAGTATCGCTCCCACGGGCCGGGCGCGGACGTCTCGACTGCGACCCGATAGCGGTTCTCCGGGAGCGCCGTTCTCTCGTGGGTGGTGTTCGTCCGGAACGTCACGTCTGCGGCCGTTCCGAGCGCGGAGACGGAGTCGGAGCCGGTCGCGTTGAGGACCGGAACGCCGACGTAGAGCGTTCCGTTCGCGGGTTCGATTGCGGGGGACGAACCCATCCGTCCGACGCCCGAGTGGGTCGTCGTCACCGCGCCCGCGTGGGAGGCGACGCGACGGCTCTCGCCTCCGGTTTCGTAGACGACACCGCCCGCGTGGGCCGTCCACACGACGGCCGAGTCGTTCAGGATGCGGACCGTCCGATTGACGACGCGGAGCGTCCCGCCGGAGATTCGAACCGTCGATTCGCCTCGGCCCGCGTTGGCCGCGGGGTCCAACGAGTCGTCGAGTGCGTCCGCGACGCGCGCGGATTCGCTCGCGGCGACGCCGTCTTGGACGGCGGTTCCGGCGGCGGCGGTGAGGACGCCGATACCGACGACGGTCATCGCCAAGAGGAGGGCGACGCCGACGACGGCCGACTGGGCTCTGTCGCTTCGGTCGTCTGCCTCTCCGCTCATATCACGCCCGCCCCCCGGAAGACGACGTGACAGAGGGAGACGAGTATCGCCGAGTGAAGCAGCGACTCGTAGCGCCCACGACTCGCCGCACCGGCGAACCACCCCGACGCGAGCATCGTCGTCTGCGTCGTCACGTAGATTCGGAACCGGTCGCGCTGTAAGTCCACGGCCGTCGGGTCCAGAGAGACGCCCGAGAGGTCCGACATAGAGGACAGTTGGGCGAACCCGTCGAACACCTGCGCACTCGTGGCGACGGTGATGCCGACGACGAGAATCGCCGTCGTCCACCCGACCGCGACGTAGACGAGCAGTCCAGAGCGGAGTTCGCGCTTCTCGTGGTAGAGCCGCCCGATTTCGCTCTGGAGCGTCTCGAACACCGTCCCGGTGTCGCTGCCAGCGTCTAACGCGCCCGTCACGAGTCCGATGGTCTGTTCGGCCATCGGCGTCCCGACGCGTTCGACGAACCGCTCTAACGCCGCCGTCCGCAGGTCCTCGTCGGTGCCGGTGTCCGGCGTGGTCAGTTGGAGGTTCGACGCCAGGTCCGCCACGTCGCCCGAGAGAGGCCCCAAATCCACGTCGCGGGCGACGTGTTCGACCGCCTCGCCGAACGGGCGGCCGAGGCTCACGTGTCCGGAGACGGCGTGGACGAAGTCCTTTATCTCGCGGTCTTTCGCGTCGTCGAGGCGGGCGCGGCGGACGGCGGTGACGCCGACCGGTAGCGCGTAGACGACGTACCCCGCGAGGGCGACGTCGATCCACTCCGCTCCGAGAACTGCGGCCGCGACGCCTCCGAGAACGCCGACGGGGAGAAAGACGACTGCGGCGCTTGCGGGGTTCGAGACGGCGGTGGCGAGCGTTCGGAGTTTCGAGGGCGGGCGTTCGTACTCGATTCGCTGGTCCGGGGGTCTGAGAGCGGCGACCAACGCCGAGGCGACGACGCCGACGGCGAGGATGAGGAGACCGCTGGCGTAGACGACGAACCCGCGGACGGTGGTGGTCCCGACGGGCGTCCACACCGACGCGGAGAGACCCGGCGCGATGAGACTCATCACCGTGAGGACGATAACCAAGAGCGCGGGCATCACGAGAAGGACGATGAACACCTCAGAGAGCAGTTCGAGAAAGCCCTCCGAGCGCTTTCGTTGGCGGTCCTGGCGGTGGCCGAGCATCCGACTCTCCATTCGGAGGTAGTTCCGGAGGGCGTCGGAGCCTTGGTCGGCGTGTTCGCGGTACTTCAGGAGGAACGGCGAGAGGGTATCCTGCGCGGGCGTGTCGCGGGCGACGCGCCGCAGTCCCTCGTTGACGTTGCCCGTCATCGCGGCGGTGTTCAGCGCCTTCCGAATGGAGACGGCCGTCTCGCCGTACGCGTCCGTGTCGGCGACGCGTCTGAGCATCGCCCGGCGGCCGTCGCTTCCCGACGCGAGGACGTGCAGGTAGCGCACCGCCCCCGGAAGCGTCCGTTCGATGTTCGACCGGCGGGCCGCGGCGACCCACCGGAGGTACCGCCCGCCGACGCCGACGGCGAGTCGCTTGGCTATCGACCCCGCGACGACGGCGAGAGCGAACGCGACCGGCAGTCGCGGAAGCGAAGGCACCGGCACCGTCTCGACGAGAGGAACGGCATCTTCGACGGCGGTCACGGACGCAGAGAGCGTCGCTTCCGGAACCGCGAGAGCGACGACGCCCGTCGGGAGAGCGACCAAGAGCGCGAACACCCACGAGACGGCGTACGTCCGCGCGAGATAGACGTCGAACCCGACGCGGAGGTCCGTGCCGCGGTAGGCGCGCCTGTCGCGTTCGTGGCGCGCGGCGTCGGCGTGCCGAGCGAACAGCGCGTAACACGCCCGGTTCAGGGCCGCAACGGAGACGCGTCCGCCGAGTGCGTCCTCGCGTTCTTCGCTCTCCTCGGCGAACGCGTCAGTCACGGGCACCACCGTCTTCCGCCGTTCTCTCGGTCATCTGCCGCCGGACGCGTTCGACCGTCGCCGCCTCGTCCGTCCGGAGGTCAGAGAGGAACGCGAACAGGCGGTCGAACTCCGCGACGCCCTCCTTTACGAGATACTGGACGTAGCCGTGCTTTCGGTGGAACTCGGCTTCGACGCTCTCTACGTCTCGGTCCGTCGCCGCCGCGAGGCGGTGAAAGACGCGGTGTCCGAGTCGCCGGTGGTCGTCGCCCATCCGCGGGTGGTCGTACTGCATCGAGAACGTCCCGTCCGTCTCGCGCCGCAGGACGGTGTTCCACCGGAGCGTTCGCCCGTTCTTCTCTATGGTTCCCGTTCGCGCCGTCGCGGGCAAGTCGTCGTACCCCTCCTCGTCGACGAGTTCGACCACCTCGCCGACGTACCGGTCGCCGTCGATGCGGCGCGGGAACACCACCACGTCGAGTTCTTCGAGGAGATAGGTCGGCAGTCCCTGTTCGACGACGCGGTTGACGAGCGTCTCGATATCCTCGGCGTGGGTGGTGCCGATGACGCCGTGTCCCGTGTTGAGAACCTCCGCGAACGTCTCGAACGACTCGGGCGTGTTCACCTCGGCGATGACCTCTACGTCGGGGTTGAGATAGTTCGCCTCCGTCATCAGGTCGGCCATCGAGACGCGCTTGAACTCGTTTTCGTGGTCGCGCGTCGTCAGGGAGATGCCCGTCTCGTGCGGGAGGTGAACCTCCCGGGACCCCTCGTCGATGCTCACCGGGCGGTGGTCGAACGGGACGAACGGCATGTGAGCGTTCATCAGCGTCGTCTTTCCGACGCCCGTCGGCCCGGAGAACAGGACGACGCCGTGGTGTTCGTACAGCATCCAAAGCAGGGCGACGAGTTCCGTCGGAAGCGAATCGAGTCCGACCAGGTCCACGGGCGTCATCGGTTCCGCGGACTGCTTTCGGATGGAGACGTGGGGACCGCCCTCGGAGATGACGGGCAAGGCGACGGCGCAGCGAATCGTCTCGCCGTCGTCCTCCACGCCCGCACCCGCGCCGTCGGGTCCGCCTCGTCCCTCCGGTCGGTAGTTCACCTTCGCGGACGGTTGACTCGCGTTCAACTCGACGCCGTCGGAGGCGGCCAACTGGGTGACGACGTTGACGAAACTCGTCTCGTCTTCGAAAGCGAGGTTCGTCGGAACGCGGTTTCCGTCGCCGATGCCCGCCCGGGGGATGACCTTCACGCGTTCGCCGACGCGGTTCGCCTCCACGTCTTCGAGGTGGCCGTCGCGGATGGGGACGGTGAGGACGCCCTCGCCGACGTAGTCGCGGAGGACGTAGTACACCAAATCGTCCAAGCGGTCCTCGGCGAACCGCCGGTCCACGGGCGGGACGGCCAGACCGTACTCCGCGAGTGCGGTGCGGACGCGGTACTCGGTCGCTTCCATCCACGCCCGCGTGTTCCGCGCGGTGAGTTGCCGAGAGAGGAACTGCCGGGCGCGTTCGGCGACGAACTCGCGTCTGTCCTCTACGACTTCGTCGACGTTCGCCTCCCAGATTCGCTCCTTGCACTCGTCTATGAGTTCCTCGTCGCCGGGCAGGAGGTCGGGTTCGAGGACGGCGTACTTCGTCGTGAACCGGTCGTCGCCCAGCAGGTGTTCGCGGTGGATAACCACGTCCACGTCGAACCCGCAGAACGGGACGGTGTAGTGGCGAACTCTCTCGCCCGCGACTCTGTCGGCGAACTCGGCGTCCGCGCGGTACTCCGTGACCGCGGGCGCGTAGTTCGTCGTGTGGACGACGAGCGACCCGCTTCCGTCCTCGTCACCCACGTCGACCACCTCGATACGGTCGTCGAGTGCGAGTGGCGTCACCTCGCCGAGCAAGCGCAGTTCTCTGAGCGCGTAGTACTCGACGCGCCGACGGGCGGCGGGCGAGGCGTCCAAGAGTCGGTCGAACACGCGGCGGTACTTCGGCGGCACCCCACCTGCGGCGCGTTCTGCGGTACCCTCGCGAGTCAGCGGTCGCCGCCGATTGACGACGGAGAAGTGCGACCGAATCGAAGACAGCGCCGCTTCCTCGCGGGGGCCCAGTCCGGGTTCTCGAACGTCGTAGACGAATCCGACGCCGTCCTCGTCGTCGCGCACCGTCGTCACCACGCCCGGCGCGACTTCGTACTGCGCCCGAACGTCGGGCGCGTACCACGCATCCCCGTCGGACGGCGGGACGGGTGCCGGTACTCGCCCCCCGGTGTCGTCCGCCCCCGACTCCCCGATGGAAAGTGTCGGCCCGCGACTCATCGGTCCCCCCGCGAGACAGCCATCACTTCGAGCATAATTCGGCTTGTCTCCTCTCGGTATTTAAGCCTGGACACGAGTTATCGAGTATGATAACCAAACCCCGCTATCGCCGAACGAGGTACGAAACGGTGACACAAATCGACGGACAGAGAGTGGTTGACGAGACAGAAACTCCCACGCCGACGTCGGTCCGAAATTTTCGAACGTGCGAACGGCCGCGCCGCGATTCGGACGTGCGGTCGGCCGAGGCACGGAGAGGAACCGACTAGCTCGATTGCACCGTCAGGTCGTACTCGAAGAACTCGCCCGGGTAGAGGCTAGTGACGACGATTTTGTACGTTCCGGTCCGTCTCACGTCCCAGTCTCGGATGAGCGAATCTCGACCTGCTCCACCGTCGTTGTCCGCGTATTCCGGGAGAGTCTGACTCGTCGTCCGTCGCCGCGACCGAACCTGAGCTCGCAAGTAGACCGCCGGACAACGCCGCTCCCGTTCGGAGTACCCTTCTTCTGGATGCTTCTATCTTCGAGGGCAATCTGTCGTCCATGTGGTGCTCCGGGAGAGAGAAATAAATGTTTATTAATTAATATTTTCTCAGACGGAGAGAACTATGACTCCGCCGAGTAACTGCGGAAACCGAGAAGGTACCGATCCGCTCGCAACATCGGCTCGGAGAGTCAGATCGAACGCGTCGGAACCGAGTGGTCCGCGATGGGCATCGCTCGCCGCCACGACCACTCGAAGAGGTCGAGTGCCCACTCCATGGACTCCTCGTCGTCGGCGACGATTTCGGTCTTGGCGTCGTACTCCCCGTCGAGGGTCGGCAAGGAGAGGAACGTCGTCTCGTCGGTGACTGCGAGAGCGAACTCGACGTCAAGAACGCGAATCGAGAGGTTCTCCGGAACCGGAACCACGCCGTCGTCGTGTCTCCTGATCGCCTCGATTACGGCGTCCGTCACGACGAGGCGACCGGGATGCTCTCGACAGACCGTTCGGAGCGTCCTCCCGAGATTCGGAAAGTGAACCGGTGCGACGACGGCGACGCGTTCCGAGCCGACGAGTTGTTCGTGGATGAGGCGGACGATGCCCGCCGGGTCGGCGTCCGACACCCGAATCACGTCCGCTTCGCGGAGCGACTGGAGTCGCCCCCGAAACGAGTTCGGGAGGGCCGTCGCGTCGTGCGTCCGCCAGTAGTCGGCGTCCGACGCGAGAAGTTCGTCGAGTCGCCGACGGTCACTCACGACTTCGGAGACGACGAGGCCGATTCCGGTCAGCGACCACTCGTCGTCGTCGTCTCGTCTGATGAGGCCTCTCTCGTGGAGTTCGCTCGTCGCCGCGTAGATTCCCGATTCGCTCCCTTCGAGTTCCGCACAGAGGTCCTGCGTCGTCGCGCGCGAATCCACCAACCGACAGAGGACGGACTCGCGAGTCGTAGAACTCGTCACGAATTCGACGAACGATGCAGGTCCTCTCGTCGTCACAAAATGCCTGTCTGGCGTGGGCGAACCTAAACCCAGCGGAGCGTATCGAATCGGTCGGAGGGCCGAAGAACGGGGACCGAAGTCCCCGCGTTGGAGAGTTCGTCCCGGCACACCGGTGGGGTCACTCGGGTCTCAGGGCCGTCGGTATCCCCGCGACATTCCTGCACGGAAGATGTCCCGGAGACGAATTCCCGTATTCTGCAGGAGTACTTCAACCTTTACTTAGTCTGACAATAAATTCCCGGCGAGGCTTCAAAATTCCAGTCCGACTGGAACGGCTCCGAGACGGGGGCGACGTCCACCGACTGGGAACGCGGTCGCCGAGCGGTCCTCCTCTTGCTTTCGTGTCATCGCATTTTAACTTTACTGCCACGTTCGCGCGGTGCGACTCGGACCGACGCCGCGGTAGCGGGCGGGAAACTCCGCTCTGTCTGCCGTTCTCCCTCGAAACTACTTTACGGTGTGTCGCGGTATCCCGTGTCGTGAAGCGAACGGCCGGTCGGACGCTGGCTCTCGCCGTCCTCGCCGTCCTCGCCCTCGGCGTCGCCGCCGCCACCATCGATACGGCCGTGACCGGGGGGGCGGGCGGCGGGTTCGGCTCTTCGGGCGCGACGGGCGGCGGTCCGACGACGGCCGACGACGTCGGCACCGACGGGACCGGATGGTCCGCGCCACCGCTGTTTGCGCCCGTCTGCATCCCGTTTCTCACCCGACCGCTCGTCGTCTTCGCCCTCGTCGCCCTGTTCGCACTGCTCGTCGGGGCGACGTACCGAGAGACTCGGTCTCTGCTCCCCGTCGCCGCAGTCGTCGTCTCGTTCGGCGTTCCGGGCTACGTGCTGTGGGCGTTTCTGACCGTCTGTTCCGTCGACCCCTCCTCGAACGAGGTTCTGCCCCCGCCGGACCCGCCGAACATCTCGGTGCCGCAGGGCGGCGGCGGAGTTCCCGGTTCGGGTGACGGCCAACTCACGGCCCCGAGCGTCGTCTTCGGTCTCGTTCTCGTCCTCGCGGTCGTCGGGGCCGTCGCCCTCTTTTTGTTCTCGACGGGCGACGACGAGGCGTCCGACCCCGACGCCGTCCCCGAGGCGGCCGACTCGGAGGTTGACGTCGGAGATATCGGACGGGCCGCGGGTGCCGCCGCCGACAGAATCGAGGGCGACGCGGACGTGGAAAACGAGGTGTACCGCGCGTGGGGAGAGATGACGACGCTTCTCGACATCTCGAATCCGAAGGCGAGTACGCCCGGGGAGTTCGCCGACGCGGCGGTCACCGCCGGGATGGCGCGCGACGACGTCGAGGAACTCACGCGCCTGTTCGAGGACGTCCGATACGGCGGGCGGACGCCGACCGAAGAACGGGAGTCGCGGGCCGTCGCGGCACTCCGACGCATCGAATCGACGTACGCGGGGGACGAGACGTGAACGCCTCCGACCTGATGGGCGCGATAGGCGGTCTCTGCGTCGTCTTCGGCCTCGCCAGTCTGGCCGGCTACGCCGTCCCGGGGCTGAGCGCGACGTACGTCTTCGTGACGTTCGTCGGCGTCGTCGCGGGGATTCAGGGGCTCCGGTACGCTCTCGCACGACGGAACGTGACCGTCCTCGAAACGGAGACGGGCGACTCCGAGCGTCGGTATCGGGTGCCGGTCCCCGGCGACGACGCGGACCGAGAACTGTCGCTCTCGGGCGGGTGGCGCGGACGTCGCGGGTCTTCGACCGTCCGAGAGCGAATCCGAGAGGCGGCGATCCGAACGCTCGTCCTCCGGGACAACTGCACCGAGGCCGAGGCCGAAGCCCGAATCGACGTGGGGTCGTGGACCGACGACCCGGTCGCGGCGCAGTATCTGGGCGCGGACGCGTCGGTTCCGTTGCGGACGCGCCTCCGTCTCGCCGTCCGCGGGAACGCCCCGGCAGTGCGCGCGAGACGGGCCGTCGCGGCGGTCGAGCGACTCCGCGCCGAGACCGACCGACGGCCCGAGAGCGCGCCCGGCGAACCGGCTGACGAATCGACCGACGGGACGCGGCGCACACCCGCGGGTGAGACCCGATGAGGTCGTTCGACACGAACCGGTGGACCGGAATCGAGGGCGCGGCGCTTCTCGCCGGGGCCGTCGGCGTCGTCGCACAGCGACCCTCGCTCCTCCTCGTGGCCGGTCTCGGCGTCGCTTACACCGCGTACGCGTGGTTCGGCGACGCGCCGACGCCGACGCTGGAACTGACGCGCGAACTGAGCGAGACGGCACCCGACACCGAGGAACCGGTCACCGTGACCGTCACGGCGACGAACGCCGGAGACGCGACGCTTCCCGACCTCCGTCTCGTGGACGAGGTTCCGCCCGCCTTGGAGGTAGTCGAGGGGTCTGCGCGCCTCGGAACCGCGCTCCGTCCCGGCGCGTCGGCGACGTTCTCCTACGAGGTGGAGGCGGTCCGCGGCGAACACGAGTGGGGGCCGCTGACGGCTATCGTCCGCAGTCCGAGCGGTGAGGAAGAACGTACGGCGGAGTTCGAAGCCGAGACGGTCCTCCGCTGTACCCCCTCGTTGGGTGCGACGGCCGACCTGCCGCTTCGCGGCCTCACGACGCAGTACACCGGACGAGTGGCGACGGACGTGTCGGGGGTCGGACTGGAGTTTTTCTCCACGCGCGAGTACCGTCACGGTGACCCGTTGTCCCGCATCGACTGGAAGCGCCGGGCCAAGACGGGCGAACTCGGCACCGTCGAGTTCCGAGAGGAACGCGCCGCGACCGTCGTCCTCCTCGTCGACGCTCGGAAGGAGGCGTACGTCGCCCCCGCGGGCGGCGACCGGAACGCCGTCGAACGGAGCGTGGACGCCGCGACGCAGGCGTTCACCTCACTTCTCGACAGCGGTGACCGCGTGGGCGTCGCCGCCCTCTCGCCGCACGAGTGTTGGTTCCCGCCGGGGACGGGTGCGGACCACCGCGCCCGCGCCCGCGAACTGTTCGGCTCTCATCCCGCACTCGCGCCGACGCCCCCCGAGGACGCGTACGTCGCCACCGTCGCCCTCCGCCGCCTCCGACGCCGCCTCCCGACGGACGCGCAGGTGCTTTTCTTCTCCCCGTTGGCCGACGACGTCGCGACGCTCACGGCCCGGCGAATCGACGCCTACGGCCACCTCGTGACGGTCGTAAGCCCGGACCCGACGGCCGGCGACAGCGCAGGACGCGGTTCGACGGGCGGTCGGACGGACTCCGAGGACACCACGGGGCACCGACTCGCCCGAATCGAACGGCAGAACCGCATCGACACGCTCCGTCGAGCGGGTATTCGCGTCCTCGACTGGGGCGAGGAACCGCTTGCGACGCAACTGGCCCGCGCCGCGCGGCGGTGGTCCGCGTGACCGAGATAACCCGGTCGCCGCCCGTCGTCGGGTCGTCGCTCTCTCTCGTCGCGGCCACCGTCGCCCTCGTTTTCGCGGCGCTCTCCGCACAGAGCGCGGTCGCTCCGGCGGCGGTGGGCGTCTTCCTCCTCGGCGTCGGCCTCTATCGCGCCTCGCGCCGACTCGTCACGCTGGGTTCCGCGGCGCTCTTTGTAGGCGTCCTCCTCGCGGGCGTCCGCGGCGGCGTCCCCGAAGCCGTCCTCCTGTCTGCGCTCGCGACCGTCCTCGCGTGGGACACCGCCGACCACGCACTCGGTATCGGCGAGCAACTCGGGCGCGAGGCGCACTCGTCGCGTCTCGTCTTCGTCCACGCGGCGACGACGCTCCTCGTCGGCGTGTTCGGATCCGCCCTCTGTTACGCCGTCTACCTCGCCGTCGGCGGCGGGCAACCCGTCTCCGCGGTGGTTCTGTTGCTCCTCGGCGCGGTGGCTCTCGTCTCCGCGCTCCGCGGGAGCGGAGAGTCGAATCGGGCGGTCAGGCGCGGGCGGTAGTCAGTCGAGCGTCGGCACTTCGACGCGTTCGAGGACGTCGGCGACGATACCGGCCTTCCGCACGTCGTTGACCTGCGCGTCGGGCGTGAGAACGAGTCGGTGCGCTAACACGGACGGGGCGACGCCCTTCACGTCGTCGGGCGTCGCGTACTCTCGCCCCGCGAGGACGGCGTGGGCGCGGGTGGTCTCCAACAGGCGTTGGGTCCCGCGCGGTGAGACGCCCACCTCGACGCGCCGGTCCGACCGGGTCGCTCTGGCTATCTCCGCGACGTACCGGAGGATGTCGTCGTCGACGCGAACCGCCTCGGGCGCGCGCCGGAGTTCCGCCACGTCGTCGCCGCGGAGGACGGCCCCCACCTCGGGGCTTCGATTCTCTCGCCCCACGCGACGGCGGAGCAGTTCGACTTCGCCCTCGACGTCGGGGTAGCCGACGTTCGTCTTGACGACGAAGCGGTCCACCTGCGCCTCGGGGAGGGGAAAGGTCCCCTCGCTTTCGACCGGGTTCTGGGTGGCGATGACGAAGAAGGGGTCGGGGAGAGCGTGCGTCTCGCCGTCTACGGTCACTTGTCCCTCCTCCATCGCTTCGAGCAGGGCGGCTTGGGTCTTCGGCGGCGCGCGGTTTATCTCGTCCGCGAGGACGACGTTCGCGAAGATGGGACCCTCCGAGAACTCGAACGTCCGCTCTGATTCGTCGTAGATGTTGGTCCCCGTCACGTCCGAGGGGAGGAGGTCAGGCGTGAACTGGACGCGCGAAAACGAGAGGCCGAGGGCGGTGGCGACGCTTTGGGCCGTGAGCGTCTTTCCCGTCCCCGGAACGTCCTCTATGAGGACGTGCCCGCGCGCGAGGACGCCGAGGAGGATTCGTTCGAGAAACGCGCGGTCGGCGACGACGGCCCGCGACACCTCGCGCAGAACCTCGTCGCACGACTGGCTCGCATCGGGGATGTCCATGCCTGCCACGTGTCCGCACGTGACTTAGTAGTCCGGGTCACGCCTCCGTCTGCGAAAAATCGAAACCGATTAATGAACCCCGCGACTACGGACGTGTGCAAGCCGAGGTAGCCTAGCCCGGCCAAGGCGGTAGATTCGAAATCTACTGTCCATTCGGACACGTGAGTTCAAATCTCACCCTCGGCGCTTTCTCACAGACCCACCCTCTGAGTGGCGCGTCTCGTCGCGCCGCGTTCTCGGCCGGAGCGACGTCCCGAGACGGCCGTCACGTCGCCCGACTACATATGAACTATTACACATAATAGTGGAATGAACGGAATTCGCCCAGTAGAACGCTCGAACCTCCGGTACGAATTTGTCAGTTAAGATTATGTATGTGGGGTGTCACTTGGTCACGTATGTCGAACAACGACTGGTCGATTTCGAGGCGAGGCTTCCTGGGTACCGTCGGCGGCGGCGCGCTGTTGGCGCTTTCGAGCGCACAGGCGGCGGGTCGGTCGCCAGCGCTCGACGACCCGCCGATAGATGAGGTCACGGTGAAAGACGACGTCGGCGTCGATATGCGCGACGGCACCGAACTGTCGACGGACGTCTACCTCCCCGAGTCGGGTGACGCGGCGGACGGCTATCCGACACTCGTCACGCGGACGCCGTACAAAAAGGAGTTCTACGGGGACCAAGCCGAGGGGTTCGCCCAGTACGGGTACGCCGTCGTCGTTCAGGACGTCCGCGGTAAGTTCGGTTCGCCCGGCGACTTCTACCCCTATCGGACCGCCGACGCCGCGTCGGAAGATAGCTACGACACCGTCGAGTGGGCGGCCGAACAGGACTGGTCGAACGGCAAGGTCGGCACCTACGGCATCTCCTACGCCGCGGGGACGCAGTGGTCGCTCGTTCACAACGAGGAACTTCCGCCGCATCTCGAAGCGATGGCCCCGGGATTCGCCGTCGCGAGTTACTACGGACAGGGTGCCTACGCCGGCGGCGCGGCGCTTCTCTCGCACAACATCGACTATCTGAACGGGTTCGCAATCGAGCAGTACAACCGAGACGACTCGAACCGAGACGAAACCGAGAGCCCGATTCCGGGCGAGGACGAACTCTCCCCCCTCGAAGAGGCCCAAGAAGCGATGATGCAACTCTACTGGGACCTCCCGGTGGTGCCCTTCGAACCGATGCAGGAGGCGGGCTACGACTATCTCAACGACTGGCACACGAACGAAGTCTACAACGAGTACTGGGAGCAACAAGACCACACCCGCCACTACGACAAGGTGGACGTCCCGGTGTTGAACTACGGCGGATGGTACGACATCTTCGATCAGGGCGTCATCTGGAACTTCGAGGGACTCAGAGACGAAAGCGACGCGCCGGAGCAAGCGGAACTCGTCATGGGGCCGTACACCCACGGCAATCAGGGTATCGAGGCGCAGGGCGCGGTGACGGGTCCGTTCCTCTTCGCCGACAACTCCGATTTCGACGAGATGACGCTTCTGCTGTCGTGGTTCGGCCGCACCCTGAAAGGCGAGTCTGAGGCGGGCGACAGTCCGCCCGTCCGCCTCTACGTCCCCGGACTCGACGAGTGGGTCGGTGCCGAGGAGTTCCCCCTCGCTGCGACCGAACACACCAAGTACTACCTCCACAGCGACGGAGACGCGGGCATCGGCGACATCACCGACACCGACTACCGCTACGAGGGGGTCCTCTCGACGGAGAAGACGCACTCCGAGTACGACGCCTCCCGCGACGAGTACACGTACGACCCGGCCGACCCCGTCGTGACCGGCGGCGGGTACAACACTCACTGGGAGGGCGGCGTCAACGACCGCGCGACGAGTTACCACCGGCGCGACGACATACTCGTCTACGAGACGGACGTCTTAGAGGAGGACGTCGCCGTCGTCGGCCCGATTACCGCGACCCTGTACGCCTCCTCGTCGGCGGTCGACACCGACTTCGTCGTGACGCTCTCCGACGTCAACCCGGTCGACCGTGCGGGCGGCCTCCGCGTCGCGGAGGGCGCGCGTCGGGGTCGTATCGGCGACGTGAGCGCCGACCCCCGCGATACGGAGACGTACTCCGAGGTGACCGAACTCGAACCCAGCGAGGTCTACGAGTGGAAGATAGCCGTCTGGCCGACGGCGCGCGTCTTCGAGGCGGGCCACCGCATCCGCATCGACGTCACGAGCAGCGACTTCCCGCGGTACTCCCGCAACCTCAACACCGGCGAGGGACTCACCGGCGAGGAGATGGAGGTGGCCGACCAGACTATCTACCACGACGCCGACCGACCCTCGAACGTGGAGTTACCCCTCGTTCCCGTCTCCGAACTGGAGGAGATGGTCATCGACGGACCGGTCCCCGGGGCGCCGAACGACGGGCACTCTCCCGACTGACCCCGCTGTCGGGTGCATTCCTCCGACGTCAGCCGATTTTCACTTTCACTCCCCTAGGATGAGATAGATATTCGTTCCGGTTCGAGAGAACGTATGAACGCGACGACGGCCGACGACCGACCGAACCGTCCCCCGAAGACGCGACGATTCGACGTGACCGACGTCACCACCGGAAACGTCGCGGAGTTCGCACGCTCCCGCCTCGGCGGGATGGACGTTCGGTTCGAGCGACGACCCGGGCGGACGCATCTCGTCGCCGAAGCGGACCGCTGACGGGGCCGAGAGGACGGCGTTCGCGGCGGCCGACGAAAACGAACGGCGGTCGCTCGCGGCGGTGCGTCGAGAGAACGAGTCGCCGAGAGAGACGCCCCGGGGAACCGCGAGATGCCGGGCCGTCAGTCGTCGGCGGGGGGGACGCCCTTCGACTCCTCGGCTTCCGCCTGTAGGAGTCGGTCCAGCGCGTTTACCATCGCGTCCACGCTGGCGCGGGTGATGTCCGCGTCCGACGCGGCGACGGTAACGGAGTGGTCGCCGCGACTCATCTCCACCTCGACGGTCACGACGGCGTTCGTCCCGCCGGTGATGGCGTCCACGTGGTACGAGTCCAGTTGGGCGTCGGCGTCGGAGCCGAGTGCGGAGCGAACCGCCTCGACGGCGGCGTCGACGGGACCGCTTCCCGTGCCCGAGGCGACGCGTTCCTCGTCATCCACGCGGAGGCGGACGCTCGCGGTGGGCGTTCCGCCGCCCGACGCGGCGGTGAGGTCCACCAGTTCGACGCGCCTGTCGCGTTCGCGCCCCTGCACGTCTTCCGCGATGGCGAGCAGGTCGGCGTCGGTGACGCGTTTGCCCCGGTCGCCGAGCGCTTTCACGCGGTCCACCACGGCGGCGAGTTCCTCGTCTGTCACGTCGACGCCGTGTTCGTCGAGTGCGGCGCGGACGCCCGCGCGTCCGGCGTGTTTGCCGAGGACGAGACGACGCTCTCGACCCACCGTCTCCGGCGCGTACGGTTCGTACATCGTGTCGTCTTTCAGCGTCCCGTCGGTGTGGATGCCGCTCTCGTGGGTGAACGCGTTCTCGCCCACGACGGCCTTGTTCGGCGGCAGGGGAACGCCCGTCGCCATCGCGACCTTCTGTGCGAGGCCGTACAGTTCGTCGAGTTTCACCGTCTCGACGCCGTAGCAGTGCGACAGTGCGATAGCGACCTCTTCGAGTGCGACGTTGCCCGCGCGTTCGCCGATGCCGTTTACGGTGGCGTGGACGAGGTCGGCGCCCGCCGCGAGACTGGCGTAGACGTTCGTCATCCCCAGCCCCAAGTCGTCGTGGGTGTGGGTGGACGTCGGTCCGATGTCCGCGAGGCGGGCGACGTACTCGTACGTCGTCTCCGGACTCGCGTCTCCGACGGTGTCGGCGTAACAGAGGCGGTCCGCGCCCGCGTCGAACGCCGCGCGCATGAGGCGTTCGAGGAAGTCGAGGTCCGCGCGAGAGCCGTCCTCGCCGATGACCTCGACCCAGAGGCCGTGGTCCTTCGCGTAGGCCACGAGGTCCTCCGTGTCTTCGACCACCCGGTCGTGCGTCGTCCCGACCTTTCGCTCGATGTGCATGTCGCTGCCGGGGACCACGATGGTCACCCCGTCGACGTCGCAGTCGAGCGCTAAATCGACGTCTCTCTGGACGCCGCGGGCGAAACTCGTCACCGTCGCGTCGAGTCCGAGCGACGTGACCTTGCGGATGGTCTCGCGTTCGCCCTCGCCGGTGCAGGCGCTTCCGGCCTCGATGTACTGGACGTCGGCCGCGTCGAGAGCGCTTGCTATCTCCGCTTTCTCCTCGGGCGTCAGCGAGATACCCGGCGCTTGTTCTCCGTCGCGCAGCGTCGTGTCTAAAAGCTGTACCCGGTCGTCTGAATCCAAAACGGATGTAGGGGTGTTGTTGGGGTTACCCCCGAATAAATCGACCACGAGTCATGTGCTCACACACTCCGTTACCGCGGACGCACTTAAAACGAACCCTCTCGACAGATTTTGTCTGCCGGATTCTCCCTTCGGTCGCCCCTCGTCTCACTCGACGAGTCGAATCGTGTCGCCGACGTCCACGTCGTCGGCGGCCCCCGCCGGGAGTTCGACGATGGTGTCCGCGAGTCCGAACCCGATTCCGGTCCACGCGGAGAGTCGCTTCTTCTTTTTCACCTCGCCGCCGCAGAGCCAGAGAGCGTCGATGTCGAAGGGGACGAACACCATGTGGAGGCTTCGCCTGTCGGTGTCGTCGAAGGGAAAGACGAGAGCGTAGTCGTCGGGGACGCCGCGACGAAACATCAGTCCGCGCGCTTTCGAGAGGAACGAGTCCGCCACCTCTGCGTCGGTGGCGAGCGTCTGTGCCCGTCCGTTGCGGTGGTGTTCGACCTGCACGCGTTGCTTTCTGGAGTCGTCCTACAAAACCGTTCAGGTCGAACGGAGGGGTCGAACCGCCGCCGCGACGGGAAGAACAAAGGTCTCTCGTGTCCGATTCGACGATTATGGAGGAGACGCCCACCGGAACGCCCGTGGGGGTGGACGACCCGTACGACCACTCGGGCGCGTGCGACCACCTCACCGGCGACGGGCGGTGCCGATTCGCTCTCGACAGGGCGGGCGACGACCCGGCGTTCGCCGCCGCGCGCCGCGCCGATGGCTACGAGTGTCTGGTCGCGGACGACGACTGCGAGTGGCGCGACTGCCCGCACTACCGTTCGACCACCGACGGCCGCGAGTGCGTCCGGTGCGGACTCGAAGAGGTCCGAATCGCACACGAGACCGAAAGCAGACCGCTTCTGGAGGAACACCACCTCTCGTACGGCGTCGCCGAACGGCGTTCGGCTGCACGTCGGACTCCGTCCGACGGCGGGGCCGAAGGCGACGACCCGAGCCACGAGATAACGGTCGCGCTCTGTCGGTGGTGTCACACGAAGGTCCACAGGTCGTTCGCCCGAATCGACGACGACGCCTCGCCGGACCCGGAGGCGTTCGCCGCCCGCGAGGCGCGTCGGACGAAAGAGCAAGCCGAGTTCGGCTTCCAGTCGGCGGCCGACCGGTTCGGAGACGAGTGACCGTCGTCGGTTCACCGAGACGTCTCCATTCGAGAGTGAACGTCTTGTCCGCCGACCCCGTACGGTCGCGTATGACCGACGCAGACGACGCTCCCTCGAAACTCGGACACGTCCACCTCAAAGTCCGCGACGTAGACGACTCGGTCGCGTTCTACCGCGACGTGCTCGGACTCTCCGTCACCGAACGCTACGCGAACTACGCCTTTCTCACGTTCGGTGACCACCACCACGACGTCGCCCTCCAAGCGGTGGGGCCGGAGGCGTCGGGGCCGAGGATGGGCGTCGGTCTCTACCACACCGCCTTCGAAGTCGAGTCACCGGACGCGCTCCGACGGACCGCAGAACGCCTCTCGGACCGCGGCGTCTCCGTCACGCCCGTGGACCATCGAATCAGCAAAGCGCTGTACTTCGACGACCCGGACGGAAACGGCGTCGAGGTGTATCTCGACACCCGCGAGGAGACGGGCCACGAGGAGTGGCACGGCGAGAACGGGCGGTTCGACCCGCAATCGCTCTAAGCGTCATTCGGTTTCGACGGCCGCGAGCAGTCCCGCCGCGACTGCGTCGACGCCGACGACGACCCAGTAACTGCAGACGCGATAGAGGATGGCGACGGCGGCGGCGGACTCGACGGAGACGCCCGCGACGGCGACCAGACCGGCCGTGACCGCCACCTCGATACCGCCCGCGCCGCCCGGAAGCGGCGACCACCCGACGAGTCCGGCGGCGGGCGCGACGAACAACGCCGCGGCGAACGGGACGCCGACGCCCAACGCCGTCCCCGCCGCCGTCAGCGACGCGGCGAACGCCATCCAGCCGACGGCGACGAACGACGCCGTCGCCGCGACGCGCCGTCTGTCGTCCGCGACGGCGTCTAACGCCCCGAAGTAGCTCTCGACGCGGCGTCGCACCGACTCCGGTTCGAACGCGGCGGCGACGGGTTCGACGCCGAGGCGCGTCGCCCCGCGGTAGAGCAGTCCAGAGACCCGCTCGACGAGTCGTTCGACGACGTGTCGCCGCCGAGTCACCAACGCGACGACGCCGACGGCGACGACGAGTGCGCCGGTCAGACCGCCGAGGAACGTCCGCACGTCGCCCACGTCCGCGCGGAGGAAGACGGCGGAGAGACCCAGCGTCGAGAGGGTGATAGCGGAGACGAGATTGAGGAGGTCGGTGACCGTCACCGCGGCGAGGCCCTCCTCGTACTCCAAGTCGAACGGGCGCGTCACCGCGTACGCGATTATCGCGGACCCGCTCAGTCGCCCCATCGGTAGCACCTGCCGAGCGAAGTCCCCCGAGAGGTAGGCGAGACGGTATTTCAGACCGCCGATGGGTTTCGTCCCGCCGAGGGCCCGCCTGAGGGCTTCTCCCCACGAGAGAATCGCCGCCACTCCGGCGACGCTTCCGACGGCGACGATACCGACGTCCGCCCGCGTGAGAGCGCGGAGGACCGCCACGCCGCCGGTGAGCCAGACGAACACCGCGAGAACGGCGACGGCGAGGACGAGGCCGATAGTCGCCCTCGCGGCGGGACGGAGGCGCGTGTACGAACTGACGCCGGGTGTGTCCACACCACCACGCAGGAGGGCGGAGAACTTTACGTGTCGGGTCTCGCACAGACCGCCGCCAATCGAACGACGCCGGAGGGGCACGCGTCGCGGAGTGTTCCGGACGCTTTTTGTCCGCGTCCCGACTAGCGAGACGTACCTAATGACTCGCATCGCCGTCATCGACAACCACGGCCAGTTCACCCACCTCGAACACCGGACGCTCCGCGACCTCGGGGTCGACGTCGAAATCCTCGACAACGACATCCCGGCCGCGGAGATAGACGCCGACGGTCTCGTCCTCTCTGGCGGTCCGGACATGGACCGCATCGGCAACTGCGCGGACTACCTCGAACTCGGCGTCCCCGTCCTCGGCATCTGTCTCGGCATGCAGATAATCGCCGCCGAACTCGACGGGCGAGTCGGATCGGGCGACTACGGCGGGTACGCCGACGTCGACGTCGAGATTCTCGACGACGACGACCCCCTCGTCGGTTCGCTCGCCCCCGAGACGCGCGTCTGGGCGAGTCACGCCGACGAAGTCAAGCAACTCCCCGACGGGTTCGTCCACACCGGAACCAGCGACGTCTGCGGCATCGAATCCATGAGCGACACCGACCGCGACCTGTACGGCGTCCAGTGGCATCCGGAAGTCGCCCACACCGAACGGGGAGAGGAAGTGTTCGAGAACTTCCTGGCTATCTGCGAGCGGTAGTCGCACGAGTTATACTACGGAAGACGTGAATGTTCCAGTATGACGGCGACTCAAAGTGACCTCGCGGGGCTGTCGCGGTTCATCTTCCGCGCCCCGAGTTGGTACGCAAGTCTCGCTTTCGCCCTGCTCTTGGCGGCGATGGCGGGCGTCGCCGCGTTCGATACCGGAACGTCCGTGCGGACGTGGCGCGGTCTGTTCTTCCTCGGGAAGGACGCGTGGGAGGGCATCTTCTTCATCGGCATTCCGACCGTCGTCGCGGTGTTCGGAACGACCGGCGTAGACCGGTTCGTCGGCGGGAAACTGACGCCGAACCGGTCGTCGCTTCTCGCCCTCGTCTCGGAGGTGATAATGGTCGCTATCGTCACCGCCGCCGCCATCGTCTCCGTACTCACGCCCCTCGGCCAGCGGTTCGTCTTCGACGCTCTCGTCCTCGCGTTGGCGTCGGTGTTCGCCTTCCGGTTGCTCGTCATCATGGCCGTCTCGCAGTCGTCGATTCTCGTGGCGGCGGTTCCGGCGAGCATCCAGTCTCTGACGGCGGCGGTTCTGCTCTTCATCTACAGCGGCGCTCTGCGATTTCTCTCCGTCGGCGGGCCGTTGTCGAACGCGTATCTGACGCCGTATCTCTCCCGCGCGGACCACGCGCCCGCCGCGTTCTCGGCTATCTCGCCGGACCACTTTCTCATCCTCGGGATGATGTGCGGGGTGTACGCCTTTTTCGTCTACGGCTTCATCGTCGTCGTAGACCGGCCGTGGCGGCGCAGTCTCGGCGTCTCCCTGCTCGACTTCCTCGGCGGGTTCATCGGCCACGTCGCAGAGGGCTCTCGCGAACTGGAGACGTTCTTCGAGGACTTGGGCGAGGAGGCCATCGTCCCCGTCACCGTCCTCTCGTTTCGCGAACCCGACGGCCCCGAGAAGGCGCGGTTCGTCCTGCCGATGATACACCCCGGTCCGATGGGTGAAATCGGCGGCGGAAACTTCCCCGAACGGGTCGCCCGGCGGTCCGAGGGACTCGCGTTCCCGCCGCACGCCACCGCGGGTCACGACTTCAACCTCGTCACCGAACGCGAGGTAGACACCATCTTAGACGCCGCGGACGACGCCCACGAGAACATCGACTACGGGACGGAGGCGACAGAGAGCGTTCGCACGGAGTCCGGCGAGGCGAAGATGCTCGGACAGGGGTTCGGCGACGACGCCCTCCTCGTTTCGACGTACGCGCCGGGGTTCGCCGACGACGTGGAGTACGCCGTCGGCCTCTCGGCGGCGGCGGAGGCGCGCACCACCGGCCTCGACGACGTCCTCCTCGTGGACGCGCACAACTGCAACAACGGACTCGACGGCCCCGACCTCGGCCACGTCACGCCCGGGTCGAGACGCTCTTTCGACATGATAACGGCCGCGGCGCTGACGGGCGAGAGACTGGGCGAGGCCGAACGCGGCGACGTCTCACTCGGCGTCGCGTGGCACCGGACGAGTTGGACGCCGATGCAGGGTATCGGCCCCCTCGGCATCCGCGTCTCGGTCACGGAGGTAAACGAGCAGACGACGGCCTACGTCCTCGTGGACGGCAACAACATGGAACCGGGACTGCGCGACGAACTCGTCTCCGAACTCGCAGGCGGGGAGTCGCCGCTCGTGGACGTCGTCGAGGTGATGACGACGGACACGCACATCGTAAACACCGTCAAAGCCGACAATCAGGTCGGGGCGGCGCTGGACCACGACGAACTTCGGGCGCTCGTCTCTGACCTCGTCGAGGAGGCGAAAGCCGACTGCGAACCCGTCGAGGCGGGCGTGGCCGTCGAACGCGCCGAGGTGACCGTGTTCGGTAACGACAGAACCGAGACGCTCGCCAGTCACGCCAACGCCGTCGTCTCGATGGGCGGCGCCTTCGCCGCCTCCGTCATCTTGGCCGCGATGGCCGTCAGCGTCCTCATCTTCCTGTTCGCGTGAGGCCCGCCGTCCTCTCTCGACTACGACTCCTCTCTGCGCTATCGACGGTGCCGTCACTCGGACGGACCTGGTCGTACCGCGTTCGAGGACGCTCCGAGGCCGTCCAACCGCCGAACCGTCGACCGTCGTGTGTCACCATATGACGCGGTGAACCACGGCAGTCGTCGCGAGACATCGGTCGTCGGTAAAAATGGAGCGCCGGTCGGACCGGCTCGTTACGTCTCGGCGGCGTCCGTCTCGTCGAACAGTTCGTCCACGGCGTCCCGCGCGGCGAGTGCGGCGTCGTCGGCCACCTCGTCCGCGTTCCCGGGCGCGTTGACGTACACGTCGACTTCGAGGACGCCGTCCTCGAACGTCACCGTCACGTCGAAGTCGGTGACGTCGGACTGCTTGTAGTTCGCGAAGATGACGCCTTCCGCGGCGTCTGCGGCCGTCTCCACGACCTCTTCGTCGGTCGGCATCGGCGCTTATGCGCCGCCTGCGCCACCGGGGCCCATCGGGCCGCCGCCCGCGCCGCCCTGCAGCATCTGCTGGAGCTCGCTTTGGAGGTCCTCGAACTGCTCTTGGACGCGCTCTTCTTGCTTTTGGAGCTGCTCGACGCGAACTTCGAGCGTGTCGACCTTCTCTTCGAGGTCGTCGTACGCCTCGTCGTACTCCGTCTCGACGAGAAGTTCGCCGATTTCGCGGTACATCGCTGTGTCCTCGTCGACGTCCTCGAGCGTTTCGAGGGCGGTCTTGGACTCGGTGAGCGTGGATTCGGCCTGCTGCTTCTGCGCGGCGACCGACTGTGCGGTCTCCTGCAGATCCTGAAGTTCTTCGAGTTTCTCTTGCGCTTCCGGCGGCAGATTACCCTGCATACTCTGGCCGACGGGATGCTGACTGAAAAAGGCCCGTATTCCGTGCGCCGAGCGGTCCGCCGAGACGCCCGCGGTCAGGCTTCGCGAGACCCTTCGTGCGGGTCGGTCTCACGGTCCGCCGAGGGTCGCTCGGCGGCGTCCGCCGCCACCGTCTCCGCGACCGAGACGAGACGAAGCCACGAGTTCGTCCCCGCCCGGAGGGCGACGATATCGGCGGCGTCCACGCGGACGGAGACGACTCGCCCCTCGCGTTCGACGGCGGCGGCCGACCGGGCGTCGTCTATCTCGCCGACTTCGACGCGGACGCTCTCTGCGACGATGCGGGCGCGTCGCTCGTCGGCGTAAGAGAATTCGAGCGTCGCGTCGTGCGCGCCGTCCATCGAAAGTCGAGAAGACAGAGAGTTACTCGACGGGAACTTCTTTCACGTCGGGCGCGCGTTCCTTCAGGAGGACGCGGTGCCCGCAGTACGGACAGCGCACGCCGCCGTACTCGTCCAGTTCGACGTCGCGCTTACAGCGAGAGCATTTGTAGCTCATTGTGTGGAATGTGAGTGTGAGACTGTTGTATCTTCCGCGTTACTCGTCGTCGTCCGACGAAAGCGCCGCGCGGATGGAACGACGGACCTGCTTTCCGCCGGGCGTCTCCGGCCGGTACGTGCCGCCGGTGAACACTTCGCCCGTCTCCTCGTTCTTCCAAATGCCCGTACCGAGGCGCTTGACGTCGTCGCCGTCGACTTTCGCAGAGCGCATCTCGGCTTCTATCTCCTTTACCCGGCGTCGTGCGACGCGCCCGTAGCGCGCGCCGAACCGACCGGCGCTACCGGTCGTTCGTGCCTTCTTTTCGGCCATAGTATCGCGTGATACCCGGGGCGGGCGGATAAAGCCTACGAGTCGTCCCCGCCGCGTGACTCGCGGTGACACGCCGCCAGTCGGCGTTCGTCCCGTCTCCGTCCGGCGGTTTCCCGCTCAGTTCACGTCCTGTAACTCCGCCTCGCGGAGGGCGTCGTTCAGGTCGTCGCGGACGAACTCGCCCGTCTCGGTGTCCATCGCCGTCGTCACGACGCGGTTCTCTTGGACGCTCGACCCGTCGCGCAGGAGTAGTCGGACGTTGCCGTTGCCGTCGGCGCGCGTCACCTTCGCGCGGAGACTCGTTCGAGAGCCGGTTCCGCTGGCGTCTATCGGCCCGGGGATTATCTTCTTGACGTGGGGGTGCCCCGCGACGACGCCGATGGCTCGGCGGCCCGTCCGCCCGCCGATGAGCGTCGAGTGCGACCCGCCGAGTTTCTCGCGCGGCGGCGTCTCCACCACGTCGAGGGCGCGTTTCCCGCGCCGTTCGATGACCCGTTCGACCGGGTTCTCCCCGGCGACGCGGAAGAACTCGTGGTGCAGTTGGGCGCGCGCCTCCCGAAGCACGTCTCTGTCGCCGGCGGCGTACACCTCCTCGGGCCGTTTCCGCCGCACCTCGTCCGCGACGAGTCCGGCGAAGTTCCGCAGTTCGACGACGCGGCCCTCCTCGTCGTCTTCGGGGACGGTCGTTACCGTCGTCTCTCCGATTATCTCCTCGTCGTCGAGCATCGTCAGGTTCGCGCGGGCGCGTTCGAAGACGACGACGACGGTGTCGCAGTTGGCGGTGTTGCAGGTGAGACAGTAGTCTCCCGGCTTCTCCAACGACGTCCCGCACCGCCCACAGTCCATAGTCGTCGGAAGGCGTCGGTCGCATAAAAGCGCGGTCATCGTCACCCACCTTTTTACGCCTCGGGTCGCGCGGAGCGCGACCTCTCGGCGTCATCAGAACGCTCCGCGTTCTGATTGGCTAACGAGATGCTTCGCGTCTCGTGAACGCAAAAACCTGGAGGGAACAAGGCGGCGTCTCGCTCACGTTCGTTCGCTCGACGCGGTACAGTGTCAGCCCTCACTCACGTCTCTATTGGAATACGCAATCGTTGATATATACTGCGTGCTGGATACGGTAGATTCCTCTCTCGGGGTGCGTCGGTTATTCTCATCATTGGTTCTGAACTAGACGCTATGTAGGTGTGCTTACTGATACACTCGTCTGAGAGCAGATTGCGTAACGGTTATCGCGACGACGACAACTGCAAACCTCGACAACACCCCCAAGTTCGAATATGCCCGTAGGGCGAAAAGAAGCGCGAGGGCTACTACGGCAGAGGCGACCATTACCTGATTCTCGCGGGAAACCATATCGCAAATCAAGAGAGTTGAACAAAGTACCTACCGAAAGGTGGTTCCCTGTACTGGGTGTCCACTCTGGAGGAGACCATTCGTTTAGTAAGAGTGCGAACTTATCGGAGTTCACCGAACGCAAACGCCATACGGTATTAAGTTACGGATCTGACATGGATAGGACGGTTCGGAATTCGCTCGAAGACTGGTACAACCCGAATATTCAGTCTGCAGTGATTCTGTTACTGGGTTCGAGTTTCAGCCTCTTTCTGTTCCTCAACAGCCCGGATTTTACGAACCCGTACTACGTTTTCGGAATCGCAGTAATGGGATTCACAATCGTCTTTGCGGTGGTTCTGCTCATCTCTGTGCTACTAAAGCGCCGATAGACTACTACCCTGTACGTAACACCCAGGTCGGGAACGTTGCACGACCGATATGCGGTCTGTCTTCGGCACGGCCTCTGAAACTTCTCATCGCGTGTGGGTTTCAATAAAGCCTCACTTATCGGTCCGCTCGGAAGACCGGTCTCCGAACGTGTTGCCCGAGTTCAGTACTGTTCGTGAGGAACGTAGCCGTGGCGGTCGGGCACCGAATCGCACCGCGAGGCGAACGGAGCGAGCCTTCGCGGCCTTTTTCCCTCCAAGTTTTTGGTGGGGGTTCGAGCGCGCCGGAGGCGCGCGAGGACTCCCTCGAAAAAGGTGGGGTTACTGCTCGCGCGGACTCGTCTTCAGATACTCGCGGAGGAGTACGGTCGCGTACGACCCGGACGGAAGCGAAAACGAGAGCGAGTACGCGTCGTCCTCGACGTCTACGTCCACCTCGGTCCGGAGGAGGACGGCCCGGCGCGTCCCCGAGGAGTCGAACTCACCCGGAAGGTCGAAGTCCGCGGGTTCGAGGTCTAACTCGTCCATCACGCCCCGTTCTATCTCTCCCGCCTCTCCCTCGGCGAACTCGGTGTCGGTGCCGACGAGAGGCGCGGTGACGAACGCCCGGCCGCGTTCGCAGTGTCTCGCCATCACGTCTACTCTCCGACCGGTGGCGACCTGCGTTCTGTCGGTGTCCGGGCGGTAGAGACCCTCGGGCGCGTCGCGGTCGGAGAAACAGACCACGTCGCCTTCGACGGGGCGCGCGAGGGGCATCCCGCGTTCGAGGCGTTCGCTCAGTATCCTGTTGAACGCGTACGATTGGGCGGCGTTGACGAACAGTCGCTGGAGGTTCCGCGGGACCGCTTCGAGGGCGTGCCGCCAGTCGTCGTCCGTCTCGTCGCCGTCCGCCGCGAGGCGGTGGAGCATGGAGCGTTCGTACCGGAGGCGGTTCGGCATCCGCTCTAAGGCGGCGTCCCAGTCCGGGTCGGCCGACTCGGCCTGTTCTTCGACGAACCGCCGGGCGTCCTGCGTCCCCTCGGGTTCCGCGTCGAACGGGTTTCCGGCGTACGTCAGGACGGCCTCGCGCCACTCGCCGCGGACGACGCAGAGACCGACGGCGTGGGTCACGGGGCGGCGACTTCCGAACCGCTGGTGACCGAAGTAGTTCGGAACCGCCACGTCTTCGGGGTACGACGGCTCTCTTTCTTTCTCGTCGCCGGTCAGAAACGCCGCGAGGTCGGCGGTGACGGCTTCGGCGTTCTCGGGGCTCTCCGCGTCGCTGACGCGAATCTCGAAGGCGTTGCCCGCCAAATCGCCGAAGCCGAGGTCCCGCCCGATTCGCCCGAGGACCTCCGCGTCGGCGTCGCGAACGTCGGGAATCGCGTCCGGTTCGACGCCCTGCACGGAGAACAACTGCGTCGTGACCGCGTGCTTGTCTTTCGTTCCGGCCCACGCGACGCGTTCGCGACTGACGCCGAGGGCGTCCGAGAGGCGGCGCGCGTAGTCGTTCGTGTCCCACCCGCGGAGGGTGACCCGCAGGAGGAGGTAGGGGTAGTCGCCGACGTCGGAGGTCACCGGTTCGGGCTCCATCCCCTCCAGTTCGCGAACGCGGAATGCTTCGGGCGACGCCCGGAGACGACCGCCCGTCCCCGCGGCGTCGCTGACGTACCGTTCGATACCGACGCGCCGTTCCAGTGGGTGTGCCTCTCGCATTACTCTCTCCCCGGCGGTTCCGGTCGTCGCAACTTCCGCCCGGGTTCACAAGGCCCCTCCGGTTTGCGGGTCGCGAGGGCGAACGCGGTGAGCCCTCCAATTAGCAAGCGGGAGCGAAGCGACACGCGGGCGGCGAGGCCGTGTGAGTGCGCGAAGAGGACGCGAGGAGAGTCACCCGCCGTCGGCCCCGTCGCGTATCGGACGTTCGAGGAGTTCGCCGACGGCGTCCACTATCTCCTCTTTCGTCACGGGCTTCGTCAGGTAGGTGTCGAACGACGCGTTCACGCCGTCTACGTCCACGGCGGGGTCCACCGCCGTCACCATCGCCACGCGGCAGTCGAACCCGCGTTCGCGTATCTCCGCCAGCGTCTCGTCGCCCGAGAGGTCCGGCATCCGGCGGTCCAGAAGAACCGCGTCCACGTCGCCGTCCACGAGTTGGAGGGCCTCTCGGCCGCCGGTGGCGGTGCGGACGTCGGCGACGTCCGAGAGCCACATGGCGTACGCCTCGACGACTGCCTCTTCGTCCTCGACGACGAGTACGGTCGGTGGGTCCTCGGCCATCGTGTTCTTGTAGGAGTTCGAGACTCTCCGCACAAAACAGTAGCGGCCAGTCCACGGCGGACGCCGTCAGTTCGAGACGCCGGTGACCTCGAACCGCGCGCCTCCCGCGTCGGACTCGCTCAAAGAGATAGCCCACCCGTGGGCCGACGCGATTTCGGCGACGATGTTCAGGCCGAACCCCGTCCCGCCGTCCGTCGTCGAATAGCCGTACTCGAAGACGTCGTCGCGTTCGTCCTCCGGGATGCCCGGGCCGTCGTCGCTGACGGCGAACCCGTCCGCAATCGGGTCGACGCGGACGGCCACGTCGGGACCGGCGTGCGACACGGCGTTGTCGAGCAGGTTCTCGAAGAGACGGCGGACGCGCCGAGGGTCGCCTTCGACCGTACCGAGTTCGTCCGAGACGACGACGGTACCGGTACCGGACGGCGTCGATTCCCACGCGCGTTCGACGGCCCGGGCGAGTTCGACCGGTTCGGGGTCGGTGACCGTCGCCCCGTCGCGGGCGAGTGCCAACACGTCGTCGACGATGTCCGCCATCCGGCCGTGGAGTCGGTCGAGGGCGTCGAGGTGGTCGCTCTCGACGCCCTCAGACTCGCGGAGCAGCGTCACCTGCGCCTGCGCGGCGTTCAACGGGTTCCGAAGGTCGTGCGAGAGGACGCTCGCGAACCGTTCGAGATGCTCCTCTCTCCGTTTTCGTTCCGTGATGTCGCGCGCGACGCCGACCGCTCCGTCGTACTCCCCGTCGTCGCTCGGAAGCGGTGCGATGTTCGCCTCGACGGTGCGAGCGCTCCCGTCAGACCGTTCGATGGTCCCTTCGAGTCGAAGCGACTCGCTTGGGTCTCCGGCGAGTTCGTGAATCCGGTCGAACTCGTCGCCGTCGCTCTCGGCGTCGGCGAAGACGCACCCGGGGTCCGCTCCCCGCAGTTCCTCGCGGGGGTATCCGCTGAGAGAGACGGCGGCGTCGTTGACGAACCCCAGACGGTCCCGTTCGTCGAGGGTGAAAACCGGGTCCGAGACCAGAGAGACGAGTCGCTTGTACTGCTGCAGTTCCGCCTCCGTTCGCTTTCTGTCGTCGATATCGCGGACGGTGCTCAGCAGGTAGTCGCGTCCGTCCGCCTCCGTCCGCGAGAGCGTCACCTCGGTCCAAAACTCCGTCCCGTCTCTCGCCTCCGCCTTCCATTCGAAGGTGGCTTTCCCCTCGCGTCGCGCCTCGTCGAACCGCGCTTCGAGTGCGTCTCTGTCCTGTCCCTCGACGTCCGCGCTGTACGCTTCGACTGCCAGCGATTCGAACTCCGAGGGAGTGTAGCCGTACAACTCCTCTACGGACTCGCTGACGGCGAGCGTCTCGCCCGTCTCGGCGTCCCGAACGCTCACGACGCCGTCGACGTTCGTCAGTACGTCGAGAAGCGTCTCGTCCGGGTCGGACGCGGCGAACTCTTTCATCGTTCGGTATGGTGTCTGACCACAGGTAAGCGGTTTGGCCAGTCGGTGTGCATCGGACGGCGGTCAGTACAGCGACAGATTCCCCGTAACGCGGTCGATGGCGTCGTCGGGACCCGGGCCGACGGCGAGTGCGGTGACCGTTCCGGAGTCCAGTTGCGTGTGCCCGGCGTCGCGAATTATCGCGTGCGGGAGGCCCTCTCGTTCCGCGGCGTCGGCGAGTTCGAACAGTTTCGACTCGCCGTTGGCCTTCAGCACTATCTTCTTTTGACCGCTTCCCTTCCACTGAGAGCGCGTCCGGGCGTCCGTGTCCTCGTACGCCGAGAGCGACGCGTGCGCCACTTGCGCGGCGAGTTTGCCGCGGCCCATCCCGAGGTCCGCGCGGGCGACGATGGCCTGCTTCATACTCCGAATCCACGCCGCCGGCTAAAGGTTCTTCTCCTCTACCTTTTTTCGCCGCAGCGCAAAAGCCGGGACCGAGAGATTTTACCCCCCACCGACGCGCCTACTCCGTATGATACTCTCGGACGCGGACATCCTCGAACGCTTGGGAGATGGTGACCTCGTGGTCGAACCGATAGACGACGTCGATATGCAGGTCCAACCGGCGAGCATCGACCTCCGACTCGGCTCCGAGTTCTTGGAGTTCCAACGGACGAACATCTCGTGTATCCACCCGAACCGCGAGGACGAAGTGAGCAAGTACGTCACCGAGACGTACGTAGAGGAGGGCGAGGAGTTCATCCTGCACCCCGGCGACTTCGTCCTCGGAACGACGAAGGAGCGAGTCGAGATTCCCGACGACTTGTTGGCGACGGTCGAGGGCCGGTCCTCGTTGGGCCGTCTGGCCATCGTCATCCACGCCACCGCGGGTATCGTCGACCCCGGGTACAACGGTCAGATAACGCTCGAACTGTCGAATCTCGGCACCGCGCCCGTCGCTCTCACGCCGGGAATGCGCGTCTCGCAACTCGTCTTCACCGAACTGAAACGGCCCGCCGACCGGCCGTACGGTTCCGACCGCGGGTCGAAGTACCAGAACCAAGCGGGGCCGCAGGCCTCCCGAATCGGCGACGACCCCGAGTTCGTCGCCGCCAGAGAACGGGACGGGGACGACCGATGAGGTTCGTCGAAGAGATAGTCGTAGAGGAGTTCCTCCCGACGTTCCGGTCGATGCTCGCGGGGGACCTCCGCGAACGCGGACTCACCCAACGGGAGGTGGCGGACGCCCTCGGAATCAGCCAGAGCGCGGTTTCGAAGTACGCCCACGGCGAGGTGGGCCGCCGCGAGGAGTTCCTCGAAGACGAACGCGTCGTCGAACTCGTGGACAGAATCGGAGAGGGACTCGCGACGGGCGACATGACGCCGGTGCAGGCCCTCGTGGAGGCGGAAGTGCTCGTCCGCCGCCTCGAACAGGGGGACCTGCTGGCGACGATGCACGAAGAAGAGATGCCCGGACTCGCCGAGTACGACGGCGACCTGAGCGTCCACGACCCCGATAGCGGCCTCCGGACCGCGGAACGCGTCCGGTCGTCGGTTCGCCGCGCCCTGCGTACCCTGACGAACGCCAGCGGATTCGCCGGTCTGATTCCGAACGTCGGGTCGAACCTCGTCGAGTGCCTGCCGGACGCGGCGGGGATCGAAGACATCGCCGGCGTCCCCGGCCGAATCTTCGACGTGAAGGGTCGCGCGACGGTGCCGAACGACCCCGAGTTCGGCGTCAGCGAACACGCCGCCTCGGTCCTCCTCGAGGCGCGCCGCGGCGGCGCGGACGTCAGCGCCGCGTTGAACGTCCGGTACGACCCCGACGTCGTCTCGGCGCTGGAGTCGGCGGGCCACACCGCAATCGAGTTCGACCCCGAGGCCGAGGACCCAATCGTCGCCGCCGTCGAAGACTGCGAGAACCCCACGGAGACGTTCGTCCTCTATCAGACGGGCGGGTTCGGCATCGAGGCCATAACGTACATCCTCGGCCCCGACGCACAGACGGTCGCACGGACCGTTCGCGACACGCTCTTGGGGTGACCCGGCGCGAACGGAGTCGTCGAACGACCCGCTCATGAGAGACGGAACCGACGCGACGCAGGAGTTCTACTCGCGGTACGCGAGACTGTACGACCTCATCGCCCGACGGACGCCGGGCGTCACCGGTCTCCGAGAGAGCGTCGCCGACGCTCTCGACCCGAAACGGGGCGACGTGGTCGTCGATATGGGCTGCGGCACCGGCGCGAACTTCCCGTACCTCCGCGAACGCGTCGGACCGTCGGGAACCGTCGTCGGCGTCGACTTCACGCCGGGCGTCCTCGCCGTCGCCCGCGACAGAATCGACGGCGAGGGGTGGGAGAACGTCCACGTCGTCCGCGGCGACGCGACGCGCCCGCCCGTCGGCGAGGCCGACGCCGTCCTCGCGACGTTCGTCTCGGGGATGCTCGCTGACCCCGCCGCCGCCGTCCGGACGTGGGCGGAACTCGTCGGCCCCGACGGGCGACTCGCGGTGGGCGATTTGGGCCGGAGCACGTCTCCTCTCGGGCGACCGCTGAACGCCGCCTTCGAGAGTCTCGTCCGCGCCTCCACGCCCCCCGGTCCGGGGCGGCGGATGGAGTCGCCGTCGGCGCTGTTAGACGAGAGACTCGTCGCCGCCCACTCGGAACTCGAACGCCTCTGTACCGACGTTCGGCGCGACGTCCGCGCACTCGGGTTCGCGCGGGTCCGCGGCGGAACCGTCGGCGACGGACCGAACCGCGGCGGAACGTGACCCGTCGAAAAGAGGGGGAGGGAGGGCGTCTCTCGCGTCAGTCGGGGAGTTCGGGCCTCGGTTGGAGACGGGCGAGACGTCTCAGTCGTCGGCGGGCGAGGGCGTCGCGCCGTACTCGACCGCCGGGGCTTCGCGTCCCAGTTCGTCGAGGCAGGATTGGGCCGCGCGCTTGCCCGAGAGGAGCATCGCGCCGAACGTCGGTCCCATCCGCGGGAGGCCGTGGGCGGTGGCGACGGCCATCCCGGAAGCGACGACGCCGGGGTGGACGACACCGGTGTGTTCGACGACGGCGTCCTCGCTTTTTCCGACCCACATCGAGTCGTGACCGGGCGAGTCGTGACCGGGCGCGCCGTACTCGCCCTCGTCGGTCTGGTCCATCCCGGTGTTGTGTTCTTGCGCGTGTTCGATGCCCGGCGCGTCGAGTGCGCCGCGTTCCGCGAGTTTCGAGACGACCACGGCGTCGTGACCCGTCGCGTCGAGGACGAGGTCGGATTCGACGGCGACGGGGTCCACGCAGGTCAGTTCCCGCGGCAGGGCGTGGACGGGCGTCCAGTTGAGGACGACGCCGCCGACGCGGTGGTCCTCGCGGACGACGATGTCGGTGAACTCCGTCATGTTCTGGACCGTCGCGCCCGCGTCGCAGGCGGCCTTTATCAGCCCTGAACAGGCGTGCGGGCCGTCCGCGACGTACAGACCCTCGGCTTCCTCGCTCTCGGTGTAGGGGACGTCGAGTTCGTCGAGTACCTCTTGGGCCGGGTCCCGGACGGTCACCTTGTTCATGAGAAAACCGCCGAGCCAGAACCCGCCGCCGAGGTAGTTGTTCTTCTCGACGATGGTCACGTCCACGTCGCGTTCGGCGAGTTCCTTCGCCGCGACCAGACCCGAGGGACCGCCGCCGACGACGATTACCTCCGTGTCGATTCTGTCGAGGAACTCCTCGGTCCAGTCGGACGCTATCGCTCGTGTGACCTGCGACTCGCTCACGTCCGCGAACCCGTCGAAGTCTGCCATGCTGTCGGACATATCCCTAGGTAGTACCACCGAGTGTTATAACTGTGGGGGTCCGTCGGGTGGAGTGACTTTCACGCCGTGCGTCGCGTGCTATTGTTTAACATTGACTAGATTATACCAACTACCATGTCGTACGTCGTCAAGATGCCCAAGTTAGGGTTGGAGATGGATTCCGGAACTATCGTCGAGTGGTACGTAGAGGAAGGTGGCGAGGTGGAGGAAGACGCGACAATCGCCGAGATAGAGTCCGAGAAGACGACGGCGGAGATAGACGCACGGGAGTCGGGCGTCCTCAGATACGTCGGCGTCGAGGAGGGGGGGTCCGCCCCGCCGGGTGCCGCCCTCGCCGTCGTCGCGGGTCCAGAGGAGGACATCTCCGCTCTGAAATCCGAGTTCGATGGGGACGAACCCGCCGACGAAGGGGCCGAGACGGACGAACCGAGCGCCGAATCCGGGTCCGACGCGGGGGCGACGACGACGGAATCCGGGTCCGGTTCGAGTGCCGGTGGTGGCGGCGGGTCCGGTGACGTGAAAGCCAGTCCGCGAGCCAAAAAGCGCGCCGACGAACTGGACGTCGACCTCTCGACGGTGGAGGGGTCGGGTCCGGGCGGGGCGATTACCGAAGACGACGTGGAAGCCGCGGGGTCGGCCGGGTCCGGGGACGTGAAAGCCAGCCCGCGGGCGAAAAAGCGCGCGGACGAACTCGGCGTGACGCTCGCGGGCGTCGAGGGGTCGGGTCCGGGCGGGGCGATAACCGAAGACGACGTGGAGGCGGCGGCCGAGTCCGGAGGCGGCGCGGCGACTGCGACCGGCGACGCCGGACCGGCCGTCGCGGAGGAACGGCCGCTCTCGGGAATGCGCCGCACCATCGCCGACCGACTCGGGCAGAGTTACCGCGAGTCCGTCCACGTCACCGTCCACCGGACGACGAACGCGGAGGCGGCCCTCGCCGCCGCGGACGCCGCAGAGGAGCAACTCGGCGCGGACGTGTCGCTGACGGACGTGCTGTTGAAGGCGCTTTCTGCGACGCTCGCGGACCATCCCGAGTTCAACGCCACGTTCGAGGACGAAACCCACCGCCTCCACGAGGACCACAACATCTGCGTCGCCGTGGACGTAGACGAGGGATTGCTCGCGCCCGTCGTCCGCGGCGTCGATTCGCTCTCGCTTTCGGACCTCTCCGACCGTCGCCGGGAGGTGACGCGGCGCGTCCTCGACGGCGACTTCTCGATGGACGACCTGTCGGGCGGGACGTTCACCGTCTCGAACCTCGGCGTCCTCGGCGTCGAGTCGTTCGACCCCATCATCAACCCACCGCAGATAGCCATCCTCGGCGTCAACGCCCTCGAAGAGCGAGTCGTCCCCGACGGCTCCGGGGAGTTCACCACCCGCCGGATGCTCCCCTTGGACCTCTCTTTCGACCACCGCATCGTCGACGGCGCGGACGCGGCGCGCTTCATGGCCACTCTGTCGGACCACCTCGAAGACCCGTGGCCGCTTTTAGACGGCGTGGAGGCGGCCGAAGCCGAATCGGAGGCGGTGAAACTCCCGAACGCGGCGGCGACGGCGTCCGTCGGGCCCGACCTGAAAGGGACCGTCGAGGCGGGCTCTTTCGAGTACGATTTCGACGTGACGGAGGAGTTCGGCGGCGGCACCGCGCCGACGCCCGTCGACCTGTTCGTCAGTTCCTTCGCGGCCTGTCTGTCGGCGAGCATCGGCGTTCAAGCGGAGATCCGCGACGTGGAGATGCGGAACGTCACGGTGAACGCGGAGGCGACGCCTCCCGAGGGGTCCGTCGAGTCCCTCTCTCTGAACGTGACGCTCGACACCGACGCGGACGAGGAGACTCTCGAACGCATCGTGCGGAACGGCGAACGGACCTGCCACGTCAACGAACTGCTCCGCGAGGACCTTCCCGTCTCCCTCGACTGGCGGCGGGCGTAGTCGTCGGGCGTCACTCGGAGACCGAGGCCAGGAGGCCGTTTCGGGCCCCGCGCCATCCGTAGTGCAGAACGCCGACGCCGCCGACGACGACGGCGGCGGCGGCGACGGCGGTCACGTTCCCCGTGGCGACGACGGTGAGTCCGAACGCCACGAACGCGGCGGCCTGAAGCAGGTGGTACGCCACCGTTCCGCCGAACGGTCGCAGGCCCCGGGCCACGAGTACGACCGAGAGGAGGACGAGGGCGACGGCGGCGAGCGGAGACGGACGGTAGTAGCCGATACCGACAGTCACCGCCGCGAGAATGGCGACGGCGGCACCCGGCGCGGCCTCGGCGGGGGACACCGACTCGACGAGAGAGGGCATACGCCGAGATGCGGACGGCCGCGACAAAAACGTACGTCCCCCGCCGACTGCGCGTCGAACCGGAGAGGCGAAAGCGTCTCTTTGAGCCTCCTGAAAGCACTTTATGCGGACCGGCGAACGGTCGCGTATGAACCGCCGACAGATGCTCGCGTTCTGCGGCCTCTGTGCCTCGGGTACCGCGGGCTGTCTCTCCGGGACGCCGTCACGACCGGGAAGCGGAGCCGAGGAGACGACGGCAGACGACGGAACCGAGACGACGGCAGACGGCCCCGACGAGACGCCTCCGGCCGACGGCGTCGCAGTCGACGATATCGCCGTCCGGAAGGCGGTCAGATACGAGTCGTCGATGGGGTCCGGCGGCGTCCTCGCCGTCGAGGGGCGACAGTACGTCGTCGCGTCCGTGCGCGCCCCCGGCGACGCTTCGGCGTCCGACTTCGCCTTTCGGACCGACTCCGAGTCGTGGCACCCGGGGCTTTCGGACACCGTCGGAGCGAGAAACGTCTCCGTCGCGGGCCGGGAGGGCGGCCCCGTCGGCAGAGGGTTCGGCGGCGACGACCGGTCGTATCTCGCCTTCGAGGTGCCGTCTCCGCTGTCGGCCTCGAACCCCCGGATTCGGTTCGAGTCGGGCGATTCGGAGTGGCCGCTTCCCGTCGAGGAACGGGTCCGACTCGACGCGCCCGCGCCGCGGTTCGAACTCGACTCCGTGGACGCGCCCGAGGAAGTGTCGCAGGGCGAGACGATGTCGGTTTCGCTGACCGCGACGAACGTCTCCGATACCGACGGCCGGTTTCTCGCGGCCGTCTACTGGCCGACGGACGTGATAGCCGACGACGACGAATCGCACGTCATCGAACGGGCCGTCGCCGCAGGCGACGAGATGACGGCGTCGGTGGATATCGACACCTCGTACACGACGAACGAGGACGGACCGGTGACGCTGTCGGTTCGCGGTCACGTCTCCGCGGAACGCGATGTTCGGGTGCGGAACGCCTCGACGCCGAGTTAGCCGGGCCTCGAGTCCGGACTACGGATACTGCTCGTCCGGTTCCCCCAACGCGTCGACGTTCGACGCCGTCTCGAAGACGACGCCGTTCATCTCGTCTTCGGTGTCGAAGTACCAGTACGGCGTCTCGTCGTAGACGCCGCTTTGGACGACGGGCATCCCGGCGTCCTCGAACGCTTCGACGACCGACTCCGGGTCGTCGAACGCGAAGCAGGCGACGTGGTGGAGGCCCTCGCCGTGTTCTTCTAAGTGTTCGGTGTAGAGGCTCTCGCCTTCCAACGGTTCGATGAGTTCTATCATCGTCCCGCCCACGTCGGCGAGTGCGAGCGTCATCGAGTAGTCGTGTTCCTCCCCGCGGAACGTGGTGTCGTGAAGCGTCGGCGGTTCGAAGTGGTATATCTGCCACGGACCGACGCCGAGGACGCCGCCGAAGCGGTCCATCCCGTCTTCGATGTCTTCGACGACGAACGCGACTTGGCTTATCTCCGGCACGTCGATTCCGAGGTCGGGTATCGAGTCCATACGTAAATATAATGTTTGTTTGTGATATACTCTATTCGAACCGAGAGCGACAGTCGCGGATAACGACCGGTAGACGGGAAACGGGCGGTGGGCGGCGATTCAGCGTTCGACGAAGAACCCCGCCTCCGCGGCGGCGGCGAGTGCGGCGTCCACGTCCACGACTTTGGGTCCGTCGTCGACGGCGCGAATCGCGATTTCGGCGTCGCGGACTTCGAGTTCCCGTTCGCCGTCCGCGCTGACGACGGCCGTCTCGACTTCGAAGAGAAAGGGCTCTCCGGCGTCGAGGCGGCGGCAGTCGTCGACGCCGAGTTCCGAGACGACGCCCGGAACGGTGACGGCACGGACGCGGCGCGTCGCCTCCTCTGCGGGCGCGAACCGGACGCCGACGCCGCCGGGGTCGTCGGGTTCGACGCGGTGGACGGTCCCCGCCGCGCCCGAGATACCTATCTCGCCGGGGGCCGCCCGGGAGGCGACGCCGCCGAGGAGACTCCCCGCGTCCAACAGGGCCCGCGTTCCGACGAACGCCTCGTCTACGACGCCGACGGTGGCGAGGCCCGTCACCGTCTCTCGTTTGGTGCGTCCGTCCACCTGGGCGACGGCGGTTCCGTGCCGGTAACTGACGGCGTCTGCGTCCGCCGCACCGTCGGCGACGACTGCCGCGGCCATCCCCGCGACGGTGCCGTCCACCGCCGTCGGGACGACGTTGTTCGTCCCGGTGGAGACGGACACCACGGGCACGTCGCCGACGTTCGTCCCCACGTCGCGGTTCGTCCCGTCGCCGCCGAGGACGACGACGGCGTCGGCCACCTCTCGGAACCGGGCGGCCGCGAGGCGCGTGTCGCGGGGGCCTCCCGTCGGTTCGATGCCGAGGAGTCCGGCCTCGACGTCGTCGGAGGCCGAGGCGACGACCTGGTCCGCGATGCCGGAGGTGTCGGGCATCACCACCACCTCCGCGTCGTCTACGACGCCGACACCCGCGAGGACGCACTCTGCGGTCCGTCGCTTGGCGTAGTTGTTACTGACGCTCGCCCCGCCCGTGAGACGGCGGATGTCGCGCCCCGCCGCGGGGTTGACGACCAGTCCGACTCGGGCGGTCACTCTACACCAGTTTCTCGACTGCGGTCCGCACGTCCTCCGCGGACGGTATCACTTCCTGTTCCAGTCCCGGACTGAACGGGATGTGGGTGTCGGCGACGCCGACGCGCATCGGCGGCGCGTCGAGACTGTAGAACCCGTCCTCCATGACGCGGGCCATCACTTCGGCGTGCGTGCCGTACGAGAGGGGACTCTCGTCTGCGACGACGAGGCGTCCGGTCTTCTCGACGCTCTCGACCAGCGTATCGGTGTCGAGGGGGTAGAGCGACTGGAGGTCGATGACCTCGATGCTCGCTTGACCCGCCATCTCTTCTGCGAGGTCGAGCGATTCACCGACCATGCGCTGGGTGGCGACGACCGTCACGTCGTCGCCCTCGCGTTCGACGCTCGCCTCCCCGAGAGGGATGGTGTAGTTCGGGTCGGTCGGCACCTCGCCCTCCTGTTCGTATATCATCTTGTTCTCGAAGAAGAACACCGGGTCGTCCGAGCGAATGGCCGACTTCAGAAGGCCCTTCGCCGCCCGCGGCGTGCCCGGTGCGACGGCGAGGAGGCCCGGGAAGTGCGCGAACCACGTGTGGAGGGTGCCCGAGTGTTGACTCGCCGCACCCATCCCGCCGCCCTCCGTGGTGCGGACGGTGATGGGCATCTCCGTCTTCCCGCCGAACATGTACCGCATCTTCGCCATCTGGTTGATTATCTGCTCGGAGGCGACGCCGAGGAAATCGGAGAACATTATCTCGACGACGGGGCGCATCCCCGTCGCCGCCGCGCCGATGCCCGCGCCGGTGAACCCGGCCTCGCTTATCGGCGTGTCGCGGATGCGTTTCTCGCCGAACTCGTCGACGAGGCCGTCCGTCACGTTGAACACGCCGCCGAACGTGCCGACGTCCTCGCCCATGACGAAGACGTTCTCGTCGTCTTGCATCTCCTCGCGGAGTGCCGCCCTGATGGCCTCCCGCATCGTCATCGTCTCCGTCTGGTCTATGCTGTCGCCGGGTCGTGATTCAGTGCTCATCGGTTCTCACCTTCCTCGGACCGCGTCCGTCCGCCGTCCGTGGCGGTCGTCCGCGCAAATCGGTCGATATCCGGTACGTGCATCGAGAACATGTCGTCGTACGCCTCGTGGGGGGCCGGGTCGTCGGCCGCTTGGGCCGCCTCGGTGGCCGCCTCTATACGGTCGTGAGCGTCCTCGCGCATCGACTCGAACTCGTCTTGGTCGAGGGTGCCCGCTTCGAGGAGTCGGTTCTTGAAGTTCTGTATCGGGTCGCGGCCCTCGCGCCACTCGCCGATGTCGTCTTCGTCGCGGTACGGTTGGTGGTCGCCTTCGAAGTGGCCGCGGTAGCGGTAGGTGTCGGCTTCGATGAACGTCGGACCGCCTCCGTCTGCGGCGCGTTCGCGGGCCTCTCTGACCGCCTCGTTCACCGCGACTACGTCCATCCCGTCGACGGTGAACCCGGGGATGTTGTACGCCTCGGCCGTCTCGCTCAGGTTTTCGACGTTGTGTTGCTTCTCGACGGGCGTCCCCTCGCCGAACTTGTTGTTCTCGACGAGGAAGACGGCCGGCAGGTCCCACGTCGCCGCGATGTTGATGGCCTCGTGTACCTGTCCTTGCGCCACCGCGCCGTCGCCGAAGAACGCGAGTGCGACCTGTCCGCTGTCGCGCATCTGCGCCGAGAGCGCGGCACCCGTCGCCAACGGCGGACCGGCGCCGACGATACCGTTCGCGCCGAGCATCCCGGCGTCGACGTCGGCGATGTGCATCGACCCGCCCTTGCCGTTGCAGTAGCCCTTTCGCTTGCCGTGGACTTCGGCCATCATCCCCTCCGGGTCGAGTCCCTTGGCGATGCAGTGACCGTGACCTCGGTGCGTGGAGGTGATGAGGTCGTCTTCCTCCAGGGCCGCCGCCGCGCCGACGCCGACCGCCTCCTCTCCGATGTAGAGGTGGACGAACCCCGGCACCTCGCCGTCCTCGAACAGTTCCCCGACCCTCTCGTCGAACGCCCGGATGGTGAGCATGCGCTCGAGTATCTCGCGCTGCCCGTCCTCTGTGTCTATGTCTATAGATACCATGACCCACGGATCTATTCATCAGGATCGACCATAAACGTCACTGAACTAATCGTATTTCGAGACTGTGGTCCTTGGTAACTATTTCGCGCCCCTGTGTCGCCGCCGCCCGACCGGCGAACGGTTTAGCCCGTCGGGCGCCAAGGTAGGCGCGTGAGACGACAGTTACTCCGCGGCGGTGAGCGCCGATGAACATGCTCGTAGACGGCCAGTGGCGCACCGACGCGTACGAGTCGACGAACGAAGAGGGCGAGTTCGACCGCCAAGAGACGTCGTTCCGCGACCGAGTCCGTTCCGACGCCGACGCCGAGTTCCCCGCCGAATCGGGTCGCTACCACCTGTACATCTCTCGCGCGTGCCCGTGGGCGCACCGCGCCGCGATGACGCGCCGACTCAAGGGTCTCGAAGACGCGATTTCGCTCTCGGTCGTCGAACCCGTCCGCATCGACGACGGCTGGGAGTTCTCCGAGACGCATCCGGACCCCCTCTACGGCGAACCGTACCTGCGCGACATCTACACCCGCGCGGACGACGAGTTCACCGGGCGCGTCACCGTGCCCGTCCTCTGGGACAAAGAGACGGAGACCATCGTGAACAACGAGTCCCGCGAGATAATGCGGATGCTGAACACGCAGTTCGACGAGTACGCCACGCGCGACGTGGACCTCTGGCCGGAGGGCCACCGCGAGGAGGTTGACGCCGCCTTAGACGACATCTACGAACCCATCAACAACGGCGTCTACCGCGCCGGGTTCGCCGAGACGCAGAAAGCGTACGACGAGGCCGTGGGAGACCTGTTCGACGCTCTCGACCGCTGGGAGTCGGTTCTGTCGGAGCAGCGATATCTCGTCGGCGACGTGTTGACGGAGGCGGACATCGCGATGTTCGCGACGCTGATCCGGTTCGACCACGTCTACCACACTCACTTCAAGTGCAACCGCCGGGCCATCCACGAGTATCCGAACCTCTGGAACTACACGAAGGAACTCTACCAACTCCCCGGCGTCGCGGAGACGGTCAACGTGGACCACATCACCCGACACTACTACCGCAGTCACGGCGACGTGAACCCGAAGCGACTCGTCCCCGTCGGCCCCGACGTCGACTTCGACGCGCCGCACGACAGGGACCGACTGGACGCGAACCTCCCCTCGGACCTCGCGGGCGACGCCGCACCCGCGGACGACTAACCACCTTTTTGCAGATTCGGGTGCGCCTGCGGCGCACCACTCATCGCAAAACGCTGGACCAAAAACTCTCCGCGACTCGCTGCGCTCGTCGCGGTACGACTGCTCGTAACGGGCGCTTTGGTCGCCGTTTGTCGGAGAGAGATCCGTCTCGTTCGCTTCGTCGAAGCGTTCGGTTTGCGATAAACCAGTGAGGCCCAGTTGAATGTACCGCGCGTGTCGGCTACCGGCCGGTCGTAGGCGGATTCATCGGTTACTAGAGAACATAGTATCTACCGACCAGTAACATCGTATCGAACCGTCATATCGACTATCGTCTACTGAGTACGCCTTTTGGGTTTCCAACTCCGAAGCACCGCGCGGCGACGCCTTCTTTCTCTCCGACTCCCTAGCGCCGGTATGACCGGCCCGAGCCTCCGTGAACGCCTCGCGTCGGTCGAACCGCCGCCGCGATTAGTGGACTGGTCGCTTCTCGTCTGCGTCCTCGTCGAGTTCGGAAGCGGCGTCCTCAGCCTCGGTGCGGGCTATCCGGGCAACTGGCCGGTGTTCTACGTCCACTCCGTCGTGGGCGTCGCGTTCGTGTTCCTTCTGTTTTTCAAACTCCGCCGAGTCCGAACCCGCGTCACCGACTCGCGCCTCTGGGACCGCGCGACTGCGCTCTCCGTTCTCACCGCGACTGTCGCCGTCACCGCACTCGCCACCGGCGCGTGGTGGGTTCTCGGCGGCAACGCCCGCGTCCTCACCTACTGGAACCTCATGAATCTCCACGTCGGCCTCGGACTCGTCTTGTTGCCTCTCGTCGTCGCCCACCTCGCGACGCGCTTTCGCCCGCCCCGCCGCACCGACTTCGAGGGGCGCAGAACCGCACTCCGGTACGGGGCGCTTCTCCTCGGCGGCGCACTCCTGTTTCGCGCGCAGGAACTTCTCGCCGCGGCGGCGGAGACGCCGGGTCAGCGACGGTTCACCGGGTCGAAACCCGTCGAAGCCGACGGTCTCTCCCCCGAGGGCGAAGTCGGCGACGGTAACGCCTCGTTCCCGGTGACGAGTTGGGTCGCCGACGACCCGGACCCCGTAGACCGAGAGAACTGGCGTCTGCGCGTCGGCGGTCTGACCGACTCGACGCTGGAACTCTCTGCGGACGAACTCGCGCCCGACGCCGAGCGGCGCGTCCTCCTCGACTGCACCAGCGGATGGTACGCCGAACGCGACTGGCGGGGCATCCGACTCGACGCTCTCCTCGAGGCCGTCGGACCCGACGACGACGCCCGGTGGGTGACCGTCCACTCCGTCACGGGCTATCGGTGGTCGTTCCCCATCGAGGAGGCCCGCGAGATGCTACTCGCGACGCACGTCGGCGGCGAACGACTCGCCCACGGCCACGGCTTTCCCCTCCGTCTCGTCGCGCCGAACCGGCGCGGCTTCCAGTGGATAAAGTGGGTCGACGGAGTCGAAGTCCGCCGCCGCCGCGACGCCGCGCAGTGGACGGCGGTTCTCGTGAGCGGTCTCGGATAAGCGGCGTCTTCGCCGGTCTCAGTCCTCCGTCCGCGCCGCGTCGGCCTCCGCGTCGCCCATCGGCCCCGACCGAATCGCCGTCTCCGCGTCCGCGAGGACGCGTTCGGGGTCGAACTCGGCGACGATTCGCGCTAACTCCTCGCGGGGGGCGTCTCGCAGGTCCTCCGCGTGGGCGGTGACGTTCGGAATCGCGCGCATGATGTTGTCTACTATCGGCACCGCGGCCGACTGCGCGGACCGAGAGAGCGGATTCAGGTCTATCACTATCTCCGTTTTACCCATCGCCGCGAGGGCTTCGGCCCTGTCGCCGTCCTCCAACGGGACGAGAACCACGTCCGCGTCGCCGATACCGTCGGCGTCCACCTTCGCGCGTTCGTGGTCGAGCCCCGGGATTCGGCCGTCCGCGGTGAGTCCCTTCACCTCCCCCGCCCCGTGGTCGCGGAGGTGGTCGGCGATGGCTTCGAGTCGCTCTTCGGTCCGGTTGAACAGATTCACCTCCAGGTCCGCGCCCACCGCCTCGGCGAGTTCGACCATCTCTCCGGGGACGAGTGCGGCGACGTTGCCGTTCACCGAGAGGACCGGACGCTCCGCGAGGAGGAGATGCGCCGCGGCGGCGCGTTCCGCCTCGTCTACGGCGGGGAGGGTTCTCTCTCCGAGGAGGTAGTCGAACGCCTCGCCTCGGCCCTCGGCGATGAGGCCCTGTTTACTCGTGATGCCCTTGTCCACCCCTTCCTCGATGCGGTGTCGCGTGAGGAGCGACCGGTATCGGGGGTGGCTCTCGGGAATCTCGATGTCGCTCATTGTCGGAGATGGGTCCGACGACGTGAAAAACGAGGCGATGCGTCGCCGCCGGTGCGGTCGGTTCGCGCCGACGTGCGAGGCGTTCAGTCCTCTCGGACCAGTCCCGCACCCGCGGTGTGGACGTCGCAGACGGACGGGTCGTACCCGGCGTCCGAGAGGCCGGTTCCGAACGCGAACACCGTCTCGCCGAGCATCGCCATCGACGCGTCGCCGCCCGCGGCCCGAACGTCGTCTACGGCGTCTTCGACGCGGTCGGTGAGCAATCCGGCTTCGCGGGCGAACCGACGCGAGAGAGCGACCATCCGCGAGGCGGTGGGTTTCTCGCGGAGGTCCGCGAGTGCGGACTCGCCCGCGGCGGTGAGCGCTCTCGTATCGCCCGAGAGGACCGCCGCCGTCGAGAGTTCGCCGAACGTGACGTACTCCACGGAAGGACGTTCGGGGACGCCGTCCAACGCGCCGCGTCCCGGCGCGCCGGGTTCGAGGCGGATGGGCAGGCCGCCGCGCGCCTGCGCCACCACGTCCCCGAGGCCGGTTCCGGCGTTCACCTCCGCGCGGTGGGCGACGGTGACGAGTTCGTTCTCCGACCGCCCCAACGCCAACAGGTCGTTCACGCCGAACGCGAGACCCAACGCGACGGCACCGCTGACGCCGAACCCCGCGCCGACCGGAAGCGGCGTCTCGGCCGTGATTTCGACGCGGTCGGCTCGGACGCCGAACTCGGCGAGGACGCTCTCGACGGGGTCGACCGTCACCCGGTCGCCGTTCAACGTCACGCGCGACGCCCGCCTCTCGTCGTCTCTCCGTGCGTGGTCGTCTCTCCGTGCGCCGTCTTCTCTCCGCCGAACGGTCACGCGAACGCCGTCTGTGAGTGTCACGCCCGCGCCGCGAGAACCGGCACTCGCCGGGTCGTCGTTCGGGTGCGCGCTGAAGAACCCCGTCACGTGCCCGGGGACGAACGCCGTCGCCTCGTCGGTCATCGTCTGCTATTGATTCCCCGACCGTTATGTCTGACACGCTTCGAAGTCGCCGCGGGCGACGGCAGTTCGGCGGACTCTCATCGCCGCGAACAGCCCCTCGCTCCGTTTCGCTCCCTTACCGGCCGCTCACGTCGTCTTCGTCGCCCTGTCCGGCCAACCGAACCCGTGCATCGGGATGTTGGTCCGTGTCCTCTTCGAACACCCCCTCGTCGCGGAGGCGATTGATCTCGCTCGATATCTGCTCTCGGCTCAAGTCGGTCATCGCGTTGACCGCGTTCACCAAGTCCGGGACGGGGATGCCGCTTCCCGCGCCGCCGTGGTCGAACGCGGATTCGGAGTCGTCTATGTCGTCGAGCATCACCTCGACGTACCGAACGAGGTCAGTCTCGCCGTCGAGTTCCTCGTGCCACCGCGCCGGGAACGCGCTGACGCGGTCCTCGCCGACCCAGTACAGCGCGTCCGTCCCGGCGAAAGAGCGGGAGTCGACCGCCTTCCGGTCGAGTCCCTCACGGACGCCGTCGGGATCCAGCGAGTAGCCGTTCCGCGCTAACTCTTCGACGTACGCGACGAGGCGGTCCGCGGGAACTCCCGTCTCGCGGGCGTAGGCCTCGTCGTACTGTTCCGCGAGGACGACGATGTCGCCGACGAGAATCGTCTCTCTGTGTCCCGCTATCTCGTCGAGAACGGTGTCCGAGAGGTCCGAGTCCGACGGCGGCGGTGCGTTGCTCATGGTAGAAGAGAGTGGTCGCTTCGGCCAAGAGTGACACGGCCGTCGAAGTGCGGTGAGAGCGGACTCGGATCGGAGAGACGAATCGAGGCGTAGATTCAAATGCGAATACGCTGTAGTACAACGTATACAAATGCCGTCCATCAGCGCTCGCATTCCGGACGACGAACGAGAGGAACTGGAACAGGTCGCGGAACTCCTCGGTGAAGACCGGAGTACGACGATTCGAAAGGCACTCGACGAGGGGTTGACGCAGATTCGCGTCCGCATCGCCGCGGAACGCTACCAATCGGGCGAGATATCGGTCAACCAAGCGGCCCGAGTAGCGGGCGTCCCTCTCGCGGAGTGGTTGGAGATATGCCGCGAGCGAAACCTGACGACGCAGTTGAAGCCGGACGATTTGGAACAGGACGCGGACGCGGCGCTGGACCTGTAGATGGATATCTACGTGGACGCGACGACGTTGATTGCATTGGGGAACGTCGGGGAGTTGGAGTTGCTGACGAACTTCGACGGTCAGATTGCCGTACTCGATTCAGTCTTCGAGGAGGTGACGACTGAACCGGCGAGACAGCGACTCGGACGAATCTGCGAAGGAACACACGTACAACGGTCCTCTGATTTAGACGAGCACAACCCTAACATCCGCAGATCGAAGCCGATACTATCTGACGACAGTAATGCGGGCGATGTTCAAATCATTGCCCGGGTGCTATTCACAACGAGGAACAGGAAGCAGCCGGTCGCCGTCGTCTCCGACGACCGGCGCGTCCGAACCGTCGCTGAGAGTCTCGGGGCGACCGTCACCGGAACCATCGGCGTCGTCGTCCGTGCAGTCCACGAGGGGATGGATACCGACGAAGCCAAAGAACTCGTGCGTCGTCTCGACTCGCAGGGCCTCCACATGACCGGCGAACTCCGCGAGAAAGCGTATCGACTCGTGGAGGAACCGGCAGAAAAACGCGAAGACGGATAACCGCTGGTGTGTCGCTTAGGGCGACAGACGTTGGCGATCCCGCGGGAACAGAACGGCTTCGCGGATGTTCTCCAGACCGAGCATCGTCATGACGAGGCGTTCGCCGCCGAGGCCCCATCCGGCGTGCGGGGGCATGCCGTATCTGAACATCTTCGTGTAGTAGTCGAACGCTTCGGGGTCGAGACCCTGCTGTTCGAAGCCCTCGACGAGGTGGTCGTAGCGGTGTTCACGCTGGCCGCCCGAGACCAGTTCCATGCGCGGGTGCATCATGTCGAACCCGGTCGACAACTGCTCGTCGTCGTCGTGGTCCTTGATGTAGAACGGCTTTATCTCGGAGGGCCAGTCGGTGATGAAGTAATGCTCGCCGACGTCGTCGCCGAGTGCGCGTTCGCCCTCGGTCGGCAGGTCGTCGCCCCAGACGAGTTGCTCGTCGAGTTCGCCCGTCGCGTTGATTCGCTCTATGGCCTCCTCGTAGGTGAGACGCGGGAATTCGCCCTCGGGCACCTCGAACTCGTCTTCGAGACCGAGCGCTTCGAGTTCCTTCCGGCAGTTCTCGGCGACCCCCTCGTAGGCGGCTTTCACGACGTGTTCGCAGGCGTCCATCGCCTCGGTGTGGTCGAAGAAGGCCGACTCGAAGTCGATGGACGTGGCCTCGTTCAGATGCCTCGGGGTGTTGTGCTCTTCGGCGCGGAAGATCGGACCGATCTCGAAGACGCGTTCGAGACCCGACCCGATCATCAGTTGCTTGAACAACTGCGGCGACTGGTTCATGAACGCCTCCTCGCCGAAGTACGTGATGGGGAACAGTTCCGTCCCGCCCTCCGTCCCGGTGGCGACTATCTTCGGCGTGTTTATCTCCGTGCTTCCGAGGTCGCGGAACGCCTCGCGGACCGAGCGGAGGACCTCCGCGCGAATCTCGAAGACGGCTTTGACCTCCTCTTTGCGCAGGTCGAGCGTTCGGTTGTCGAGTCGGGTCGAAAGCTCGGCATCGACCTTTCCGGATGGGTCTAAGGGCAGTTCCGTGTCGGCCTCCGCGAGCACGTCGATGGAGTCGGGGACGACTTCCACGTCCGTCGGCGCGCGCGGTTCCTCTTTCACGTCGCCCGAGACGCTGATGACGCTCTCGCGGTGGACGCCGAGTCCGGTCTCGACGAGTTCCTCGTCCATCTCGTCTTTCTCGAACTTGATCTGAATCTTCCCGCTCTTGTCGCGCAGGATGAGGAATGCGATGCCGCCGAGGTCACGAACCTCGTGGACCCACCCCGCGACGGTCACCGTGTCGCCGGGTTCGGCGTCTGCCGTGTACGTTCGGTTCTGCATGTGTGCGGATTTCCGCCGACGAGCCTTAAAAACGGCCGTTTCGCCTCGCCGTGAGACTGCTGTGCACACGGCGGCGGTCCTGACCCCTGACGAGTCGCGCGGAGGTTTATCTGCGAAGACGAGGCCACTCCGCCTCACGATGAGACACCACCTCGGCGCCGCGGTACGGTCGCTCTCGACCGCAGAACACAGACTCGACACCGTAATCACGGGAACGCTGCTCGCCCTCGGTTCTACCGTCGCACCCGTTCTCGTCGTGGCTCTCCTCGGGTACGTCGTCCGCGTCGTTCGCGGCGCAAGCGGCGTCGATGCCGAACTCCCGGCGTTCGACGAGTGGACGGGCGTCCTCCTCGACGGCGGGCGCGCCGCCCTCGCGACGGGTCCGCTTCACCTCCCCGGAGCGGCCGTCTTCGCGTTCGTCGTCGGGTTCGACCGCACGCACCTCGTCGCGCCGTCTCTGTTCTTCGGGCTTCGACGCGGCGCTCTCCCCTCCCTCGACCTGTTCGTCGGCGTTCTTTCGATTGTCGTCCTCGAAATCGTGGCGGGCTATCTCTCGGCCGCCGCCCTCGTCGCCGTCGCGCGCGGCGAGTCGGTCGGAGTCGAAGTCGCCGAGGCGGCCCTCGACATCGCTCGCGACGGGACGTTCGCCCGCGCGCTCTCGGTCGCACTCGCGGTGGGTACTGTCGGACGCGTGCTTTCGGGCGTCGCCGCCGCCGTACCGTTGTTCGGACTTCCGGCAGGGGCGGCCGTCTCGTTCGCCGCACTCGTCGTCGGCGCGTCGGTCGTCGGCCGAACGACTCCGTCGGTCGGCGGAGTCGGCGGGCGGACGGACGGTATCCCGTTCGACGCGTCCGCGGCTAACGCGTCCGCCGACGGCGTTCGCGAGTGACGGTCGGAGTCGAAACGCGCGTCCGTCGAGTTACAGAAGGGAGTTCATTCGGCTTCGAGTTGTTCGGCGTGGGCGTCGTTGACGCCTTCGACCGTCTCGCGGACGGCGTCTACCCCCTCGTCGTGGAGAAGGTCACCGACGACGATGGTGTCTGCGTGTTTGCCCATCTCGTAGGCCGACTCGTAGTCGTGGATGCCGCCGCCGTAGAACAGCGTCGATTCCTCGAGGGCGTCTTTAGCAGCGGCGACTTTCTCCGTGTCGCCGAACGTGCCGGAGTACTCGACGTAGATTATCTCTTGGCCGAACATCTTCTCTGCGACGGCCGCGAAGGAGGCGACGTCGTCTGCGCTCTGTTCCGTGTCGGCCTCCGTTAGTTCGGCGACGGACGCCTCGGGGTTCAACACGATGTACGCCTCGGTGGTCGTTCGGTCCCAGTCGAGTGGCCCGTCGATTCGGACCCACTCTTTGTGCGCGCCGGTGACCCAAAACGAGGATTCGGCGTTGAACACCGTCGGGATGAGGTAGCCGTCGAGAGCGTCGGAGTCGATGACGACGCCCGGGTTCGACGGTTCCTGATACAGGGGCGTGTCGTACTTCGAACAGGCGTCTATGACGCGTTGCATCTTCTCTTCTGTGATGTCCAGCGTGCCGCCGATTTCGATGGCGTCCGTGCCGGTCGCACAGACGTCCTCGAACGTCTCGCCGTCTTTCAGTTCCTTGTCTGGGTCCACTTTCAAGACGTGGTCCCATTCGGTCCAGGGCCCGGTCATTGGCCCTACTTCTCCCGGGAAGCGTTAAAAATGGCGCGGATGAGTGAGTCGGTCAGTTGTTAGATTCAATACCTTCATAGTGGTCGGAAACACCTCTGTCGGATATCACGGATGAGCCAGGCCACCCTCTCTTCTAGCCCGTATCTCAACTCGAATCTCTTCTCCGGCCACTATCTCGACGAGCGAGTGTATGATCTGGCCGAGTGGGAGTGCGAAGACGAAGCGGAGGCCGTCTTCGAATCGCTTCAGGACCTCTGGGAGAAAGAACGTCACCTCGTCGAATCGTACAACGAAGACCCCTTGTTGGATTCCTGGATAGATCCCGTTTTGAAGACGCTCGGATACGACACTATCTCCGAACAGACCCTCCCCGACGGGGGCGGATTCGTGGACCGACTCCTGTACGAGTCCGAGGAGGAACGGCGGGATGCGGCGGAACGGAAACTACACGGCGACGACGAGGGGATGTTCGCTCGCTCCTGCGCCCTGGTAGAGGCTAAACAGTGGGACGCGGACTTTAGTCGCCAGTTCGGCGAACAACGCTCGTATCGCGACGCGTCCCACCAGATCAAATACTACCTCGAACGCACGCCTTCGAGTGTCGATTGGGGTATCCTGACCAACGGTCGAAAGTGGCGGCTGTACGGAACGAAGGACTACGAGACGCAAACGTACTACGAAGTCGACCTCCCCGAACTACTCGACAGTGGAAACGTGGAGGCGTTCAAATACTTCTACGTCTTCTTCCGGCCGGAGGCGTTCCGCCGGTCGGGCGAGACGACGTTCCTCGACACCGTCTGGAACGAGAGCGAAACCGCGGCACAGAAACTCGGCGAAGACTTGCAAGACAACGTCTTCACCGCGCTTCGAGTCCTCGGCGAAGGATTCGTCGCCGAGAACGAGTTAGCCCTCGATCCCGGCGACGAGGACGCGCTAAACGAACTGAAAGAACAGTCGCTCGTCCTTCTGTACCGGTTGATGTTTACTCTCTACGCCGAGTCGCGAGACCTCATAAACCCGGACGACCCGGCGAAGAGACGGGAGTACGACCAGAATTTCAGCCTCGACGAACTCCGCCGGGAGATACTGGACGATATCGGTAAACACGGGCGCGAAGCGGATTTCGAGGACGCGTTCAGCGAGCACTCGACGACGATGTGGAACCGGTTAGAGAACCTCTTTTCGCTCATCGATTCCGGCGAGGAATCCCTCGGTATTCCGCCGTACAACGGCGGTCTCTTCGACGCCGAGGAACATGGATTTCTGACGGAAAACGACGTTTCGGACCGGCACGTCGCAGAGGTCATCTATCGCCTCTCCACCACCGAGACAGACGACGGGTTCGTCCCCGCGGACTACGCCGACCTAGACACCAGGCACCTCGGCTCTATCTACGAGGGTCTTCTCGAACACGAGTTCCGCATCGCACCCACCCACTACGCGGCCGTCTCCGAGGACGGCGGCCAGGTGTGGAAAGACGCCTCGGAGGTGAGCGTCGCCGACGCGGTGGAGGAAGTCGAATCCGGGGAGTTGTACGTCGTCAACGACGACGGCGAACGGAAAGCCACGGGGGCGTACTACACCCCGGACTACGTGGTCACCTACATCGTCGAGGAGACGGTAGACCCACTCGTCGAGGAAATCGAATCCGACCTCTCGGAGTCGGACCTCACTCCCGGTACCCAAGAGTACGTCGTCGAGTTCTGGAATCGAGTCACCGACCTCAAGATACTCGACCCGGCGATGGGAAGCGGCCACTTCCTCACGAAGGCGACGGGGTACCTCGCGGAGACGGTGATGGAACACGTCCGCGAACTGGAGACGGCGACGCTGTTCGACGAACAGCAGATTCGCCGCGAGATATCGCGGGAGTGCATCTACGGCGTCGACCTCAACGGAATGGCCGTCGAACTGGCCAAACTGTCGATGTGGTTGGAGACGCTGGCGACGGACCAACCGCTTGCGTTCTTGGACCACCACCTCAAGGCGGGGAATTCGTTGGTCGGATCGGACATCACCGACGTTCTCGCGGAGGACGACGAGAGCGACGACGGCCAACTCACCCTCACGCAGGCACTCGCGCACGTCCGCCAACGAACGCTCGAACACGTGATGGAACTCATGCAGGATTTGCTGGCCATCGACAACGAGTCCTACGAGGACGTCAAATCGATGGAGGACATCTACGCGGAGATTCGCGCCGACCCCCTCTATCAGCGTCTGTTCGAGATGGCCAACGTCCACACCGCCGAACGATTCGGCGTGGACGTGCCTTCGGACGCCTACGAGGAGATGGCGCAGGCTATCGAAGACTCCGAGACGTGGGACGCTCTCGCCGAGAACGACTGGTTCGCGTCGGCGCAGACGGTTGCGGACGACGAGGAGTTCTTCCACTGGGAACTGGAGTACCCCGAGGTGTTCTTTTCCGCGGACGGAGAGAAGGCGGTGGACGCGGGGTTCGATGCGGTTGTGGGTAATCCGCCGTGGCTTCGATTTCAGCGAATTCCAGAGAATCACCGCAATTATCAGCGAGCAAATTATCACTCAGCCGCAGCGAAGTATGACATATACGGACCATTTATTGAGTCGTCGTTAGACCGCATACATCGTACTGGACTCCTTGGATTTGTAGTGCAGAACCGATTCTTATCTAGCGGCTACGGAGAGGAACTCAGAGAGGTCATCTGTCGGAGATCGAATGTGCGAGCGCTCTTAGATTTCGAAGATGCACCTATCTTTGGAGATACAACCACTTATCCCGCGATAATTATCTTAGACAATTCTTCCAGATGCTCATTCAATTATCTTCATCTTTCTGACGCTACAGTACCGGATGTACGGGAATCTTTAGCCGAAAATAACGAGAGAGCGAACAAAATAGATGCTAATGAATTAGACCCGTCTAATATATGGATATTCCCAGATATAAAGGAGCGAAATGTCATCCAGAAGATCGAGTCCAATGCTCAAGCCTGCTTCGGAGATCTGATTGAGATATCAAAGAGTGTCTCAACAAATCTTAAAGAAGCATTTCTCTTTGAAGGTGAAAAAAACGAACTACCTGTCGAGGACGAGTTATTAACCCCCGCAGTCGATGGGAAAGATATCAAAAAATATTCTGATGCGCATATCGATAAATATCTGCTTTTCCCGTATACCTGGTCTACTAGTGGACCAAATCTTGTGGATATATCGTCATATCCTCGCGCAGAGAACCATCTTCGACAATATGAAGAAGAACTTCGTAGCCGTCGATATTATAATAAGACAATTGAAGAAGCAGGTGTTGAATGGTATGAGTACCCACACGTAAAAGAGAACCACAACAAGGAGAAAATATTATTCCCGGACATTTCTACGGAACCACGTTGTACGTTTGACGAGATTGGTGATGTTCTCACTCTCACAACGGCATATGGGGGAGTTCGACAGAATTCTCCGATTGATGTCCGATATCTCTGTGCGATATTTAACTCTTCACCAGTATCGATGGTGTTCAAACACAGTAGCCCTCAGATGTCTGGCGGCTATTATCGATACCAACCCCAGTATATTGAGAAACTACCCTTGTACTTGCCCGAGGTCCCTGAAGGTGAACTGAATGTAACTGATATTGAAATTAGCGCTGATGATTACATAGAATCGGACAAGACTTCCGAGTATGACTGTTATAAAGCCATTATCAAGGCTGCTGAAAACGCACGTTCGTATCGTTCAAGCAGAGACAACCTCAACCTCTCCCTCCCTGACCACCTCGGCAACTACGCAGAAGGCCAAACCCTCGGTGAAATCGGTTTCCGCCAACCCGTCTCGGATACCGCAAACGGGGTGTTCAACGACACCACCGAAGACAGGGAGAAACTCGGCGTCACCGAAGTCGAGTTCGAACGCGAGAACGCGAACACGCTCACCGTCAGCGTCGGCGTCCGCTACAAGCCCGAGAACCCAGACGACTACGAGACGGACACCTACGGCTACTACTACGAAGACCCGGAACCGGCGTTCCGCATCACCGACCTCACCGAGACGGAAGCCGACCTGATAGAGGCGTTCGTCCCGCACGCCGTCGAGGAGGCGGGGGGCTACGCGAACTTCCGGACGAACGCGACGAAGACGAACTCTCCGCTGGACCGCCTGAAGAAACTCACTCTGCCGGAGGTGGACGACGTGCGCGACGGCTTAGCGAACTACGTCGAGACGGTCGAACGCGCAGAAGAGTTAGACGAGAAGATAGAACGCACGGACGAACTCATCGACGAAATCGTCTACGAACTGTACGGCCTCACCGAGGAGGAAATCGAAATCGTCGAGGAGTCGGTCAAGGAGTAACCGTCGGACGACGATAGCTCACCGTTTTCGAGGACACCGTACTGTACGAAAATCGCGAAGCGATTTTCGGCCGACGAACGAGCGGAGGCGCGAAGCGCCGAAGCGAGTGAGGAGCGCTTTTGGTCGAGCTTTTGCCGAGGGCCGGCGAAGCCGACCCGCAGAGCAAAAGGTCGTAGTTAATCCGCGTTCGTCTGCCACTTCCGAACCGTGTCCGGCCCGATACCGTCCACCACGTCCGCCAGAGCGTCGGGTTCGGCTTCCTTCAGCGCGCTCACGTCGCCGATACCGGCGTCTTGGAGCTTCTGTGCCGTCTTCTCGCCGATACCCTTCACGGCCTCCAGTTCGGAGCCGTTCTGTTCGGCCTGGTACTCGCGGTAGTTGCAGATGGGGCACCCGAGATCCCACGGTTCGCTGTCGCCGTCGTAGGTGATCCGTATCTTCGGCAGGTCGTGTTCCTCGCAGGAGTCGTCCGTGACCTCGACGTCGCCCCGCCGCGGGAGGGGAAGCGAGTAGTCGCAGTCGGGGTAGCGCGTACACCCGACGAGTCGCGACCCCGAACGGAGGCGTTTGATGGCGAGTTCGCCGCCCTCGGCGGTTCCTTCGTCACCGCCTTCCTGCGGCGTCTCCGACGCCGCACCCTCCCCGCACTCGGGACACGTTCCGATCACCAAGTCCTCCTGTTCGTCGGCCTCTTCGGCCTTACAGAGCGGACAGCCGTGGACGAACGTCTTCCGCCCGGCGAGCATCTTCACGTGGTGGAGTTCGTGTTCGTCGCACGAGTCCTCCATGATGAGGGGCTTGCCGGTGGACGGAAGCGGAAGCGTGTACGTACAGTCGGGGTAGGAGTCACACCCGATGAAGTACGACCCGTGTCTGCTCTTTCGGATGACCAAGTCGCCGCCGCACTCCGGACAGGTACCGACCGTCTTGTCGGCCTTCAGCGACTCTTGGAGGTGTTTACCGACCTCTTCGCCCGAGGACATCAGCCCCTCGAACACGTCTTCGAGGATGTCGCGGGATTCGTCCGTCACCTCCTCTAAGGTGGCTTCCCCGCGCGTGATGGCCTGCATGTCCTGTTCGAGTTGGGCGGTCATCTCCTCGCTCACGATGAGTTCGGCGAACTCCTCGCCCGCCTCGACGACGGACCGAGCGAGTCGCGTCGGTTTCGGCGGGTCGCTCTCGATGTAGCCGCGGTCGTACAGTTTCTGGATGACGTCGTGGCGCGTCGCCTTCGTCCCGATACCCATCTTCTCCATCGTCTCGATGAGGCGCGACTGGCCGTACCGCCGCGGCGGTTGGGTCTGTTTGGCCTCGATTCGGGTGTCCGTCACCGAGAGTTCCTCGCCCTCCTCTACGTCGGGGACGAAGGACTCGCTGGAGTTGAAGTACGGGTAGACGGCGTGGTAGCCCTCCGTCACGAGGCGTTTGCCGTTGGCCTTCAGAGAGAGGCCGGCCGCGTCCGCGACGACGCGGAGATGTTCCCACTCGGCGGACTCGGCCACCGTCGCGAAGAAACGCCGGACGACGAGTTCGTACACCTCCCACTCGTCCTCAGAGAGGTCCGAGGGAGAGGGGAGTTCGCCCGTCGGGTGAATCGGCGGGTGGTCCGTCGTCTCGTTGTCGCCAGCAGTCGGTTCTATCTCGTCTTGGTCGAGCAACGACTCTGCGTCGTCGCCGAACGTGCGGTGACCGCTGAACTCCGAGAGGAGTTCTTCGGGGTCTAAATCCTCCGGGTAGACGGTGTTGTCCGTCCGGGGGTACGTCATGTACCCCGCGGTGTAGAGGTCTTCCGCGATGCTCATCGCGCGTTGAGCGGAGTATCCGATAGACCCCGCCGCGCGGATGAACTGCGTGGTGTTGAACGGCGCGGGCGGGTCGTCCGTTCGCGTCCGGCGGCGGACCGACTCCACCGTCGCGCTCGACGCGTTTTCGAGCGTCTCGTACGCCGTCTCGGCGTCGTCGCCGTCCCAGACGCGTTCGGCTTCGTTGCCGTCCTCGTCCAGATAGAAGTACTGCGACTCGAACCCCTCGCGTCCCTGCTCGAGGTCGGCGAACAGTTCCCAGTAGTCCTCGGGGTCGAACGCGTCTATCTCTCGTTCCCGGTCGACGATGAGTTTCAGCGTCGGCCCCTGCACCCGGCCGACGGAGATGAAGTCGTCGCCGAGTTGGCGGGCCGAAAGCGAGAGAAAGCGCGTCAGCGCCGCCCCCCACACCAGGTCGATTATCTGTCGCGCTTCGCCCGCGGCGGCGAGGTCGAAGTCGAGTTCGTCGGGGTTCTCGAACGCCTCCGTCACCTCTCTGTCGGTGATAGAGGAGAACCGGACCCGGTCTACGGGCACGTCCTCGTTCACGTCGCGGACGATTTCGTACGCCTCCTTGCCGATGAGTTCGCCCTCGCGGTCGTAGTCCGTCGCGATGACGACGCGACGGGCGCGGCGGGCGAGTCGGCGCATGGCGGCGACGATGTTCTCTTGGGTCGGGTGTTTGTCGACGGGAGCGTCGATGAGTTCGACCGGTTCGACGTCCCGCCAGTCGTTGTACTCGGGCGGGAAGTCAACGCCGACGACGTGGCCCGACAAGCCGATGCAGCGTTTGCCACCCCACTTGTAGACGTTCACCCCGTTGACCCGCTCGGCCTCTGCGGACTCGCCGCTCAGTATGTCGGCGATACGCCGAGCGGCGTTGTCCTTCTCCGTGATTATCAGTTCCGGGCCGTTGCTCATCGGGCGGCGATATGTGAGGGGGCGGCCTAAACCTTTCGCGCCGACCTCGACGAAACCGGCCGACAGCGCGGACGTGCGCGCGAGAACGCGTGTGCATACGCCACCGGTCGCGCGGGCGCACGCGAGACGACCACTCGTAGAGTGCGTCGGCCCGGAAGCCGTCGCCGCAGTCGCTCCTGTTCTCGACGCTCTCGCAGACGCCGCCATCGAACGAGGGCCTCGGACCGTCGCCGACGGACGAGCGCGAGACGTTCACGTATTCACGACTCTCGACCGCACCGTGCAAAAACGTCAACCTCCGTCTGCTGGATGTTATCGTATGGCTCACACGCCGGACATTCCGGAGCGGTTCGTCTGTCAGAACTGTCAGGCTATCTTCGCGGGAACGCCCGACCACGGGAGCGACACGACCGATTTTCATCCGCCGACGTCCTGTTCGGCCTGCGGACACGCCGAGTTCGTCAGTATCGAACAGTACATCCACTTCCACAGAAACCACGACGTCTGAGCGAGGGCATTCGCGTTCGACCGGCGCGGAGACGGAGCACCGGCGTCTGCGGCGTTACTCGTCCAGTCGGTCGCGGAGCAACTGATTCACCGCGCCGGGGTCTGCGCTCCCGCCGGTCTTCTGCATCACCTGTCCGACGAGGAAATTGAGCGCGCCGCCCTCGCCGTCGTAGTAGTCCTCCACGGCGTCGGGGTTCTCGTCTATCGCCTCGCCGACGGCGACTTCGACTTCGTCGTCGTCGGCCTTCCCGAGACCCTCCGATTCGATGACTGCGTCGGGGTCCGCTCCCTCGTCGAGCATCTTTCGGAGGACTATCTCCTCTGCGTTCTTCGTCGTGATGTCGCCCGCGTCCACGAGTTCGACGAGGCGAGTGAACTCGTCGAGTCTGTCGTCCACGTCGGTTATCTCCATGTCGCGGTAGTTGAGTTCGCCGAGTAGGTTGTCAGCCACCCACGTCGCGGCCAACTCCGCGTCGTACGCCTCCGCGACTTCCTCGAAGAAGTCGGCCACCTCCTTCGTGGAGGTGAGTTTCGACGCCGACTCCCCGTCTACGCCGTACTCGTCTTCGAACCTGTCGCGGCGCGCGTCCGGGAGTTCCGGAATCGGAATCTTCTCTTTCCAGTCTGCGACTTCGAGCGGCGGCAGGTCCGCCTCCCGGAAGTAGCGGTAGTCTTTCTCCTCTTCTTTCGACCGCATCGAGACGGTGATGCCGCGCGTCTCGTCCCAGTGGCGCGTCTCCTGTTCGACGGCGCGCCCGCGTTCGATGGCGTTCTTCTGTCGGGTCACCTCGTAGGCGAGGGCCTTCTCTGCGCCCTTGTGACTGGAGATGTTCTTCACTTCGGTGCGGTTCGCCGACTGGAGCGTCTCCGCCGTCAGAGAGCCGTCGTCGGCCATCTCCTCTGCGGGCACCATCGAGATGTTGGCGTCGATGCGGAGCGACCCGTCGCGCGTCGCGTCGAAGACGCCGAGATACTCGAGTACCTCTTCGAGTTTCGCGAGGAAGCCGCGGACCTCCTTCGGACTCCGGAAGTCGGGCTTCGTCACTATCTCCATCAGGGGCGTCCCCGCGCGGTTGTAGTTGACGAGCGTGTAGTCCGCGGTGTCGATGCTCCCGCCTTTGTGCTGGAGGCTTCCGGGGTCCTCTTCGAGGTGGGCGCGTTCGACGCCGATTTCGCGGCGCGTCCCCTCGACGGACACTTCGAGGTGACCGTCGGCGCAGATCGGCGCGTCGTACTGCGTTATCTGGAAGTTCTTCGGCAGGTCGGGGTAGTAGTAGTTCTTCCGGTGAAAGCGGGTGTGTTCCGCAACCTCGGCGTCGAGCGCTTTGCCCACTTTCACGGCCGCCTCCACGGCGCCTTCGTTCAGTACGGGAAGCGCGCCCGGCAGTCCCAGACAGACGGGGCACGTCCGCGTGTTCGGTTCTTCGTCCTCGTCGGCGTCGGTCGAACACCCGCAGAATATCTTGGTGTCCGTTTCGAGCTGGACGTGGACCTCCAGCCCGATGACGGTGGCGAGTTCGCGCTGTTGGAGCGCCTTCGCGGTCATTACGCGGGATTTGACGGCGCACGGCTAAAGACTAACGGGACTCGTCGCAGACTCGCCGACTCCCCCGCGCTCTGCACGCATCGACCGCTCGCGCCGACCTGCGCCGAAGCGCAAGCTAGTTGTTTCGGGGGTCACGATTCGCGTCCCGATGCGCGACTCTCTCGGTGCCGGTGCCACGGTCGAGGTACTCCGGGACGTCCCGTTTTCGTCGCCGCCGGAGCGAACGCTCCACCTCGACCTGTTTCGTCCGGTACCGCCGCGGGGCGACGCCGCCGACGCCCGCCGCGCGGTGGTCGTTCTCGTCCACGGCGGCGAGTGGCGCGGCGGCGACAAAGACGACCTGTCGCGCTTCGGGCTCGCACTCGCCGAACGGGGGTTCTCCTGCGCCGCGATCGACTACCGCGGCAGCGACGACGCCACCTTCCCGGCGCAGATTCGCGACGTGAAAGCGGCGGTTCGGTGGCTCCGAGCGAACGCCGCCCGCGCGGGCCTCGACCCGGAGCGAGTCGGCGCGTTCGGCCACGCCGGCGGAGCCCATCTCGCCGTCCTCGCGGCCCTCACGCCCGATAACCCCGAGTTCGCCCCGAACCCCGACCACCTCGTCGGCGACGCGGCGAAGGGTGGCGGCGGTGCGGACGCGTCGCACCCCTCGGACGCACTCGCCGCCGCCGTCGGCGTCGCGGGTCTGTACAACTTCGAACACACCCCGGAACGGGAGTCGATTCGGTCGCTCCTCGGGGGGACGCGGTCGGAGATGTCCGAGGCGTACGAACGGGCCTCTCCCTCGACGTACCTCGGAAACGCGGCCGACGCCGCGCCGGTTCTCCTCTTGCACGGCGCCGAGGACGAGGTGACGCCCTCGATGGCGTCGGAACTGTTCTACGACGGCCTCGAAGACGCCGGCGGAACCGCCGAATGCGTCGTCGCGGAGGGCGCTGGCCACGACGTCCACCGCGAACAGTTCGGGTGGACGCTCGCGTGGACCGAGGCGTTCCTCGACCGTCACCTCCGCTGACTCGTCGCCGGGCCGACAGAACTGTCAAGTTGCGTCTACGTGTCTGACGTACGTTTATGTAACCTCCGCCGGGGTATGCACACATGAGTAACAGGGTGGAGGAACTCGAATCGAAGGTCGCGGAACTTCAGGCCGCCGTCAACGGCCTGACCGAGGAGTTGGTGGAGACGAAAGAGCGCGTCCGACTGCTCGAAGACCAAGTCGAAGTCGACCTGAGCACGGGAACCCGCCCCGTCGGTCACGAGTCGCCGTCCGAGGAGACGGCCGACCCCGAACCGACGGCCGCGTCCGACTCGCAGTCGGAGCCACAGACCGAACGGAAGGTGAAACCCGGCGAGTCGCCCGCGCAGACGGAGTCTCGGTCGGAGACGTCGGACAACCCGGGGACCGACGCCGACCTGATAGACGCGGACGCCGAGGCGTTCGGCACCGACGACACCGCCGACACCGCCGCAGACGACGGGGATAAGTCCGAGGAGGGCGAGAGTGAAGACGAGGCGGACACCACCGACGATTCGGACATCATCGTCGCGTAACTGGGTGCTCCGTCCCTCGCGAGCAACCCATGCATATCAAAGAGCTCGTCCTTGACGGTTTCAAGAGTTTCGGGCGGAAGACCCGAATCCCGTTCTACGAGGACTTCACCGTAGTCACCGGTCCGAACGGGTCCGGCAAGTCGAACATCATAGACGGCGTCTTGTTCGCCCTCGGCCTCGCGCGGACGCGGGGCATCAGGGCAGAGAAACTCACCGACCTCATCTACAACCCCGGCCACGCCGACGGGAGCGACGGCGAGTCGGCCGGACCGAGAGAAGCGAGCGTCACCGTCGTCCTCGACAACGGAGACGGGAAACTCGACCGCTCGCAGATAGTAAACGCCGCCGGGAGCGACGACGTCGGCGACGCCTCCGAGATACGCGTCAAGCGGCGCGTCAAGGAGACGGACGACAACTACTACTCCTACTACTACCTCAACGGGCGGTCCTGCAACCTCTCGGACATCCAGGACCTCCTCGCGCAGGCGGGTATCACCCCCGAGGGGTACAACGTCGTCATGCAGGGCGACGTGACCGAGATTATCAACATGACCGCCTACCAACGGCGGGGGATAATCGACGAGATAGCGGGCGTCTCCGAGTTCGACGCGAAAAAGGAGGACGCCTTCGGGGAACTGGAGGCCGTCGAAGAGCGAATCGACGAGGCGGACCTCAGAATCGAGGAGAAACACACTCGCCTCGACCAACTCGAAGACGAACGCGAGACGGCGCTGGAGTACAAATCGCTCCGCGACGAACGAGAAGAGTACGAGGGCCATCTGAAAGCCGCCGAACTCGAAGACAAACGCGCCGACCTCGAACGCACGGAGACGCGCGCCGAGACCAAAGAGTCGACCCTCGCGGACCTCCGCGAGGAACTCGACCGAAGGCAGGGCCGCGTCACACGGTTCGAGAGCGAACTCGAAGAGCTCACCCGGGAGATAGAGCGGAAAGGCGAGGACGAACAACTCCGCATCAAATCCGAGATAGAGGAGGTCAAAGGCGAGATAACTCGCTTGGAGACCGCAATCGAAAGCGCCGAAGACCGAATCGAAGACGCCGAAAACGAGCGTCGAAAGGCGTTCGTCCAACTCGACCGCAAGCAAGAGAAGATAGCCAATTTGGCGGACGACATCCGCTCTGTCAAAGTCGAGCAGGCGTCGGTCAAATCCGACATCCAGTCGAAGGAGACGGAACTCGCCGAGGTGAAATCCGAGATAGCGAGCGTCGACACCGAGTTCGACGAACTCAAAGCCGAGCTAGAGGACAGAAAAGAGCGGCTGGAGGAACTGAAGACGGCGAAAAACGACCTCCAACGCGAGAAAGACCGCCTGCTCGACGACACGCGCCGCCGCGCCAACGAAATCGCAGAGACAGAAGAGAAAGTCGAGGAGGCCAGAGGACGCCTCCCCGACCTGAAGGCGACGCTGTCCGACCTCCACTCGGAACTCGACAAAGCGGAGAAAAACCGCGACAAGATACGCGGCGTCGTCGACGGCCTCAAAGAGGAGAAATCCGATCTGAAAGCGGAACTCGACGAGGTTGCCGACGACCTGCGGCGCAAGCAATCGCAGTACGCCGAACTGGAGACCAAAGCCGGGCGCGACGGCGACAACTCGTGGCCGCGGTCGGTCACGACGATACTGAACGCCGGACTCTCCGGCGTCCACGGCACCGTGGGCCAACTCGGTTCCGTCACCGGCGAGTACGCCACGGCCTGTGAGACGGCCGCGGGCGGGCGACTCGCGCACGTCGTCGTCGACGACGACGGCGTCGGGTCGTCGTGTATCGACTACCTGAAATCTCGGAACGCGGGTCGCGCGACGTTCCTCCCCATCACGAAGATGGACGACCGGGGCCTGCCTCGAAAGCCGAACACCGACGGCGTGGTAGACTTCGCCCGGAATCTGGTCGAGTACGACTCGGAGTACGAGACCGTCTTCTCGTACGTCCTCGGGTCGACGCTCGTCGTAGAGGACATGCAGACGGCGCGAGAGTTGATGGGCGACTTCCGCATGGTGACGCTCGACGGCGACTTAGTCGAACGGTCCGGCGCGATGACCGGCGGGTCCGGCGGCGGGTCTCGGTACTCCTTTTCGAAGTCCGGAAACGGGCGTCTCGAACGCCTCGCAGAGGAGATTGCCTCTCTTGAGGACGACCGACAGAGACTCCAAGACGAACTCCGCGACGTCGAGAGCGACATCGACGACGCCCGCGAGAAGATGGCCGACGCCAACGACCGGATTCGGTCGGTCGAGGCCGACATCGAACGGGCCGAATCGGACGTCGACGACGCGGAGACGACAGTCTCGGAACTGACCGACCGCGTCGAGGAACTCCGTGAGGAACGCGAATCCGTCGACGAGGAGATGCGCGACATCGACGAGGAGATAGCGGACCGCGACGAGGAGATAGCGGCGGTCCGAGCCGAGAGAGAGGAACTCGAAGGCGAACTCGAAGACTCGGAGATTCCGGAACTGACCTCGCGGGCCGACGAGATTCGCGCCGACATCTCCGACCTCGAAGACCGGATGGACGAGTTGGACGGGCGTCTGAACGAACTCCAACTGGAGAAGGAGTACGCCGAAGACGCCGTCGACGACCTGAACGAGACGGTCGAATCGGCCCAAGAGAAGAAGGCGGACGCTCGGGACGCCATCGCCGAGAAGAAATCCGAAATCGAGGACCGAGAGGACGTCCTCGAAGACAAGCGGGCGGCGGTCGAGGAACTCGAAGCGGAACTGGCCGAACTGAAGGAGGACCGCAGCGAACTCCACGAGGACCTCCGCGAGGCCAAAGCCGAACGCGACGAACAGAAAGAGAACGTCGAGCGCGTCGAGTCCACCGTCGAGAGCCTGCGCGAGAGCGCAGAGCGTCTCGAGTGGGAGATAGACGAACTCGCCGCCGAAGTCGGCGACTACGACCCGGAGGCGATACCCGACCACGACGAGGTGGAGTCGAACATCGAGCGTCTGACCGCGGAGATGGAAGCGCTCGAACCGGTCAACATGCTCGCCATCGACGAGTACGACGAGGTGAAAGCGGACCTCGAAGAGTTACAGGACCGGCGCGACGTCCTCGTCGACGAACGCGACGCCATCGAGGAGCGAATCGACCGCTTCGAGTCCCAGAAGAAACGGACGTTCATGGAAGCGTTCGACGCGATAAACGAGAACTTCACCGACATCTTCGAACGTCTCTCCGACGGGACGGGCGAACTCCACCTCGAAAACCCGGAGGACCCCTTCGAGGACGGACTGACGATGAAGGCGCAACCGGGCGATAAACCCATCCAGCGTCTCAACGCCATGTCCGGCGGCGAGAAATCCCTGACCGCGCTGGCGTTCATCTTCGCCATCCAGCGACACAACCCCGCGCCGTTCTACGCGCTAGACGAGGTTGACGCGTTCCTCGACGCCGCAAACGCCGAACGCGTCGGCGAGATGGTCGACGACTTGGCGGGACGCGCGCAGTTCGTCGTCGTCTCGCACCGCTCTGCGCTGTTGGAACGCTCCGAACGCGCAATCGGCGTGACGATGCAGGGCGACAACGTCAGCGCCGTCACCGGCATCCAACTCGGAGAGGGTCGCGACGGACGCGACGGCGGCGACGACGACAGCGACGACGGCACCCCCGGCGACGCAGAAAACGCAGAAGAAGAGGAGGTCCCGGCGGATGACTGACCGGCGCGAGGAGGTGATGCCGGACGGAATCGACGCGCCCGAGGCGGACGACGACGAGGTCGAACCCGTCGAACTGCTCGTCAAACTCGCCGAGGAGGGCGAGATAGATCCGTGGGACATCGACGTGGTGGACGTGACCGACGCGTTCCTCGACCACCTCGATTCGACCGACCTCCGGACGTCCGGGCGAGCGCTGTTTTACGCGGCGGTCCTCCTGCGGATGAAGAGCGACGCGTTGCTCGAACCCGACGAGGAGCCCGAGGAGGAACTCGAACCGTGGGAGGCGGCCTTGGAGGGTCCCGACGGCGCGATGGCCGGCGGCGACGGCGACGCACCGGGGTTCGACCCGGTGGACGCCTTAGAGGAAGAGATGGACCGACGACTCGATAGAAAGCAGGCGCGCGGGTCGCCCGAGACGCTGGACGAACTCGTCCGCGAACTCCGCGACGCCGAACGCGGGTCGTGGTGGAAGCGCCGCCGCGAGTACGACACCTCGGAGTCGCCGCGGGGGTACCAACGCGGCACGCAGACGCTCGATTACCGGAGCGACGACGACTTCCGCGACGACGACGAACCGACGGCGGCGGACGTCACCGGCACCGCCCACACCGAAGACATCGAGTCGTCCATCCGGACGGTCGAGGCAGCGCTCCGCGAGCAGTACGACAACGGCCGCGCGGAGGTACTCTACCGGGAGGTTCGGACGGTCACCGAGACGCCGGTGACGACCTATCTCTCGCTTCTGTTCCTCTCGCACCGAGGGACGGTACGCCTCCGACAGGACGACCTGTTCGGCGACCTGTGGGTGCAGGACCCCGAGGCCGTGGACGGAGAAGACGACAGCGAGGACGAGGGAGACGAAGCGGTCGAAGCCGAGGCCGAGGCCATCGCGGACTGACCGCGGGACTCCGTCCGTTCAGATATCGCCGCGTATCGCGTCGGCGACGCGTTGCCGGTCGAACAACTGCTCTTCGTCGGGCACCTCCGGATAGGGCTGGCCGTTCTCGTAGCCCGGCCACTCGCCGAACTGCTCGGGGTAGAGCTGTTTTGCGCCCATCTCCAGTTGGAACAGGTTCATGATGGGGCCCTGATAGCGCATCCCGGCGGGGTACACCCGGTCGTTTTGCACCGCGGTCAGTTGACTCCCGACGGGGTGGTCTTTCAGCGAGGCTATCGTGTCTTCCATGTTGTAGTTGGGCGTCGTGCCCCACAGGTGGAGGATGACGTCGGGGTCGGCTTCGAGCATCGTCTCGTAGTCCACCGTCCCCCAGAGACTGCTCCAGTCTTTCTCGGCGAACGCGTCGTTCGCGCCGAGTGGGCGCGTGTCGGCGAGCCAGTAGCCGGGTTTGTTGAGGTGGTAGGTGTAAAACGAGTCGCTGTTGGACGCCAACGTGACGCGGACGGCGGTCGGGCGGTCCTCTTTCGGCGGGAGCGAGTCTCGAATCGAGGAGACGAGTTCCTCGTGGACGTCCGCGAGCGCTTCGTACTTCTCTCGCTCTCCGAACACGTCCGCGACGTTGCCGAACATCTCCCAGAGCGTGTAGTAGTCGTACTCGAACCCCTCGGGCGGGGCCGCGTGCGTACCGCTGTAGAAGTTTCCGAACCACGGACCGATTTGGGAGGACACCTCGTCTACGTCGCCCTCGTCCCAGTTGTCCTGCGTCGACGCCCACGCCGGGTCGGCCAGGTGGACGTCGCTGTCGAGTTCGAAGAGCAGTTCCTTGCGGAGTCCCTCGGCCAACGGGTCCGAGAGTCCCTCCCACTCGAAGGAGACGCCCTCTAAGTGGTGATAGTAGTGATTCATCGTCGTCCCGGACATCTCCGGAACGTACACCGAGTTGACGGCGTCGCCGTGGCCGAGTGCCACCGCCATATCGGCGTACTGGGGGAAGACGGTGAAGACGCGTTCGGGGACGCCGTCGAACTCGACTGTCCCCATCGGCTTCATCGACGCCGAGTGGGACGACTCGCCCGCCTCCGTCTTCGCTTCAGTCGTCTCCGTCGCCGCGTTCGCCTCTCCGGGTTCCGACTCCGTCTCTGGCCCGTCGCCCGACCCGTCGCCGGTACAACCGGCAACGAGGCCAGCACCGGCGAGTGCGGCGGTTCGTCGCAGATAGGTCCGTCGCGTAGGCGCGTCTCTCATTCATTTTAGGCATGCCTAAACAATCGTATATCAGTTTTGGTTCGGAGAAGGACCCGGCTCGCGGGAGCGGTTCGCCCCGAGAGCCGTCTACTCGACGTACTCGCCGATGAGGGGGTCGAGGTCCGCCTTCGTCTCCTCGTCGATCGCGTCGTCGGGCGTGTTTATGGTGCCTTCGAGCGAGGAGTGACAGTCGCACTCGTGGTCCTCGGGGAGGGCGCGGATGGCCGCCTCCACCGTCTCTTTGATGGCCGTCTCGTTTTCGGCGGCGTTCTCCAGAACCTCGTCGAGAGTGACCTCCGAATCCTGCTTCCAGACGTCGTAGTCGGTGACGCCCGTCACCGTCGCGTACGACATCTCCGCCTCGCGGGCGAGTTTCGCCTCCGGGATGGTCGTCATCCCGATGACGTCCCATCCTTGGTCGCGGTAGAACTCGCTTTCTGCGCGGGTGGAGTACTGCGGCCCCTCGATGCAGACGTACGTCCCGCCGCGGACGACGTCGGCGTCCGCGGCCTCCTCTGCGGCGTCTACGACGATTTCCGACAGTTCCGGGCAGTACGGCTCCGCGAACGGTTGGTGGACGACGACGCCCTCGTCGAAGAACGTCAGGTCGCGGTGTTTCGTCCGGTCGTATATCTGGTCGGGAACGACGAGCGTCTGCGGCGGCAGGTCCTCGCGGAGACTGCCGACGGCGTTGCTCGCGATGACGTGCGTCACGCCCAGTTTCTTCAGCGCGTAGATGTTCGCGCGGTACGGGAGCGTCGTCGGCGAGTGTTGGTGGTCCGGCCCGTGGCGGGGCAGAAAGACGATTTCGCGTCCGGTGTCGCCGAACTCGCCGACGACGGCGGGCGCGGAGGGACTGCCGTACGGCGTCTCGACGTCGATTTCGCTCGTCTCCGTCAGCGGCAGGGCGTCGTAGATTCCGCTTCCGCCGATGAATCCGATGGTCATACGTCCGAGTCGGAGCGCCGGAACAAAACCGTGGCGAGTCTCGGCCGGGCCGCCGTTCGGACGCGCGGATGGTCGCCGCGACTAGAGGACGACGCCCGATTCGAGGAGTGCGATAGTGACCGTCAGCGTCGGAACGCTGACGAGCGTCGTCACGAAGACGGCGGTGGAGACGAACTCGGCGACGGGGACGCCCGCCACGTCGCCCTCGGCGAACTCGCCGACGAGGATGAGAGGCGTCACCGCGGCGGGCATGGCGCACTCCAGTACGAACGTCCGCCCGACGCTCGGGTCGGAGAACCCGACGACGAGGGCGATACCGACGCCGACGACCGGTGCGACTGCCATCTTCAACACCGTCACGACGCCGACTTCGGACAGCGTAGACCCCACGTCCGTCTTCGAAAGCTGGATGCCGAGGATGAGCAACATCAGCGGAATCGACGAGTCGCCGACGAGTTTCAGCGTCTCCATCGCCGTCGACCCCGCGGGCGGGACGACGCCTACGGCGCGGGCGAGGAGTGCGGCGACGACGGCGTAGACGAGCGGAATCTGGAACACGCGCTTTACGCCTTCGAGCCCGCTGTCCCCGCCGCCGCGGGAGGCGATGTAGACGCCCACGGTGTAGATGAGGACGCTCTGCACCGAGAGAAAGAGCACCGCCGTCGAACGCCCGGTGCTCCCGAACGCGAAGTTCGAGACGGGGATGCCGTAGTTGCCGGAGTTCGGGAACGCGGCGACGAGGACGAGTGCGCTGAGAAACGGGTCGCGTTGACCGAACAGGCGGCCGGCCCCCTCCGCGAGCACGATCATCACGAGGTGGTAGACGGTGACGGCGACGGCGACTTCGACGAGCGTAGACCGCGCGAGGGAGGTGCTCGCGAGACTGTGAAAGACGAGTGCCGGCGCGAGGACGTAGACGACGACGGTGTTCAGCGGGTCCGTCCGGACGTCCGTCGCGCGTCCGAGTGCGAATCCGACCGCGCCCACCGCGACGATCGGTAAAATCGCCGTCGCGAAGATGGAGACCAGCGACACGTCACACTCGACACCCCCCGCCCCTTCAAACGCTTCGGAGACGGCGCGGCTTACCGCCTCACGGGGCGGTCACCGAGACGATTTCTCGTCAGCGTCGGCGTCGGTCTTTGCGGCCTCGTACCGCGCGCGAACCGTCTCGAACAGGTCGCGCCCGACGGGCGTCCGCAGTCTCGGCTCCGCGGTGGCGAAAAACTCGTCTAACCGGTCGTACGCCCCGAAGTTCGGGTTATCGGCGTCGGGGTCGTATCGCCCCTCTCTCTCGTAGACGAGCGCTTGCAGGCACATATCCACGAGGTCCATGTCCTTGACGAACCGAGCGGTGTCGGTCTCTCTGGTCTCGTACTCCTCCCACGACTCGCGGAGGTCCGCAGCGAACGGCGAGAGGAGGTCCTCGATGGCGTCTCGTTCCCGACGCTCCTTCTCTGCGGGGTCGATAGTCTCCGCGTCGGGGTCGGCGCGGGTCGCCTCGTCGCCGGTGCGGGCCTCCGCGATATCGTGGAGGAGGGCCAGACGCACCGCTCTGTCGGGGTCTACGCCGGCGCGGTCCGCGAAACAGAGACAGAGGTGAGCGACGCCCCACGAGTGGGCGGCGACCGATTCGGGGTCGGAGATGCCGCGGAGTTGCCACCCCGTGCGGCGTTCGTCCTTCAGGTCGTACGTCTCGATGAGGGCGTCGAACGTCTCGCCCGAGTTCGTCGGGGGCACGTGTCAGGAATCGGCCGGGTCTTCGACGAGTCGCCACGCGCCGTCGCTCGCCGCCTCGACGTATCCGCGGCGTTCCATCTCGTTCATCACTTCGTCCATGCGGTTCGGTTGCGCTATCTCCATCTCGATTCGGTCGACGTTGTGGAACTCAGAGAGGTAGTGACGGACGTCCTCTCCCTCGAACGTCTCCTCGTCGGCCTTCTCCATGACGCCGGAGACGAGGTCTATCATGTCTTCGATGAAGTTCCACGGGTAGACGACCCACGCCCACTCTTCGAGGCGTTCGCCGACGTAGTGGGGTTCGAACTCGCTCGTCTGCAGGAGTTGGAGCGTCGCCGTCCGAACCTCGTCTGCGTCCCGGTCGGTCACGTACTCGTGGGCGTGGCGTATCGACCCGCCGGTGTCCGCGATGTCGTCGATGATGAGCACGTCTTTGCCCTTCACGCTGCCCTCCGGCATCGGGTAGCGAACCTCGGGTTCGCCCGACTTCTGGGCGGTCCCGACGTAATGTTCCATCTTCAGGCTCGTCAGGTCGTCCATCCCGAGGAAGTCACAGATGCACCGCCCCGCGAACCACCCGCCGCGCGCCAACGCCACGATGACGTCGGGCTCGAAATCGGACGCCTTCACGGCGTTGCTCACGTCCCGACAGAGGCCGTAGATGTACTCCCAGTTCGTGATAGTGCAGTTAAAATCGTCGGGGAGGTCGCCCATGGACTTCGTTCACCAGTTCGTACAGGGCGCGTGTCCCCCTTTAACGTATTCGTCTCGGCACGCGTTCGGTACGCGAGCGCACGGACGGCCCGCCGCACCGGCCGACGTCGAGCGCGCCGATACGCTTATATCAATGTGGTGTGCTAACACTTATCGAGGAATTCACGATGCACACCTGCCACAACTGCGAGGAGTTCGTCACCCGCGACTTCGTTCGAGTGTTCGGCGACGAGGAGGGGCGCGTGTTCGGGTGCCCGTCCTGTCTGACCACCCGCGACTTGCAGAACGGAACGGCGTCGAACTCGGCGGCGTCCGCCGGACCACCGTCGCCCTGAGACGACGCCGTCGGACGCTTCGGTACCGTCCGGCCGTCACCGTCCGCCGCCGAACGACGACCGCGGGGATTGATGAGAGGGAGGTCCGTCTACCCCGCCATGCAGACGCGTCGCACCCTTCTCGTGGACGCCTTCACAGACGAACCGCTCTCGGGCAACGCCGCCGGCGTCGTCCCCGAGGGGCCGGACCTGACGGAGTCGCAGATGCGTGCCGTCGCCCGCGAACTCGCGGTTAGCGAGACGGCGTTCGTCCTCCCGTCGGGGTCGGCAGACCGCCGCCTCCGCTATTTCTCGCCGACGCAGGAGGTGGACCTCTGCGGACACGCCACTATCGCCACCCACGCGCACCTGTACGACGCGGGCGTCCTCGACGCCGGAGACCACACCGTCGAGACGAACGTGGGCGTCCTCGACGTCGAACTGGAGTCGGACGGGACCGTCTGGATGACGCAGGACGCTCCGAGCGTCACCCCCGTCGAGGTGGAGTACGACCGTCTCGGCGCGGCACTCGGCATCGACCCGGAGGCCCTCCGCGACATCGGACAGGACGCCTCCGTCGCCGTCGCCTCGACGGGACTTCCCTTCCTCGTCGTTCCGGTCAACTTCCTCGAACACCTCGGAAACGCCGACCCGAACTTCGCCGCCGTCGAGGAACTCGCGGCGGAACACGACGCCGCGGGCGTCTACGCGTTCACCTTCGACGTCCTCGACGCCGACTCGACGATTCACGCCCGCGCGTTCGCGCCGGGAATCGGCGTTCCGGAAGACCCCGTCACCGGTACCGCCGCCGGCGCGTGCGGCGCGTACCTCCGCCAGTCGAACGCCTTCGACGAGACGCCCGAGGAGATAGTCGTCGAACAGGGGCACTTCGTCGACAGACCGGGGCGCGTCCGCGTCCGCGCCGGGACGGCGATTCGCGTCGGCGGACGGGCGGTCACGTCGCTCGACGGGACGCTCACCGTTCCGCCGTCCGACGACGACGACATCGTCGTCGCTTGAATATTTAGACTCTCGGTCGCATCGACTGCGTCGTAGAGTGAGATTTATGTGGATTCAGTTCAACTTGCCAACATGAACTCCGGCTCCTCGCAACCCGTCGACGAGAGGTTCACAGCGTTCGCGGACGCCTCCCGGCGAACTATCCTCTCTACGCTCTGTGAACGGTCGTCGGGGGACGGTGCTCCCGCCGTCAGCATCGAGACGCTGACGACGGAACTCGCCTCCGACGGCGGACGCGACGACCCCGACGGACGGGCGGACGGCGGCCGCGTCCCGGGCGGCCGAAGTCCGTCCGCGGACGCGAAGGTGGAACTCGTCCACGTCCACCTCCCGGCTCTCGAACGCGCGGGACTCGCGGAGAGAGACGACGGGCGGGTGCGTCTCGTCGAAGACCCCGCCGTCGTCGAACGCGGACTCGAACTCGCAGAGACCTTCCGATAACCCCGTCGGGTCGGTATCGTCGCTCCGAGGCTCTCGGCGTTTCTCGACGCGAAAAACAGACTCGTTAGCCGTCCGGCGGTCGTCAGCCGATGTACCGCAGGTCGTCGTCGGTCGGCATCCCCTGTTGTTGGTTCTGCATCTCCTGTATCTTCCCGACGACTTCCTTCATCTCCTCTGCGCGTTCTTCGAGCGACTCGTAGCCGACTTCGAATCCGGCCGCCTCTTCGAGGACTTCGAGGACCGCCTGCGCGCTCGTGGGGTCGACGAGATATCCGCTCGTCTCGCCCATGAGGCAGGCGACGTCGAGTCCGCGCCGACCGCCGAGACCGAGGAGCAGACCGCTGACGCCGACGATTCCGCCCGCGGGTTCGTCCTCGCGGAACTCGACGCCCGCTTCTGTCAGGTCGTCGATGGCCGCCTCGTCGGTCACCGCCGCGAGAACCGCGGGGTCGTCGACCAGTTCGCCGGTCGGCACGCCGCCGAGTGCGAACCCGCGTTCGACGCCGAACTCTTCTGCGATATCGAGGAAGGTGTCGGTGAGGTGGTAGTGGCCCGCGTTCGACTGGGCCTGGTGGTCGCCGGTGAGAACGAGAAGGTCGCGGTCACCGGCGTCGACGGCGTAGAACTCGGCGTTGGCCAGTTCCGCGACGCCGTCGTCGCCGATAGACACCTGCGGGGGGAACTCGTCGGCGAACACCCGGCGAACGAGTTCGCTGTCCAGTTCTTCGAGCAGATGCTCGACGGCGAGTTTGCCGACGTGTCCCACCCCGGGAAGCCCCTCGACGAGTACGGGGTCCCGGAGTTCCGGGTCCGCAACCGTCTCGACTTCGATTTCGTCCATAGCCGTGTTACCGGTCGCTTCGCTTAAAGGACCGTCGGTACTCTCCGTAGGGGTCTTCGGGGTTGAACGGCGCGGGCGCGCTGTTTTCGGTGTCGGCACCGCAGTCCGGACAGGTCGCAGAAAGCGTGTACACCGGGCGGTCGTGACGGGCGCGCCACGCGCCGCAGACCCGGATATCCGACTTCATCCTACTCGTCGTCTTCGTTGCGTTCGCGGTGGAACTCCGACGTCCCGCCGGCCGCCTCGATGGAGTCGGCCGCGCGGGCGGCGGCGTCTTCGAGCGCCGTCTCCGCCGTCTTGTAGTCGGGCGCGCGCACCTTGATTCGGTACTCGGGAGACCCGACGTACGTGACAGAGAGCTCTATCTCGTCGGAGATATCCTCCCCTTCGGCGGCCTTCAGCGCCTCCTTGATATCGTCGACGCCGTTTCCGGCGGGGCATCGAAGGTCGACGTAGCCGGAGACGGTGACGTAGGGAACGGAGACGTTCTGTCGGGCCGTATCGACTATCGCTTCGATTTCGTCGTCCGCTAAGTCGACGTCTTCGAGCGCTTCCGTGCCGTGGATGGCGGCCTGCTCGAACCCGTCGTAGAGCGACTCGTACTCGGCGAGCAGCGCGTTCGCGACCGAACTGTACTGCTCGTCTGCGACGTCCTCGCCGAAGGCGATGTTCATCCACTTGTCCGCCTTCTGCTCGTTTTTCCACTCCTGAATCTTCTCTTTGCGCTGGTGCTCGTTGACGTCCTTGATAGAGAGGTCTATCTGCTGGGAGTCGGTGTCGACGTCGAGCACCTTCGCGACCACCGTCTGTCCCTCGCGCACGTGGTCGCGGACGTTCTTGATCCAGCCGCTGGCGACCTCGCTTATGTGCGTGAGGCCGCGTTTGTTCTCGTACTCTTCGAGGTCGACGAAGACCCCGAAGTCGGCGATTTCGTCGACTTTACCGACGACGAGCTCACCTTTGTCGGGCCAGCCGCTGTACTTCATATGTAAATACCTCCGAAGGGGAGCTTACGCCTCGGTCGTGCGGCGTTCGACCGTCTCGACAACTTCGCCGCGGATGTCGGCTTTCCCGCCGGTCGGCGTGGCGAGCGTGGTGCCGCAGACGGCGCAGTTGACGACGGACGATGCCTTTCCGAAGACGACCTGTTCGTTGTCGCAGTCGGTACACTGAACGCGGTAGTAGTTTCCAGCCATGATTACTCCTGGAACTGCAGGCGGCCTGCGCGCCATCCCTCTCGCATGTGGGCCTTCCCACACTCCGAGCAGATGTACTTCAGGTGCGTCTTCTTCGTCGGCTTGTCGCCACCGGGCACCTTCGAGAACTTACCGGCGTTCCCGATGGTGGACTTTCCGCGTTTCTGCTGACGAGCGGCCCACTTCATTCCGGTCTGGCGACCCGAGCGGACTTTCTCGACTTCGTGCTCCTCGTGTGCTCTACAGTGAGGACAGTACGTGTTGAATCGGCGTGGCATCTCCATAGATATCGACCTTACGCGAAGTTCGGCACGGCCCGTTAAAACCCGTTTGGTTCGCGTCGGGCGTCCGACGGCTCCGTGCGGGCGGGTGACGTGAGAGACGTTACCTGGGGTCGGAACGGGGAGTCGAATCGGCGGCGCGACGGCTCTCGCGTTCGTCGCCCGGTCGGCCCGACAGACGACGTTCGCGAGACATCTCCGAAGCCGTTAAGCCCCGACTGGGCAAAACGTCGCCGTATGAAGAAGCTCATCATCCGCGGTGACCCCGGCATCGGGCGCGGCGCGACCATCGAGGTGGGCGGGGAAGAAGTGGTCTGTTTCTCCATCGATAGACAGGGCGACTGGCACGGCCCGGACCGTGTCCAACTGTGGTGCACCGTCGGTACCGAAGCGGAGAGAGAGACGTTCGACCGCCGCGAGTACGTTCCGCACTTCCTCGACGTGGAAGCCGTGGACGCCGAGGCCATCGACGTCATCAACAAGCGCGGACAGCGCGGCACCTGAACGCTCCGCAACCCGCGGGGCCGCCGCCGCGACTCTCAGACGGACTCGCTTTCGTCCGCAGACCCGCCGGACTCGCTCGGTAGTTCGTCGGGGTTCACCTCGTAGACGGTGACCGACCCCGACTCGTGGGCTACCGACACGCCCTCCATCTCGAACGACACCGCTCCGTAGCGGTGTCTCTCGCTCGGACCGACCCAGATATACCGCACGTCGTACTCGCGAAACAGGTCGGTTCGAGTCTCCGCGTCGCCCGTGAACATCGCGTCCACGTCGCGCACCCGGTCGTAGTACGCTTCGTCGCCGCGATATCCGACTTCGTGCGCCCACCCCGCGACGGAGGGCACGCCCGTGAGCGTCGACGCCGCGCTCGCGTTCCAGTTGTACATCACGTTCGTCCGTCCGTCGTCGCCGCCGGGGTAGTGTCTCGTTCCGGGCGCTTCCAACAGCGTGGGCGTCCCCTCGCGTTCGTCCAGCCAGTCGATGGCCTCCGCCTCGTCGGGGTGGTACGACTCGACGAACTGCGTCGCGTCCAGCGTCGTCCCGCCGGGCGGCCCTCGCTCGAAGTGGTTGCCGACCGCCATCATCCCGTAGAGGGAGGTGGACGCGACGAGGACGACGACGAACGCGACGGCGGCGAACCGGCGCCAGGGGACGCGCCCGCCGTCGGTGAGAGCCGACCCCGCTCGCGTCCGGACATCGCCCGCCGACTCGGCGACGGCGGCGGGGATACCGACGACGAGAGCGGGGAGAACGACGCCCATTGCCGTCGCCCAGAGCATCCACACCTGCATGTACGTCTTGAACACGGTGTTCATGCGCCCCGGTCCCGCCTGTTCGCTCACGTAGACGAGTTCGACCAGCGTGACGATGCCCGCCCCGCCGACGATCAGTACCGTCTCGTAGCCGACGGGTCGGTCCGTCCGGAGGGCGACCCACCCGAAGACGAGGAGGGGGACGACGACGGCAAGCGCCGCGAACCCGATTTCGACGGCGACGAACGCGACGGCGGCGAGTGCGACGACGACGAAGAGGCGGCGTTCGACGCGGAGACGAGAGAGGAGGTACGCGCCGAAGGCGGCGACGAACGCGCCGTGGACGAACAGCAGTCCGCCGAATCCGCTCCGCATCTCCGGACCGAGCAACTCGACCGAACGTCCGCCCGCGCCCGTCGCCGCGCCGAGGAGGAACGGCGACGCGAGGACGACGGTGACGACTGCGGCGACGCCGACGGCGGCGAACGCCGACGCGACGCGCGTCGCCTCCGCGGCGAGGCGAGACCGAGACGCGCCGCGGCGGCCGAGCGAATCGACGCCGGGGAGGAGCGACCACGGGGCGGCGGGCGCGAAGGCGACGGCCAACCACGCCAGACCGAGGACGCTCGGGAAACTCCACGTGTTGTGGACGGCCTGCCACGCCGCGATGACCGGCACCGCGCCGAAGACGAGTGCGCGACGTCGGCGGCGTTCGCCGTCGGGGGTTCGGTAGTAGGCGAACCCGACTGCCGCCGCGAGGAGGAGAAACGGCGTCCCCGTCATGTGGGCGTGCAAGTCGCCGTTCAGCCACGCGAACAGGGGGAACTCGTTTATCGTCCCCGGGATGACGCGACTCGCGCTCCAGTACGAGAACGTCTCCGCGCCCGCGAGGATGTCGCCCACCGCGTACTCGGTCCGTGCTGCGACCAGTTCGGCGGCGGTTCGCCGGACTCCGTTCGGCAACGCCTGTAGCGCGAAGCGCCCCACCGTGACGAGGTTGCTCGCGAACCCGACGAAGAAGGCCGCGAACAGTCCGGCGACGCGGCGCGGGACGCCGCGTTCCGCGCCTATCGCACCGGCGAGTTCGTACGCCGCGGTGACGGCCATGCCGTAGAACCCCGCGAGAGCGAGGTTGTACGCGAATCTGGGGTCGGTTCCGCCGAGCCACGACAGAAGCGTCGTCATCAGGTGGCCGCCGTAGTAGTACTTCACCGGTTCGCCCGCGAACCAGAAGTCCTCGGGCGGGAGCGTCGTCGAGCGTTGGAGGCTCTTCAGGAGGCCGAAGTCGAGGAACTTCTCGCCGCCCGCGGCGAACACCGCGGGGTCGAACCCCCTGACGGCGACGACGAAGAGAAACGCGGCGACGAACACGGCGAAGGCGTCTGCCGCCGCCCTGTAGTCCATCTCGGCGGCGAGTTCGACGCGTCTCTCGCGGAGTGCGCCGACGTCGAACGCCGCGAGGGCGGCGGCGACGAGGAGGACGAGGACGCCCGCAGCGAGCGCGAACGGACCGAACGACACCTGTCCGACCCAGTAGGCGGGCACCGTCAAGACGAGGAGGGCCGCGGGGAGAGCGAGTCCGGACCCTCGTCCGGCGGCGTCCGGCAGGAGGCGGGCGACGAGGGGGAGTCCCGCCGCGAACAGTGCGGCGTAGAGAACCAACCAGCGAATGACGAGAGCGTACTCCATCGCGTTCTCTAGGTCAGACGGCGGCCACGGGGCATACCTTTTATGATGCGTTCGAGAGGCGTGGTACCGATAGACGAGAGAGCGGCCCGCTTGCCGGGGTGAGGGTGCCTCTCGATACCGTCGAACGCGTCGGGCGTACCCCGTTCGTTTTTTACCCCGAGGCCGGTATGGGTCTCCAATGACTCGCACCGTCGGGGTCGTAGTGCCCGCGTACCGGCCCGACCCGGAGCGTCTCCTCTCGTACGTTCTCTCTCTTCGCGACGAGTTGGACCCCGAACTCGTCCGCATCGAACTGGACGACCCGCGCCCGGAGGTTCTCGAACGCCTCCGCGACGCGCCCGACGTCGTGGACGTGCACGCCGTCTCGAACCGCCGCGGGAAGGGCGCGGCCATCACCGCGGGCTTCGAATCGCTCGCGCCGCAGGTGGACGTCCTCGCCTTCGCGGACGCGGACGGGAGCACGCCCGCCGCGTCGCTCTCGGACGTCGTCGCCCCCGTCCGAGACGGCGACGCCGGCCTCTCCGTCGGGTCGCGCCGACATCCCGAGTCGGACGTCGTCTCCCACCAGACGTTCGCTCGCCGACGCCTCGGCGACGGGTTCGCGTGGTTGGCGCGGCGACTGTTGGACGTCGGCCTGTACGACTACCAGTGCGGCGCGAAAGCGCTCACGTCCGTCGCGTGGGAGGACGTCCGCGACCACCTCTACGACCCCGGGTTCGCGTGGGACATCGAACTCATCGCCGTCTCGGACGCCCTCGGCTACCGCGTCGTCGAGGTTCCCGTCCGCTGGGAGGACCGCCCCGGTTCGACCGTCTCGCCCGTCGAGACGACGCTTCGACTCGGCCGCGGCCTCGTCGTCTCGCGGCACCGCGCCCGCATCGTCGGCGACGACCGCCTCCACGAACTGCTGGAGACGACGCGGACGGACCGCCCGACGCTCGTGGACCGTCTGACCGAGTCGGTGGAGGCGACAGAGGCCGACTGAGAATGAGCAACAGTTCGTTAGACGCCCTCCTCTCGGGGGTTCGATTCGGGAAGTTCGTCTCCGTCGGGGCCGTCGGTGCCGTCTTCGATATGGCGACGACGACGGCGCTCATCGTCCTCTTCGGCGTCCTCGGCGAGTACGCGAAACTCGCCGGCGCGGAAGTCGCCATCGTCGTCATGTTCCTGATAAACGAACACTGGACGTTCGCGGAGGAGGGCGCGGTCGGACTGCTCCCGACGGTTCGGCGCTTTCTCACCTCGAACCTCGTCCGAAGCGGCGGACTCGCTCTCCAGTTTCTGGTCGTCCGGGCGCTTCGGCAACTCGACGTCTCCGTCGTCGCCTTCGGGTTCGACTTCTGGCAGGTCATCCCGATTCCGATCGCGATAGCCGCCTCGATGCTCGTCAACTACGTCGCAGAGAGCACGCTCACGTGGCGCATCGCGCGGCCGTGACGGACGGTGGAAATTAGCATACGGCGGTCGAAACATAACCCTTAACCGTCAGCCGGCGTTCGACTCATGTAGCGGGATGGGATAGCCAGGAGATTCCGCCGGGCTCATAACCCGGAGACCGGTAGTTCAAATCTACCTCCCGCTACTTCTCCTGACACTCACTGTCCAAGCGGCGCGTCTCGGCGCGCCGCGACACCGACTTCGGTGAGTCGCTTACGGTAGTTTGAACGACGGAACGAGCGAGCAGGGCGAGCGAAGTTCCGGCAGTTCAAATCTACCTCCCGCTATGGTTTTGCCGAACACGACATCTCCGAGCGAGGAGTCTTGGCTCGTCGCAGTACTCGTGTCCGGCATCCGTCGCACCGGGAAGATTTGAACCGGGGAGCGAACGTAAGTGAGCGACCGAGGTTCAAATCTACCTCCCGCTACTTCTCCTGACACTCACTGTCCAAGCGGCGCGGTCTGCGGTGCACCCACGCAAGGGTTATCTCGCCGCTGGCCGCTATTTCCAGCATGTCCACCACCGAATTAGACGCGTCGAGCGGGCCGTTCGTCGCCGGAGTCGTCTCGGCCACCCTCGTCGGGGCGGCGGTGTTCGGCTACGGCCTTCTGCTCGTCCCCGCGTCGGTACTCGGAGGCGTCTGGGTCGCGTCAATCGGTCTCTCGTTGGTTCTGTCGGCTCTGTTCGCCACCGAACGGGTCGGCGACCGTCTCGGTCTCTCGGCGGCGGACCGACGGACGCTGTCGCTCTCGTTTGCCGTCCTCGCGGTGGTCTTACTCGTCGCGTTCGTCGTCGTCAACTTCGCGTCGGTCGAACCCGGCGTGACGGAGACGAGCGGATGACGGCGGAGAGTCTCAGCGCGTCGTTCAGAATCCGATCTGGTTGCCCGAAGAGCGGTCGTACTCCTGCGACGCGCCGAGACTCTCGAACGCGTAGTCGTCGTCGGTGAGGAGTACCGACCCGTTCTCCGCTACGACGTCGATCGTCTCCAGCATCGCGCCTTCGCAGGGGCCGAAGTTACAGACGCCGGAGTCGCGTTCGAACGTCGCCCCGTGTTTCTGACAGACGAGTTCGCCGTCTCTGACCAGCGCGCTCGACCCCTTGTCGAGTCGAACGTCGGTCCAGTGGGGGCAGTAGTTCGCGAAGGCGACGATGGTTCCGTCGTCGAGGCGGGTGAGGATGGCTTCCGTCTTCTCGTCGCCGCCCGAGAGCGTACAGAGCAGTGTGCCGTCGTCGGGCACGTCGTCGGTGGCGGCGATGCGGCGCGAGTCGTCCATGCTCCGTCTTCTGCGTGGGTCTGTTCAAAAGCTGACGATGTCCGAGCCGCGACTGCCGTCGCCGTCACCGCGGCGAGCAACGCGTTCGGAGCGTAGACTCATGTCTCCGTGGGTCCAACCGACACACGTCATGTTGCGTCAGATACTGACGGCAGTCGGCGTCGTCGAACTCCTCTCGCCGGATGCGTTCGTCGGTGCCGCGGAACGAATCGCGCTCGACAACCCCGAGGACTGCGAGTTAGAGTCGTGGGTCGCCCCCGTCGCGCGTCTCGAAGGGCTTCTGTTCTTGCTTCTCGTCCGGCGGAGCGACGCCTCGTACTCGGGGTTCAAACAGATGCTCGGCGTCGTCGGAATCGTCGCGCTCCTGCACCCCCGCACGTACGTCGACTACGGGGCCGAGATAGCGTACACCGACGGCACCAGATGCGAGTGGAAGCCGTGGGTGTACTCGGGAACTCGGCTCGTCGGACTCGCGTACGTGCTGGTCGCCCTCGACGAACTACGGAAACGCTGACGGGCCCCGACCTATCGTCCGTTCGGTTCCGAACCGCCCTCGGCGTAGTGCTCCCGTTCGACGCGGGCGTCGAACACCGTCGAGAGAAGCGTCGTCACCGGGCCGCCGCCGACGTCGATGCCGTCGACCGACTCGACGGGGCGAATCTCCCACGTCGTGTTCGTGACGAACGCCTCCGACGCGTCGCGCAGGTCGTCGGGGGTGAACGACCCCTCTCGAACCGGGATTTCCTCCGCGGCGGCGACGTCGACGACTTCCGCGCGCGTCACGCCCGGCAGGACCGGCCCGTCGAGCGAGGGGGTACAGAGGGCGTCGTCGCGGACGAAAAACAGGTTGCTCGTCGCGCCCTCCGCGAGGTGCCCGTCGGAGTCGAGCATCACCGCCTCGTCGGCGTCGCCGAGGGAACCTCGGCGGCCCGCCGGACTCTGTCCGGCGACGTCCGTCACGCGGAGTTCGAGGCGCGCGAGGATGCCGTTGAGGTAGTTGTGCGTCTTCGCCCGCGCGGGAATCGACCGGTCGGGGACGCGCCGCGTCTTCACCGTCTGCAACGACGCCGGGCCGTCCCAAACGGGGTCGCTTCCGCGCCCGCCCCGGGGGAGGGGCGTCGCGACGACGACGACGGTGGGGTCCACCGCCTCCTCGGGCGTGAGTTTGCCGGGTTGAACGCCCCTCGTCACGGACAGTCGGACGTAGGCGTCTTCGAGTTCGTTCGCCCGGAGCGTCTCGTCCACGCGAGCTTTCAGGTCGTCCGCGGCGACGCCGTGGTCCAAAGAGAGCACGTCGCACGTCTCCCGCAGTCTGTCGGCGTGCGCCCCCCATCGGAATACGTCGCCCCCGTAGGCGCGGAGCGTCTCGAACGCCGCGTCGCCGTACATAAATCCCCTGTCGCGGACGCTCACCGTCGCCTCGTCTGCGGGCACGAGTTCGCCGTCGACGTGGTACAGGAGGTCCGATTCGTCGTCGCCCTCGTCGCCCCCGTCGCTTCTCTCAGACATCGGCGCCCTCCCCGTCTCCGCAGGCGGCGACGAAGTTCTCGACGAGTCGTTTCCCCTCGGCGGTGAGGATGCTCTCGGGGTGGAACTGCACGCCGACGTGCGGTCTGTCGTCTCGCCGGACGCCCATCACGACTTCGCGTTCGTCGTCGGTTCGAGCCGTCTCGGTGAGTCCGTCCGGCAGGTCACCGCGTTCGACCGCGAGCGAGTGGTAGCGGCCCGCCTCGAAGCGGTCGGGCATCCCGCGGAAGATGCCCCGTCCGTCGTGAGAGACGAGCGAGGACTTGCCGTGGACCACGTCGGGCGCGTGGACGACGGGCGCGCCGAGTGCGGCACAGAGCGCCTGATGGCCGAGACAGACGCCCATCGTCGGATACCGCAGGTCGCGGAAGACCGGTACCGAGACGCCCGCCTCCGAGGGCCGTCCGGGACCGGGCGAGACGACGATTCCGTCCGGGTCCATCTCGCGAATGCCGCCGACGTCGACGGCGTCGTTCCGGCGGACGACCACCTCGGCCGCGAACTCGCCGACGTACTGGACGAGGTTGTACGCGAAGGAGTCGTAGTTGTCCACGACGAGAACGCGCGTCACGTCGACCCCCCCTCCTCTCCGTCGGCCGTCGAGTCGGCGAGACTCATTCTGCGCCCCTCGGCGGCGAGTGCCTCGTCGATGGCGGCGACGAGTGCCTTCCCCTTCGCCAGCGTCTCGTCGTACTCGGCGTCGGGGTCCGAATCGTGGACGATGCCGGCGCCCACGCGGAGGTGGTACTCGTCGTCGTGGCGGACCAGCGTCCGGATGACGATGTTGAGCGTCGCCCGGTCGTCGAAGCCGAACGCCGCCACGCTCCCGGTGTACGGCCCACGACGGGTGGTCTCCACCTCGTCGATTATCTCCATCGTCCGAGGCTTTGGCGCGCCCGTGATGGTGCCGCCGGGGAAGACGGCGGCCACCGCGTCGGCTATCGACACGTCCGGCCGTCTGGTGCCGTCGACCACGGAGACGAGATGCATCACCTCGGAGTACCGGTCCACGCGCCGGTACTCCGAGACTTCGACGCTCCCGTACTCCGAGACTTTCCCGAGGTCGTTGCGTTCGAGGTCGACGAGCATCGCGTGTTCGGCCCGTTCCTTCTCGTCGGACGTCAAGTCGCGTTCGAGTTCCTCGTCTGCCTCGGCAGTCGCGCCGCGGGGTCGCGTCCCCGCTATCGGTTCGGTGCGGAGTCTGTCGCCCTCTACGTCCAAGAGGAGTTCCGGGCTGGCGCCGACGAGGTCGGCCTCGCGGAACTCCACGAGCGCGGAGTACGGCGCGGGGTTGACTCTGCGAAGCGCGTCGTACGCCGCGACGGGGTGGACCGCCGCCGGCGCGACGAGTCGCTGGGAGACGTTCGCTTGGAAGGTATCGCCCTCGCGGATATGCCGCTTTACCGTCCGCACTCGCTCTGCGAACGCCTCGCGGCCGCAGTCGCTCTCGAATCGAGCGTGGTCGCTCTCGACGGGCGGGTCGCCCAGAGGTTCCTCGGCCGAGAGCGCCGCCTCCGCGAGGTCACTCGCGCGGGCGACGGCGCGGTCGAACAGGTCGTCTACCGCGTCGGCGTCCGCCTCGCCGGGAACGCGCGGGCACGCGGTGATTCGCAGGGTACAGTCGCCCTCGGTCCGCGGTTCGGTCCACGTGGCGACTCGGTCGAACAGGCCGAATCGAAGACGCGGGACGCTCCGGTCGTCGGTCGTCTCTCCGGGTAGCGATTCGAGTTCTCGGGCCACGTCGTACGAGAGCCAGCCGAACAGTCCGCAGGGGTACGGCACGTCGCATCCGGTGTCGCCGCGGACGAGCGTCTCGGACCCGAGAGCGGCGTCGAGCGCCGACAGCGACGGCGACGTGGCCGCCGGCCCCTCGCCGGGGCGTCGGACGCCGTCCGGCGACGGCCGAGAGTCGGGGTCGGATTCGGCGAGGGAGACTGCCTCCGACCCGACGCGGAGGCGTTCGACGGGGTCCGTCCCGAACGCGCCCCATCCGGGCTGTCCGCCCGTCGTCTCGTAGAAGAACCCCTCTCGACCCTCGCTCCGAGCGCGGCGGTACGCGGTGAACGGGTCCGAGACGGTGACGCGGAGTTCGACCGGGACGCGCGCGCCGTCCGGTGCTCCCTCGGCCGTCGAGCGAAACGCCGCCCGCGGCGTCGCGACGGCGATGTCCGGTGCGGTCATATCCTGTGAGTTCGGCGGCGTCGGGTAAACGGTTTCGCGACGCCGCGAGACGGGTTCGCGGACCGAGAACGACGCGTCCGGTCGCGTTAGGAGTCGAGACGCTCCTTCGCTCGGTCTATCCAGCGCGCGATTCGTTTCTCCGAGACGCCGATGTCGTCGGCGAGCGATTCGGGGTCGGCGGCGACGAGTTCCCCGACGGTGCTGACGCCGGCGTCGGCCAGTCGCTCCGCGTAGGCCGGCCCGATGCCTTTGACGTTGTCGACGGACTCGTTTGCGGCCTCCGTGTCGGGGACGTCGCCGTCGCCCGCATCGTCGTCGACGTACGACTCGTTTTCGGGCTCCGCCTCCTCGACCACGTCCGCACCCGCGGCCTCGCCCGTTATCGGGTCGGCCTCGTCGGTCGGTTGGGCCGCCTCCGCGGGTTCGGCCGCCTCCGCGGGGTCGTCCGTCGTTCCGTCGTCTACGACCGACCCGGTGGACGCCGCCGCCTCGGTGTCGGCGGCGACGCTCTCATCTGCGTCCTCGTCCACCTCGTCGGACGTTACCTCGCTCCCGTCGTCGGCGACGTCGACCGCCTCGGACGGTTCCGCGGCCTCTTCGGGTTCGTCTGTCGTCTCCTCGTCCACGACCGACCCGGTAGAGGCCGCCGCGTCCGTCTCCGCGGCGACCGGTTCCTCGTTCTCGGCTCCGTCGTCGTCGGAGTCCGTTCGCGTGTCGCGTTCGACCGAGACGCGCGTCTCTCGCGTCGTGGATTCGTCGCCCGAAGGCTCGTCGCGGCCGAAAATCGACCCGATCGACGACATAATCCTGTCAAATATGCCCATTGTATTTCAGTATGTCCCGCGCTTATTTAAAAATCGTTACCCCACGCCGCTCCGCGACGCTCATCAGAGAGCCGAACGGAGCGCTTCGTTCATCGCGTCCACCGGCGCGTCGCGGCCGGTCCACTGCTCGAAGGCTTCGACGCCCTGATACAGGAGCATCCACGCGCCGTCTACGGTCGTCGCGCCCGCGGCGGCGGCGTCGCGGAGCAATCGCGTCTCGACGGGCGTGTAGACGGCGTCCAACACCGCGAGGTCCGCGTGCAGGCGGTCCTCGGGGACGGGCGTCTCGTCGGACTCCATCCCGACGCTCGTCGCGTTGACGAGGACGCTGGCGTCGGCGAGGCGTTCGAGCGAATCCAGACCGCCCGCCGTCGCGCCCGGTACGTCCTCCGCGAGTGAGGCCGCGCGCTCGACGGTTCGGTTCGCGACGTGAACCGACGCCCCGGCGTCGGCGAGAGCGAACGACGCGGCGCGCCCCGCCCCGCCCGCGCCGACGACCACCGCTTTGCGGCCGTCGAGCGAAACGCCGTGGTGTTCGAACGCGCGGCGGACGCCCGCCGCGTCGGTGTTGTAGCCTCGCGGCCGCCCGTCACCCTCGAAATCGACGGTGTTGACCGCGCCGATTCGCTCCGCGAGTTCGTCCGGTTCGACGAGAGCGAGGGCGTCCTCTTTGAACGGGATGGTGACGTTGAGTCCCGCTATCCCGAGAGCCTCCGCCCCGTCCAGCGCCGCCTCGACGTCGCCGGGGTCGGGTTCGAAGGTGACGTACCGCGCGTCCATCCCGAGAGCGTCGTACGCCGCCTCGTGCATCGGCGGCGAAAGCGAGTGGCCCACCGGGTTTCCGACCAGTCCGAACACCTGCATGCTCATGCGTAGCAGTCGAACCGGCGGCGAGTTAAAAGGCTCCGAGACGGCCCGTCTTGCGACCCGAGTTCGGTCGTCGTCTCGCGCGTAGTCGTCCGTTGGGCCCCTCAGGCGCGCCGTACGCCGTTATTCTGCCCGCTTGGTCGAAGCATAAAAGATAGGCACGAGGGGCTCGGAGACCTTCACGATGAGTTCACGCCTCCGCCATCCGCTCGTCGCCGTCGCGGTGACGTTTCTACTGACGCTCCCGTGGATCGCCCTCTGGGCGACGGGGTCCACGGGAAGCGTCTCCACGATTGCCAGAGTCGCCATCAGCGGCATCGCCGTCCTCGGCGCGTCGTTCCTCCTCGCGTGGGGGGCCGAAACCGCCGAGAAGGACGTCCCCCGGGCGTTCGCACTCGCCGTCCTCGCCGTCCTCGCCGTCGCGCCCGAGTACGCCGTCGACGCGTTGTACGCCTGGCAGGCAGCGAGCGACCCCGAAGCGGCTAACCTCGCCGTCGCCAACATGACCGGCGCGAACCGCATCCTCATCGGTCTCGGCTGGTCGGGTATCGCCCTCTTTTCCATCTACAAGGCCTCGCAACTCCCCGATTCGTCCGACGGCGTCCTGGACCGGAAGGGGACGCTCCGCGACGCGGTCCAACTCGACCCGAGCATCTCCACGGAGATTCTCTTTCTGTTCGCCGCGACGGTGTTCGCCTTCTTCGTCCCCCTCCACGGCGGCATCGACTGGTTCGACACCGTCGTCCTCGTGGGCCTCTACTTCGCGTACATCGGCATCATCATCCGCGGCGACGCGGGCGGACACGAAGAACAGGTCGGCGTCCCGGCGTACTTCCAAGCGCGCACGAAGGGCGTTCGCGTCCCCATCGTGTTGGGGCTGTTCGTCTACTCGGGCTTTCTCATCTTCACCGCCGTCGAACCGTTCGCACACGGCCTAGAGGAGATCGGTCTCCAGTTCGGTATCCCCGAGTTCTTCATGATCCAGTGGTTCGCGCCGTTGGCGAGCGAGAGTCCCGAACTCATCGTCACGGCCTACCTCGTCAACAAAGCCAGAGCCACCGCCGCGTTCAACGCCCTCATCTCCTCGAAGTTGAATCAGTGGACGCTTCTCATCGGGACGCTTGTCGTCGTCTACAGCATCGCGTTGGGTCGGTACGGCATGCTCCCGTTCGAGTTCAAGCAGGCCGCCGAGATATGGCTCACCGCTGCACAGAGCTTCTTCGCGCTGGCTATCCTGATGAACTTCCAGATAAGCGTCCGCGAGGCAGTCGCCTTGCTCGTCCTGTTCGTCTCGCAGGTCGCAGCGGAGTTCGTCATCATCCGGACGGTCGCCGAACCGTTGGCCGAGACGTACTCCATCTACCTCCTCGTCGGCTACTCGGTGGTGTACATGGTTCTCGGAATCGGACTCGTCGCGACGCGACTCGACGACTTCCGCCGACTCACCCGAATCACCGCCGCGAACATCCGCGGCGACCCCGTCCCGACGGACGCAGAGGCCGACTGACCGCCTTCGACGCGTTTTATACTCCGGCGCGGTGAGTTCTCGACGTGATTGCCGTAGTCGTCAGTCGCGCCGACAGCGCATCGGTCCACATCGGCGACCGCCTGTTGGAACTCGCCGACTGGGACGAACTGACGGACGACTCGCGCGCGGACGCCGACGGCGGCGGGACGTACTACCGCCACGGCGAGTTCGAACTCCGCGAGTTCGACGAACTCCACATCGAACTCGGCCACACCGACGCGCGAAGCTCGTCGAGCGGTCAGGCGACGCCTGACAACGTGGCCGACGCCTTCTCGGAGACTCCTTCGTTCGTGGCGTTCGTCTCCAGACACTCCGGCGAAACCGGACCGCTCCTCACCGCCCATTTCACCGGTAACTTCGGCCCGGCGGAGTACGGCGGCGACCCGAGCGAACTCGCTCGCACCTGCCCGAACGCGCAGAAACGCGTCGTCGACGCCCTCGCCGAACACGCGCCCGAGGAGTACGACGTGGGCATCGAGTGCACCCACCACGGTCCTACGGACACCGGCGCGCCGTCGATGTTCGTCGAACTCGGAAGCGGCGAGTCCGAGTGGGACGACCCCGCAGGCGCACGCGCCGTCGCGTCGGCGGTTCTCGACCTCTCGGGCGTCGCCGCCGACAGAGAGCGACAACTCGTCGGGTTCGGCGGCGGCCACTACGCCCCGCGGTTCACGCGCATCGTCCGCGAGACGGACTGGGCCGTCGGTCACGTCGGCGCGGACTGGCAGCTAGAAGCGATGGGTGACCCGGCGGCGAACCGCGACGTGATTCGCCGCGCCTTCGAGATGTCCGACGCCGAGTACGCCGTCGTGGACCGCGACCACCCCGAACTCGAAGCCGTCCTCGACGAACTCGGCTACCGCGTCGTCGGCGAGTCGTGGGTCCGCGAGGCGACGGGCGTCTCGCTGTCTCTTCTCGACCGCCTGGAGTCCGACCTCTCGCCGGTCGAAGACGGCCTGCGCCTCGGCGAGAGGGAGGGTCCCGAGTACGACGTGGTCTCTCTGCCGGACGACCTGCTCTCGGAGGCGGGCGGCGTGGACGCGGAGTCGGCCCTCGCGGCGGTCCACGACCGGTCCGTCGCTTACGAGACCGTAGACGGCGGGACGAAGGCGCGAGGGCGCGCCGCACTCCCCGAGGAGGGTGCGTACGACGGAGTCGTCGCGGCACTCGCGGACGTCCTCCGGGGGAAGTACGACTCGGTCGAACGGACGGAACGGGCGGTCGTCGGGCGCAGGGAGGCGTTCGACCCGTCGGCCGCCGCGGAACTCGGCGTTCCGGAGGGTCCGGCGTTCGGGAAACTATCGGCCGGCCGACCTGTCGAGGTGGCGGGGAAAACGGTCGAGCCAGAGGACGTACGGACCGAACAGCGCGTCGTATTCAAGGTCTGACCGCTCGCTCCCGCGGGACGCCGTCTCGCGTCGAGTCGGACGGCCGTCTGACGCGAGGGGGAAAGATAATAATGCTCCATTCGGTAAGAACGGCCATATAGTATGGACTCTATCGTCGACGAAGCAATTGACGAGGCCGAAGAGACGGGGGATGGGACTCCTGACGTCGGCGCTTCCGAGGGTGAAGAGATTCGCCGCACGGGAACGATGACCGACGACGAACTCAAAGACGTCCTCCAAGACCTCCAAACGAACATCACCGTCGTCGGCTGCGGCGGCGCGGGCGGGAACACGGTAAACCGGATGTTCGAGGAAGGAATCAAGGGAGCGAAACTGGTCGCCGCGAACACCGACGTGCAGCATCTCGTCGAGATAGACGCGGACACGAAGATTCTGATGGGGGAACAGAAGACGCAGGGGCGCGGTGCCGGGTCGCTTCCGCAGGTGGGTGAGGAGGCGGCAATCGAGTCCCAAGACGAGATTTACGACGCCATCGAGGGCTCCGACATGGTGTTCGTCACCGCCGGACTCGGCGGCGGCACCGGAACGGGCTCTGCGCCCGTCGTCGCGAAGGCGGCCCGCGAGTCGGGCGCGTTGACCATCGCCATCGTGACGACGCCGTTCACCGCGGAGGGCGAAGTCCGGCGCACGAACGCCGAGGCCGGACTCGAACGCCTCCGCGACGTAGCCGACACCGTCATCGTCGTCCCGAACGACCGTCTGTTAGACGCCGTCGGCAAACTCCCCGTCCGGCAGGCGTTCAAAGTCTCCGACGAAGTCCTCATGCGTTCGGTGAAGGGAATCACCGAACTCATCACCAAACCCGGCCTCGTCAACCTCGACTTCGCCGACGTGAAGACGGTCATGGAACGCGGCGGCGTCGCCATGATCGGTCTCGGCGAGTCCGACACCGAGAAGAAGGCCCAAGACTCCGTCAAGAGCGCGCTTCGCTCGCCGCTTCTCGACGTGGACATCTCGGGGGCGAACTCCGCGCTCGTCAACGTCACGGGCGGGTCCGACATGAGCATCGAAGAGGCGGAAGGCGTCGTAGAGGAGATTTACGACCGCATCGACCCCGACGCGCGCATCATCTGGGGTACCTCCGTCGACGAGGAGCTAGAGGGCCAGATGCGGACGATGATAGTCGTCACGGGCGTCGAGTCGCCGCAGATATACGGCCGAAGCGACGAGGACGCAGAGGTCGAAGAGCCCCAAGCGGCGCCCGCGAACCCGGAACAGGACATCGACTACGTCGACTGACTCCCCACTCTCGTCCGCCGGACGCGTTTTTGCGGCCGACGAGCCTCGGCCACCCGTCTCTTCTCGGCTGACGCTCCCGTTCGCATCAATAGATAGAAAAAGCCCGCCGCACAAACCCCGGTAACATGGACGTCAAGTACGACCTGAACAGTTACGTGCGGGTGTTGAAACTGGCGAGCACCCCGTCGTGGGAGGAGTTCTCCCAGATCGGTCTCATCGCCGGTGCCGGCATCTTCCTCGTCGGATTCATGGGCTTTGTCATCTTCGCGATAATGAGTTTCCTCCCCGGAGGTGTCTGAGGTGCCACCAATCTTCGCCGTAAAGACGACTGCGAGACAGGAACGCACCGTCGCGGACATGATAGCGAACCGCGAGGAACCGGAAGTACACGCCGTTTTGGCCCCCGACTCGCTGACGAGCTACGTGATGGTCGAAGCGGACAACGACGCCGTGATAAAGCGCGTCTTAGACGAGATTCCGCACGCCCGCGGACTCGTATCCAGCGGCGGCAACACCGGGAAATCGACCATGGCGGAGGTCGAACACTTCCTCTCGCCGACGCCGGACGTCGAGGGTATCGCCGAGGGAGACATCGTCGAACTCATCGCCGGGCCGTTCAAAGGCGAGAAGGCGCGCGTCCAGCGAATCGACGAGACCAAAGACCAGGTGACGGTCGAACTGTACGAGGCGACGGTTCCGATTCCGGTGACGGTCCGCGGCGACCAGATCCGGGTCCTCGACAGTGATGAGCGCTGACGCGCTCATCTAGCTCCCGTTCGTTTCACTCACGGGAATAGCGACGAACGCCGACGCCTCCCTCTATGCTCGTTTCTTCGGTCCCGCGACGCGTCGCGTTCGGCGGTTACAGCGCACCCTGTTCTTTGAGGTCACTCACCATCCGTTCGAGGTCGACCTGTTCTTCGATTGCGGCCTTGACCTCCTCTCTCTCGCGCACCGCAGAGGAGTCGGCGTCGTACGCCCGGACGAACTCCGCCCGCGAGTGCTCCTCGAACGTGTGTCGGATGGCGAAGTACCCCTCCGGAACGATGGCGCCGCAGACCTTGCACTCGTGTCGTTCGTGTTCGGTCGTCTGGTGAATGACGGCGGATTCGGCGTCCTCGAACCGCCCCTCGCAGCCCTCGATGCCGCATTTCCACAGAGTCATATCCGCGAGACGAACACCGGAGACAAAATCGTTCCGCAGACTCCCTCGATGGGTTGGTAAATAGTAATCTCTAACTCCGGTGTCCACGCACGGAGAGACGTGACCGCGCCCACGTCCGCGTCCGCCTCGGAAGCGACTCGGGTCGACATGCACGTGAAGATTCTCGACGAACGCGTCGCAGACCGTGCGAAGGCACGCGGCATCGACGTGTTGGTGTACGCGCCGCACTTCGTTCGCCTGCCCGACATCCGCGCCCGCGCCGAGGAGTTCTCCGACGACGACCTTCTCGTGGTCCCCGCCCGCGAGGTGTTCACCGGTTCGTGGCGTCGCCGCCGCCACCTCCTCGCGGTCGGTCTCTCCGACCCGGTTCCGGACTTCATCTCGATGGAGGCGGCGTTCGCCACCTTCGCCCGACAGGAGGCGGCCGTCCTCGTCCCGCATCCGACGCTTCTGACCGTGAGTCTGGACCGCGACGAAATCGACGCCCACCGCGACGAGATTCACGCGGTGGAGACGTACAACACGAAGTCGCTCCCCTCTCACAACCGGGCGGCCCGCGCCATCGCGCGCGAACTCGGACTTCCGGGGTTCGGGTCGTCGTACGCGCACCTGCGGGGAACCGTCGGCGAGGCGTGGACGGAGTTCGACCGCGACATCGAGTCCGAGGCCGACCTGGTCTCCGCACTCCGAGAGGGCGCGTCCCGCCGCGTCGTCCGCCGGTCCGGCCTCCGCCACCGGGGTCGGGCGGCCGCGGAGTTCGCTCACCTCGGATTCGAGAACTCGTGGGGGAAGATAGACCGCCTCTTTCTCTCGGGGATGGAACCGACCCACCCCGGCCACATCGCCTACGACGGACGGTTCGACGACGTGCGCGAGTACTGACGCTCAGACGCCGACCATCGCCATCATCTCGACGATAGTCGTGTCGAGAGCGAAGACGAAGTAGTGGACGAGAGCCAACGCGACCAGTTCGAAGGCGGTCACGACGACGGTGACCACAGTCGCCCACTTGCTCGACGTGGCCACGCCCGTCGGAAGGTCGTACTCGGTCGGCGAGAAGGGGTAAAACAGGGCGATGCCGCGCTTCGACCCGACCATATCCAACAGGTAGTGCGTCGCCACGCCTATCCAGACGTACTCTAAGTTCCCGAACACCAGCGGAAAGCCGACGAAAAGTGCCAACACCGGGAGGTTGTGCAGCGTCTTTCGGTGTCGTCCGAACGCCGTGTCCACGTCGGGAAAGAGAGCGCCCAAGACGACCGGTAAGGAGAGTTCGACGACCATCCGCCCCGCGCCGAGGAGGGTGTCCGCGACGGAGTCGTCGAGGATGGGGCCCGCAGTCGGGTCGACGCTGAGGACGACGCCGAGACCGACCGCAAGCAACGCCGCGTTCAGCACGTGACCGTCTTTGTTCATGACTGACCAGTCTACGGCGCTGTGATACAAACGTTTTGTCACGAGCGCGGAACGTCGGCGCGCCGCCTCACTCGTCGTCCGGCAGTCGGACGATGGAGAACCACATCTCCTCGAACGTCCCCACCGTCTCCATGAACTCGAAGGGGTCGACCGGTTTGGTGAGGTAGGCGTTGGCGTGGTGTTCGTAGGAGTGCAGAATGTCCTCGTCGCTCTCCGAACTCGTGAGGACGATGACCGGAATCCGCCGGAGGTCGGGGTCGTCTTTCACCTCCGCGAGCACTTCGTCGCCGTTCTTCCGCGGGAGGTTCAAATCGAGTAAGACGACGTCCGGCCGGGGTGCGTCCGAGTACTCCCCGCGTCGGTGCAGGAAGTCGAGGGCTTCGACGCCGTCGGTGGCGACGTGGAGGGTGTTGTCTATCTTCCCGTCGTCGAACGCCTCTCTCGTCAGGCGGACGTCACCGGGGTTGTCCTCGACGAGGAGGACGTCGACCGGTTCGGGTTCGGTCGAACCGTTCATCGCTCTCGCCTCGCCTCCGGGAGCGTAACGAAGAACGTCGAACCCTCGTTCGGTTCCGACTCGACCCGGATTCTCCCGCCGTGACGCTCGACGATGCGTTCGCAAAGCGCGAAGCCGATTCCCTCGTCCCAGCCGATACCGTGTCTGGGAAGGAGGCCTCCGTCGCCCGGCAACAGTTCGAGAACGTTGCGGTAGTCGCTGTCCAACGCCTCGGCGACTGCCGCAGACGCGTCGTGCACGAGTCGGTCGATATCGTCACCCTCTAACGCTTTTTCGCCGAGTTCGGCGGGAACCTCCTGTCGGCGGATACGTTGGAGTTCTGCGTCCACGGGCGGTGACGGGGTCATCAGTCACCCTATGCCGTCGGCGTAGTAAATACTTCTTAGTGTCTGAGATTTGATTTGTCGGCGGCCTCCGTCCGGAGGGTTCGCTCAGATTACTCGGTTTCGACGGCGTCAGTCACCGTCTCTAAGGCCCGCCGTGCGATTTGCTCTTTGACCGCCCGTCTGTCGCCGTCGAAGACGTGGCGTTCGACCGTCGTCGTCGAGTCGCCGGTGCCCCACTCGCCGGCGTACGCGAGGCCGATGTACACCGTTCCGACGGGTTTCTCTTCCGTGCCGCCGTCGGGCCCGGCGATACCGGTGGTGGCGACGCCCCAGTCGGTGCCCGCGGTGTCGCGGACGCCCGCGGCCATCTGGCGGGCGACCGGTTCCGAGACGGCCCCGTGTTCGTCCAGCGACTCCCGCGAGACGGCCAGTTCGGTCAACTTCGCGTCGTAGGAGTAGGTGACGACAGACCGGTCGAAGTAGTCCGAAGAGCCCGGTACGTCGGTGAGAAACGACCCGACGAGGCCGCCCGTACACGACTCTGCGACGGCGAGCGTCTCGCCCCTCTCGCGGAGGGCGTCTCCGACGCGTTCTTCCACCGGGGGGTCCGCGGCGAACTCGCGCATACCGGGGCGACGCGGGCGGCGGTCAAAAATACCCCGCCGCGGAGCGAAAGACCCACGGCCCTCGGCGGCCATCCGACTGACGACATGACCGCAAAGGAGGGCGACGCGTACGACTCGCCCCTGTTCTATCTCGTGATGCAGTACGCCCACCGCGCCGACCGGGACGTGGTTGGCATGGTGTCGGGGAGTCCCGACTGGGACCCGCCCGCGGCCGTCAGAGATGGACTCCGCGAGTACGCCGACGGCGAACCCGCCGACTTCCAGTACGCCCCGAGCGAGGGTCTCCGGGAACTCCGCGAGGAGATAGCCGCCCGCCGGAACGTCGACTCCGACCGCGTCGTCGTGACGAACGGCGCGGGCGAGGCGAACTACCTCGCGATGGCGCGCGCGATGGAACGCGACGCCGGCGACGAGATGGTCCTGACGGACCCCGTCTACCCGTACTACCCGGGGAAAGCGCAGATGCTCGACGCGGAGACGGTCACCGTCCCCGTCGCCACCGACGGGTCCTTGAACCTCGACTCGATGCGTGCGGCCGTCTCCGAAGACACCGCCTGCGTCGTCGTCAACACGCCGAACAACCCGACCGGCGCGGTGTACGACCGCGAGTCGGTGGCCGAACTGGCCGCCCTCGCCGAGGCGAACGACGCTCTCCTCCTCGTCGACGAGGTGTACGACCACTTCGACTTCTCCGGGCGGTTCGAGAGCGCACTCACCCTCGACTCCGAGAACGTCGTCGTCACGTCGGCGTACTCGAAGACGATGGCGATAACGGGCTTTCGCGTCGGGTACGCCGTCTTCCCCGACGCTCTGGTCGAGGCGGCGAAGACGCGACACATGCTCGTCAACGTCGCCACCAGCAGACCGGCGCAGGCGGCGGTTCTGCGGTCGCTACGGGAGACGCCGCCGGAGTACTACGAGGCGGCGCGCGACAGACTCCGCGACCGAATCGACGCGTTCACCGACGCTCTCGACGCCGCGGGCGCGTCGTACACCGAACCCGACGGCGGGTTCTACGTCTTGGCTCGGTTCGACGACTTCCCCGGCACCCTCGACAACGTGAAGACGCTGATAGACGAGGCGGGCGTGGCGGGGATGCCCGGCGAGGCGTTCGGCGAGGCGTACGACGACTGGATTCGCTTCGCGCTCTGTACCCCGCGGGCCGACGACGCCGCCGCCCGACTGGCCGACTACTTCTCGGCGTCGGACGACTGAACCCGAGACCGACGGGTACACAAGTCCGCGACTCGTCTCTCCGCGCATGGCCGATATCGACGTCGAACCCGTCGAACGCGTCGAAGACGACGCCGACGCGGACGAGTCGAGAGACGACGCGCCGGACGGCGACAGCACCGGCGTTCCCGTCGACACGGAGACGCGCACCGACGAGACGAATCTCCCGTCGGGCGTGGACGCCCCCGACTACGTCCTCTACGGCGGGAAAGGCGGCGTCGGAAAGACGACGATGGCCGCGGCGACGGCGCTCGCCTCGGCCGCAGACGGCACCTCGACGCTCGTCGTCTCGACGGACCCCGCGCACTCGCTTTCGGATACGCTCGGGACGGACGTCCCCGCCGAACCCGCGCGCGTCCGGGAGGACATCCCCCTGTACGCCGCCGAAATCGACCCCGACGCGGCGATGGAGGGACCGTTCGCCGGGGGAGAAAGCGGTCCCGGCGGCGACGGCGGGTTCGACCCCGAGGGCGACGAGAACCCGTTTCAGTCCTCCGACGACGACAACCCCTTCGAGGAGTCGGGCGACGACCCGTTCAGCGGCGACGCGGGCGGGCAGAACCCCTTCGGGATGGATATGGGCGGAATGGAGAGTCTCCTCGGACCCGACGGCCCGATGGGGATGTCGCCCGGGTCGATGCCCGGCGCGGACGAGGCGGCGGCGATGCAGCAACTACTCGCGTACCTCGACGACCCCCGGTTCGACCGCGTCGTCGTCGACACCGCACCGACGGGACACACTCTCCGATTGCTCGAACTCCCCGAGGTGATGGACTCGATGCTCGGACGCATCGCGAAGATGAAACAGCAGTTCTCCGGCATGATGGACAACATAAAGGGGATGTTCGGTGCCGGGACGGGTCAGTCGGGCGTCGGCGACTTGGACGAACTCCGCGAGCGAATCGAGCGACTCCGTCGCGTCCTCAGGGACCCGACGAAGACGGACTTCCGCGTCGTGATGATTCCCGAGGAGATGAGCGTCGTCGAGTCGAAGCGACTCGTGGACAGACTCGACGGCTACGAGATTCCGGTGCAGACGCTCGTCGTCAACCGCGTCATGGAGAACCTCGCGGACGTGACGGACGCCCCGGTGGACTCGAAGTGGGTCGTCACGCCGGACTTAGAGAACTGCGAGTTCTGTCAGCGACGCTGGCAGGTCCAACAGGACGCCCTCCAGACGGCGACGGACCTCTTCCGCGGGCGGGACGTAAAGCGCGTTCCGCTTCTCGCAGACGAGGTGCGAGGCGAGGACGCACTCCGCGTCGTCGCCGCCTGTCTGGCGTAGCAGTCTCGTTCGCGGAGACGACGCGAAACCGGTTGGCGGACCGGCGGGCGGTCAGACGAGTTTTCGGAGGAGCCGATACGTCGTGTCGAACCACGCGTCCGGGAGGAACCGCGCCAGCGTCGAGACGCGCGCCACCGTCCCGGGTTGGTAGCGAGCCTTCGGTTTCGTCGAGGAGGCGGCGTCGAGGATATCCTCTGCGACGCGTTCGGGCGGAATCGCGCCCGGACCGTCGCTGCCGCCGATGGCTCTCGTGTCCTCGAACAGGTCGTAGAACGACTCGTACGCTCCCGAACGCTCGATACCGGGGATGTCGTCGTCGCCTTCCACCTCGTCTTCGACCCGGTCGGCGAAGTTCGTCTTCACCGGGCCGGGTTCGACGACGACGGCGTCGACGTCGTACTCGGCCACCTCGTTGCGGAGGGCGTCGGTCATCGCCTCGACGGCGAACTTCGACCCCGCGTAGACGCCGCCGCCGGGGAACGAGACGCGCCCGGCGACGCTGGAGACGTTGACGATGGTTCCGTCGCCCTGCTTTCGCATGTGGGGGAGGACCGCGCGGGTGAGTCGGTGCGGGCCGTAGACGTTCACGTCGAACTGGCGGTGGACCTGTTCGGTCGGAACGTCCTCTATGGGCCCGAACTGGCCGAACCCGGCGTTGTTGACCAACGCGGAGACGTGCCCTTCCTCCTCTACGATTCTGTCGACCACGCGGTCCACGTCGTCCTGTTCGGTCACGTCCAGCGTGGCTATCTCGCAGCCGTCGTCGCCGAGCGTCTGGATGTCGGCGGGGTTGCGCGCCGTCGCGTAGACGCGCCAGTCTTCCTCCAGAAACGCGCGGGCGGTGGCGCGGCCGATGCCGGACGAACAGCCGGTGATGAGGACCGTCTTCGGATGCACGTCACCGCCATCGGCCCCCGGTGAGTTAATTGTAGGCGGTCTTATCCCCGGACGGACGACTTCACCTCGTCGGCGTATTTGTCCGCCGTGCGCGTCGGTTCCGGGAGTTTGTAGTCGCCGCAGAGTCGCGCGACGAGGTCCGTCGCCGTCGGCACCGAGACGCGGTGCCCGGGACTGACGTACAGCGGGTTCACGATGGGTTCGTTCGCGTACTGCCGCGACTGGTAGGCGTGGCCGATGACCTCCTCCGAGGCGGCGTTTTCGACCCTCCCGTCGGCGATAATATCCGTCTGCCACCCGGCGGGTCTGCCGTCTACAGACTCGCGGGGCGTCCCGCAGAGGAGGCTCTTTGCGACGCCGACGCTCGGCACGTCGAGGACGACGCCGAGATGCGTCGCCAGCCCCGCCTGTCGGAAGTGGATGCGACCGCTCCCGTCGAAGACGACGAGGTCCGGCGTCACCTCTACTTCCTCGAACGCGGCGAGAATCGGGTTCCCCTCGCGGAAGGAGAGAAGCCCCGGAACGTACGGGATTTCGAGGTCCACGACGGCGGACGCGCGTTCGATTACGCGGCCTCCGCGCATGACGACGACGACGCTCACCGCGCTCTCGTCGAGGAACGCCTGGTCCACCCCGGCGACGAGAGGGGCGTCGTCGGGGGCCCAGTCGGCGAGTCCGACGGCCTCGGCGTCGAACGGGAAGTCGTCTTCCCACGTCGCGGCGTCCGCGACGTCGAACTGCATCGACTCCATCTCCGCGCGCGACTGCGAGGCGTCGGGGACGAACTCGGGACGGGTCGGGAGCATCTCAGAACCGCCTGCCGGGGCCTCCTGGGCCGCCGGGACCGCCGCCGCTTCCGAACTGGAGGCTGTTGGGGACCCGCTGTTTGCCTTTCACCCGGCGACCGTACGCCAGACCGATGACGAGGCCGACGAGGTGTGCGAAGTGTGCGACGTTGCCCTGTCCGACCGCTCCGGCGGTGCCCGGCGAGAGGAAAAACACCGTAGAGAGAAGCGCGAACCCGACGGTGAAGAGCCAAAGCGGGACCGGAATGAGGAAGTACAGATAGATCTTCAGGCTCGGGTTCAACACCGTCAGGACGCCGAGGATGGCGAACACCGCGCCCGACGCGCCGAGGACGGCCGTCGGAACCCCGGGGTTCAGGAGCATCCCCGACCCGACGTGCGCGAGGCCCGCGGCCATTCCGCTGACGACGAACAGCGCGGCGAACTTCTTGGACCCGACGTACCGTTCGACGAGGGGACCGAAGAAGTACAGGACGATGCTGTTACCGACGATGTGGAAAAACGAGGCGGGACTGTGCGCGAAGATGGACGTGACCCACGTCCAGACGTACAGCGGGTTTCGGGAACTGAGCGTGAACAGCGCGTCGAACGCCTGCCCGCCGAGCGTAAAGAGGACGAGAAACTCCAACGCGAACGTGATCCACATCAGGCCGAGGAAGGTGTACGCCATGTTGCCGCGGAAGTAACCGAGCGGGCCGCCCGTCCCGGTGAGGCGGTCGACGACGTTCGAGGCGCGACTCCCCTCGCTCTCGACCGAGTCGTCGAAACCGCTGTCGAACACTCCCGATGGGTCGTTCCACTCGGACAGCCCCGGACAGTCGTGATTCTCCGGGAGGCGGTGCTCCGCACAGAACGAGTTCCCACACCGTCGGCACTGGTACGGGAGGTTCTCGTGCTTCCCGCACTCGTCGCAGGTAGCCATTACCGAGAGTTACTTCCGGCGCGATAAAAGGGGTTCCCCTCGCGCGCGAAGACGAAGTAACGACTGCCCAGAGATGCTCTGGGCGGCGGAGGCCGTCCGACCCGGAGTCACCGTCGGTCTGTCGCCGGCGTCTCTCCGGAGTCGGTCTCTCTCTCGCCGTCGCCCTCGGAGTCGTCCGGCCGGTAGTTCGTCGGAACGACCGTCACGTGGTCTATGCCGGGGAACGCGCTATCGACGCTCATCTCGGTTTCGACTACCGGCTTCACGCAGAAATAATTACCCATGCGCATAACACATCGTTTCGGACGGAGAGATAACCGCAGCGAATCGCCCTCGCGGCGTCGGGCGACGAGACTCGATGCTCGCGGGTTCGACGGGGGCAAAAAACGGCGGTCGTCCGTCTCTCGGCGGCGCGGTTACGCGAAGTTCTCTTCGTAGAGGTCCATCGCGTGTTCGACGGCGTCTTTCGCCGCTTGGGCGTCTTCCCAGCCGAGAACCTCCGTCTCCTTGTCCGCTTCGAGGTTCTTGTACGTCTCGAAGAACTCCGTAATCTCCTCTTTCTGTTGGTCGGTCAGGTCGTCGACGTCCTGCACGTGGTCGTAGCGGGGGTCTTCGACGGGGACGGCGATGACTTTGTCGTCTTTCTCGCCGTCGTCGTCCATCTCCATGAGAGCGACCGGACGCGCCTCGATGACGCACCCGGGGAACGTCTGGTCTTCGACGAGGACGAGAACGTCGAACGGGTCCTCGTCGTCGTAGTACGTCTGCGGCATGAATCCGTAGTCCGAGGGGTAGTGGACGTTCGAGTGGAGGACTCGGTCGAGTACGACGCCCGGGATGTCCTTGTCGTACTCGTATTTGTTGCGTTCGCCCTTCAGACACTCGACGACGGCGTAGATTTCGTCGGGAGCGTCCGGACCGGTCTCCATGTCTTCCCAGAGATTCGCCATGAGGGCAAGCACACCCAACTCGGGCAAAGTATTTTCGCATCGCCCTCGGCGACCCGAAGACTCTTCGCGTCGTTCGTTCTCGACTCCGAGTAATAACGTATTTCAGATAAACACCCACAGATATTACTGGGAGATTATCGAATGACGAACATTTTTTGACATAACCGTCCAAAAATGGCCCCCGGCGTCGAAAGATATACACATCGTAACCCGGGTGAGGCACCCGGTTTCGACGGACGAGCGGTGGAAACCCGACAGGAGTTGAGAAGTGTTAAATAGCTTGATGACATTTTTCCTACCATGTCAGAGGCACAAACGGTTACCGACATCTCCGGCATCGCGCGGGACCTCACCGCGTTCCAACAGAATATCCTCGTCATACTCGCCGAGGAACCCATGTACGGGCTCGCTATCAAGCGACATCTCGAAGAGTACTACGGCACGGAAGTCAATCACGGCCGTCTGTACCCCAACCTCGACGACTTAGTCGAGATGGAACTCGTCGAGAAGAGCGAACTCGACAAGCGGACCAACCAGTACGAACTGACCGAGAAGGGCCACGACGCCGTTCTCGACCGGTTCGACTGGATGTTCGGCAAGTTCGTCACCGACGAGACGCGCGCCGACGAAGTTCGCGAACTCGTCGACTCGTACCTGTAGAGGCGTCCGCCGGCGGAACTCAGAATCCGGGCACGTCCGTTCCGGCGACGTCGAACGTCAGTTCGAGACTCTCGTCGACGACGGACGACTGGTCTTCCGACGGCCACGCGTTTCGAAGGTAGTACTCGTCGAGAAACTCCTGTACTTCTTTCCGCGACGCCGACTCGATACGCCGAACGTAGTGGTTACTCATGAAGTCCGCGAAGACGCGGGCGTTCGCCGCGTGCACCGGGCCGTGGGCGTCTTCGACCGCATCGACGATAGCGGAGTTGTGGCTCTCCACCGCGGCGAACTCGCCTTCGTCGCCGGCGTCTGTTCGGAGGGGACGCTCTATCCCCCGGTCTACGTCGTCGATACGGTCTATCTGTACGACCCCGTCTTCGACCCATTCGGTGGGGTACAGAACCAGCGTCTCGTCGTCTTCGCGGACCCGCGGGGTGAACGCGAACTCGTCGAGAATCGTCTCTCGGCGGTCCTCGTAGGCGGCCCTCTCGTTTTCGTCCGCCGCGCCCCGGGCGAGTCGCGTCAGGCGCTCTATCTCGTCTACGGCGTCCTCGGGCGGGTCCTCTCTCTCCGCCGCCGAATCGTCCTCACGCATGGTCGAGTGCCTCGTTTGCGAGTGAGTCGGCGCGGTCGTTTATCTCCCGCGGCACGTGTTCGAGCGACCACCTGTCGAACCGTTCGAGAAGTTCGCGCACGCGGACGCGACGCTCTCTGAGTTCGGGGTTGTTCGTGTCGTACTCGCCGCGGACCTGCTTTACGATCAGTTCGGAGTCGCCGCGAACGTCCACCTCGTCGAAGCCGAACTCCGAGGCGGCGTCCACCGCCCGAATCAACGCCTCGTACTCCGCGCGGTTGTTCGTCGTCTCCCCGATAGTCTCGGAGCCCTCTCCGACGATTCCGTCCGAGGAGACGATGACCCACCCGATGGCCCCCGGCCCGGGGTTGCCGCGACTCGCGCCGTCGAAGTAGACGTGCGCTCGGCCCCCGCGAGACTCCAGTCGGGCGAGGAGGTCGGTCGGTCGCGCGCCCTGTACGACGACTTTTCCGTCGTAGGCGACGGCGGTGGCGTCACCCTGCGTCGCCCGCCATCGCTCGTGTTCCGTGTTCCCCGGTTCGACTTCGACGCCGGACTCTTCGAGTCGCCGCCGGGCCTCCTCTGGGTCGCAGTCGACAGTCGGCATACGTGTACGTTTGCGAGCGTCCCTAAATCGCGTTCGCTCCGGAGTTCGCCGCCGCCGAACGTTCTGTTTCGTGCGCCCCAGAGTTTAAGTGTCAGCCACCGTGGACTATATAAATGCGATGACACGGCCCACCCGCCAGCGGGAGCGAGATGTTGAACGGACGCGATGGCAGGGCGAAAACGAGAACGTCGACGACGAAGAGGAGGACGAGATCGACTTAGACGAGGTCGACGACGAGGACCTCGTTCGCACGGGCGACGGTGAACTCATCCACGAACCGACCGGCATCATAATCGAAGAAGAACAGATAGACCCCGGACCGGAGTGGCGCGCGTTCAACCACTCCGAGCGTCAAGAGAAGTCCCGCGTCGGCGCGCCGACGACCCAGACGATGCACGACAAGGGACTGACGACGACCATCGACTGGAAGGACAAAGACGCCTACGGACGGTCTATCTCCTCGCGGAAACGCTCGCAGATGCACCGCCTCCGCAAGTGGCAAGAGCGAATCCGCACGAAGGACGCGGGCGAACGCAACCTCCAGTTTGCGCTCTCCGAAATCGACCGGATGGCCTCCGCACTCGGCGTCCCGCGGTCGGTCCGAGAAGTCGCGTCCGTCATCTACCGCCGCGCGTTGAGCGAGGATCTCATCCGCGGGCGGTCTATCGAGGGCGTCGCCACCTCCGCGCTGTACGCCGCCTGTCGAAAGGAGGGCATCCCCCGGTCGCTCGAAGAGATATCCGAGGTTTCTCGTGTCGAACGGAAGGAAATCGGCCGAACGTACCGCTACATCTCCCAGGAACTCGGCTTGGAGATGAAACCGGTCGACCCCAAGAAGTACGTCCCGCGCTTCTGTTCGGAACTCGACCTCTCGAAGGAGGTCCAATCGAAGGCGAACGAGATAATCGAAACGACCGCCGAGAAGGGACTGCTCTCGGGGAAATCGCCGACCGGGTACGCGGCCGCGGCCATCTACGCCGCGTCGCTTCTGTGCAACGAGAAGAAGACCCAACGCGAAGTCGCCGACGTCGCGCAGGTGACCGAGGTCACCATCCGCAACCGCTACCAAGAGCAGATCGAAGCGATGGGCATCCACGGCTGAGGCCCCGACTCGCTTCCGCTTTCGACCCCGCGACGCCGCCCCGTCCGGCCGAACGCTTCGACGCGACGCGACTCCGTTTTCGCCCGCGACCCCGTCGCCGCGCCGTCGGCTAGCGCGTGCGCGCGCGACAGGTTCAAACGACTGGCCGACGTAGCTTCGGCGACTAGGATGCGCCTCGACGAGTACATGGACCTCGAAGCCGAGGGCGAACGCGCGAAGCGTCGCCGCCTCGCCCAAGAGAAGTCCTACGACATCCTCGACCACCTCGAACAGTTCCAACACCGGTTCGAGGAGACGGTGCAGGGCGACTCGCTGTTCGGGAGCGTCTCGCCCTCCATCTTCGTCGGCACCTCGAACTACCCGAACGTCTCGACGGGCATCCTCTCGCCGGTCGGTCACGAGGAAGACGCCGCGCAGTTCGAGACGTCCGCCGGGTGGTACGACGAGGGCGTCAGCATCGACGACGTGTTCCAACGGCGGACGAGTCTGTTGAACTCGAATCAGACGACGAACTCGGTCGAGGTACACGACGCGTGGGACGGCTTTCTCGGCGTCCAACGCGAGGTGGCCATCGCCGACCGGCCGGTGAGCGTCGAAATCGGCCTCGACGGGACGCCGGACATCGACTTCGACGTGACCGAAAACGACATCGCGACGCCGACCGGCCCCCGCGCCAGAGCGCAGTCGGCCGACCTCGCGGAGAACCCCCACGTCCCCCGCCCGGTCGAGAAGACGCTCGAAGACGACGACTGGAACGCCGAAGGCGCGATGAACTACCTCTACCGCCGCGGATTCGACGTTTACGAGATAAACACCATCCTTTCTGCGGGCGCTCTCGGACAGGGGAAAAACAGGAAACTCGTCCCGACGCGGTGGTCGATTACGGCCGTAGACGACACCGTCGGGAAGTTCCTTCGCGGCGGAATCCGGACGAACCCGAGCGTGAACGCCGTCGAGATTCACCGCGAGGAATTCCTCGGCAACGCCTTCTGGGTGATTCTCGCCCCCGGCGACTGGGAGTACGAACTCGTCGAACTGAAAGCGCCCGGGAGCGTCTGGAACCCCGACCCCGACGCGGGGATGTGGCTCGCGGCCGACCGCGAGGGGTTCGAGGGTCGAACCGGATACGTAGAGGAGACCGCGGGCGCGTACCACGCGTCCCGACTCGGCGTCCTCGAACATCTCAGAGAGCGAGGGCGACAGGGGAAGGCACTCGTCGTCAGGCACGTCTCGGACGACTACTGGGGTCCGGTCGGCGTCTGGCAGGTCCGCGAGTCGATTCGGAACGCCTTCGACGGCGACCACGCGGAGGCGGAGTCGTTCGCCGCCGCCGTGGGGCAGGTCGCGGAGTATCTCCCCGTTTCGCTCGGCGACCTGCGGCGAAAGTCCACGATGGCGTCGGGCCTCCAGATGAATCTGGCCGACTTCTCTTGACTCGCCGGATTCCCCGCTGTCCGACGCCGAACCGCGCCGTGGGACCCACGACAAAAGGTATAATATGGGGCATGGAGACTGTGCCCGTAGCGCCATCTCTCGAACGCGATTACAGACCCATGGATAAGGAAGCCCGAGCACTCGGTGCGTTGGCGAACGCGCGTCGCCTACTGGTTCTGTTATCGCTCAAGGAGAACGAGACGCCGATGTCGCTCGACGCACTGGCGACGGACGTCGCGATGCGGGAGACGGACTTCCCCGACGAGGACCTCTCGGACGACCACATCGATTCGGTTCTCCTCTCGCTTCACCACGTCCACATCCCGAAACTCGTCTCCGAGGACATCGTCGCGTTCCACGAGGACGAAGACCACGTCGCGTTGACAGCGGATATTCACGACATAGAGCGGATTCTGAACGCGGTGTTCGACGACTGAGGCCGACGCCGCCTCGTCCGGCGAACGACGGCGAGGCGTCGATTACTCCGAATCGAGGTTCGCGTACGCCTCTTCCGCGAGCTCGCCGGTTCGCTCGATTATCTCCGCCATCGTCTCGTCGTCGGGTGCAAGGCCCGTCAGTCGCCCGATTCGCATGATACTGACGTGGTACACCGTCTGAACGCCCGGCTTCTCTTGCCAGACGACCACGTTGCAGGGGAACAGCGCGCCCATCCGGCCGTCGCTCGCGTCCAAGACCCTGTCCGCCACCTCGGGGTTGCACGCGCCGAGAACGTAGTACGGCTCTCGGTCCGCGTCCACCTTCTCATTGAGGAGGTCCGAGGGCGAAAACTCCGTCGCCACGCCGAACCCGGCGTCGGTGAACGCCTCGCGGACGTGTTCGACGGCCTCCTCGTGGTCCATCCGGAGCGTCGCTCGCTTCTCGCCGATGTCGTCGGAATCGAGGCTCTCGGGGTCGAACGGTAGTGCCATACTCGACGGTTCGGGCGGTACGGGCGAAAAGCTATGGGAGTGTATCGAGCGCGCACTACTGGTCGAGCGTCGTCGCGACTCTTTCTCTCGCGCGTCGAACGGGCTATCTATAACGGAATCTGCAGCCACCGGAACCACCCGACGACCCGTTCGGGCGGCAACAGGGGGTCGTGCAAGACCAACCAATCGAGGAGACAGAGACCGATTCCGTGCGCGACGACGGAGGGGAGAATCGAGTCGCTCTCGTAGTCCACCGCGCCGAAGAGGACGTCCGTCGGCCCCGAAAGGAGGAGTTCGATGGGGGGTTTTCCGATGTGGTGGAACGCGTAGACGAGGGGGCTGATGAACACGCTCTTGAACCCGAGTTCGTCGCTGACGCCGACGCAGAGCAGTCCCCGGTAGTACGTCTCCGCCGCGATGACGACGAGCAACTGCTTGAGAGCGTGCGGTAGGAAGTCGCCGAGTGCGGCGGTCGTTCCCCACATCGGATAGTACGCCCGCACCGAGGGGAGCGACGACCCGACGAGGTAGAACGGGAGGACGAACAGGGCGAGAAGCGCGGTGTTTCGGAGCACCGTTCGGTCGACGCGCCACCCGAGACTGCGGCCGTGCGTGATGGCGAGCGTTCCCGGGAAGACGACGAACACGATAAGGTCGCGGACCACGCGGTAGGTGAGGTCCGACGACGGGACGGTCCAGACCCCCCACAGAACCGTCAGGAGAAATCCGACGAGGAGGGACCGCTGGACCCACGTGAGGCGTGCGAGCGAATCGCGGAGCGTTCGATGTCCGAACACCGTCTGGAGGCGCCGCCTACTCCGTCTCGACGGGCCCGTTCCCGACGACCGACCGGACTTCTTCGAGGAACGTCTGGCGCTTGTCGAAATAGGTCTCGTCGATTCGGTCGAGCACGTCAGAGAGCGTCTGCGGTCCGGACGGCGTCCGAATCACGGCGTCGCCCTCCTGACGTTCGACCCAACTCGCTTGCTTGGGCCACGTCAGTCGAGACGCGACTCGCGCTATCGGCTGCCCTTCGACGGGCGTCTCTTCGCCGAGTTCGACGACGGGTCCCTCGTCTTCTTCCTCGTCAGCCATACCCCGAAATTTGCCATCCCCGGCAATAATCCCTTCGACACCGTTTCAGGTCGCCGCGTACCCGCTCTGCGGGCCCCACCGCTCCCGCGGGTCACGCACCGCGGCGGGCGGCGTCTCGCAGTCGTCGTACGTCTGTCTGACGCACCGTTTTGTGGTTCGAGGTTCAAACCCCGCCATGACCAGTCTCTCGGAGGTGTACCACGGGGGGGAGCGTTCGGGGCCGAGCCTCCGGCGACTGACGTTCGGACTGGGGCTTTTCCTCGTCGGCGCACTCCTCGTCGTCGCCGGAATCGTCGTCGCCTCGACGGACCTTCTCATCGGTGCCGGAACGACGCTCGGCGACGTCCGAGAACTCGGCGGCATCCTCGGCGGCGTTGGCGTCCCGGCGGTGTTCTTGGGCGTCTTCGCCGTCCTTCCGTCGGGCCGTCTGACCAAGGCCGCCGCCGTCGTCGGCGCGGCTATCGCGCTCATGGGCGTCGTCCTCTTCTCTCACGCGTACCCGTGTCAGTGGTCCGGAGCGACCTGCGGACAGGGACTGACGGAACTGACGCTTCCCACCGTCGCCGTCTACTTCCTCGGCACCATCACCACGTTCTGGTGTCTGTTCGTCGGCGTCGCCAACTTCAAGACGCGTAACGACCCCGGCGGAACCGCCACCGTCGAGGTGACGAAGAAAGGCGAGACGCGCTACGTCGAAGTCGAACGCTCCCGCGGCGGACTCGGCGGCATCGGCTTCCTCGGCGGCCAACCCGACGGCGACGTGGACACCCAGACCGCCGCGGCGTCGGAGAGGCAGCGTTCGGACTCCTCTCCGGCCTCCGCCGCATCGCTCTCCGACGGCGGCACGGACGCGCAGTCTCTCTCCTCGCCGATGGACTCCGCCTCCGGCGGACGACCGCAGTCGACGCCCGCAGACACCTACTGCGGCAACTGCGACCACTTCGAGTACGTCAGAACCGACGAGGGCATCCAACCGTACTGCGGCCGTCACGACGAACTGATGGACGACATGGACCCCTGCGACGAGTGGACGCCGCGCTGAACCGTTTTTCTCTCCGTCACTCCGCTAATCCGTCGAGTCGCTCCGCGACGTCCGTCCAGTGACTCCCCCGCCAGAACACCTGTCCGCAGTCGCGACACCGGTAGCGTCTCGCCTCCTCGGCGTCCGGCGCGTACTCCGGCACGTCATCCCCGTCGCCGACGGGGACGACGACGCCGTTGCACGACCCACAGCGGACGGGGTCGTCGCTCAGCGTCAGGTCGTACCCCGCGTCGCGGAACTCCCGCAACTGCGCTTCGATGTCTTTCGTGCGCAGGAGGACGCTCTCTCTCGCGCGCCGGGCGAGTTGCTCGTCTCGCGTGACGAGCGTTCGACCCTCCGTCGCGGCGCGTTCGAGGAGTCTCTCGTCGCCGGGGTCGTCGCCGCTATCGAGGACGTAGGCGGCGTCGTAGCCGCACATCCGCAGGTATCTCGCGAGTTTGCCGAGCATCGCGTCCACGAGGAGGCTCTCTTCGGGACCGGACTCCGCGTCCCCGACCATCAGTGGAGGAACGACCGGAGGTCAGAGAGGGCCCACGCGTTCACCACGTCCGCGGGTTCGCACCACCCGCGTCGGGCGGTGTGGACGCCGTACCGCACGTAACCGAGCGTGTCCGGTCGGTGCGCGTCGGTATCGACGGCGATGGCCGCACCCGCCTCGACGGCCGTCTTCGCGGGGCCGCCGTGTAAGTCGAGTCGCGCGGGGTCGCTGTTGATTTCGAGTGCGACGTCGTGTTCGGCCGCCGCCTCCGCGACCCGTCGAACGTCGATATCGAGTCCGGCCCGGTCGTTGATGAGACGGCCCGTCGGGTGACCGAGGATATCGACGGCGGGGTGTTCGACCGCCCGCACGAGTCGGTCCGTGGCCGCGTCGGGGTCTTGGTCGAGTGCGGCGTGCGGCGAGGCCACCACCACGTCCAACTCGGCCAACACGTCGTCGCTCGTCGGGATGTCGCCCTCGGCGCCGATGTTCGCCTCGACGCCGTGGAGGAGTTCGAGTTCGGCGTCGGCCGCAACCTCGCGGAGGGCGTCCATCTGTTCTCTCAGTTCGTCGTCGTCGAGTCCGACGCCGCCGACCATCCCCGGGCCGGTGGCGTGGTCGGTCACCGCGTAGTAGTCGTATCCGCGCGCCTCCGCGGCGGCGACCATCTCCTCGGGGGAGTTCCGCCCGTCGGACCAGTTCGTGTGCGTGTGCAGGTCGCCGCGGACGTCTCCGCTTTCGAGGAGTTCCGGCAGGTCGCCCTCCGAGGCGGCCTCCACCTCGCCGGTGTCCTCGCGTAACTCCGGCGGCACGAGGGGCAGGTCGAGAGCCGCGTACATCGACTCTTCCGTCTCACCGGCGACGCGTTCGCCGACTCGTTGCCCCGCGTCGGGGTCGTCCACGTCGCTCACGTCGAAGACGCCGTACTCGTTCATCTTCAGGTCGCGTCGGATGGCGACGTTCCGGAGCTTCAGGTTGTGGTTCTTGCTCCCGGTGAAGTACTGCAGGGCCGCGCCGTACTCCGAGGGGACGACGACGCGGAGGTCGATTCGGACGCCGTTCGCGCGGACGCTCGCTTTCTCCGGCCCGGATTCGATGACGGTCGAGACGCCGTCCCACCCGGTGAACGCCTCCACGACGGCGTCGGCGTCATCGCTCGCGACCAACACGTCCACGTCGCCGATGGTGTCGCGCCACCGGCGGATGGAGCCCGCGACTTCCACCTGCGACGCCGCCGCCTCGCCGCGGAGCAGTTCGAGCACGTCGTCCGCGAGGGGGCGGGCGTCCCCGAGACGCGCGCGCTCTTGGGCCCGCCGGGCGAACGCGACGTTCGAGAGGATATTCTCCTCCGTCTTCGGTCCGAACCCTTTGACCTCGCGAATCTCGCCCGCTTCGGCGGCGGCCTCCAGTTCGTCGAGCGTGGTGATTCCGAGCGTCTCGTACAGCGTTCCGACCGTCTTCGGTCCGACGCCCTCGACGCCCGTCAGCGCCTGTATATCGACCGGCATCTCGTCGCGCAGTTCGACCAACTCCGCTATCTCTCCGGTCTCGAAGTACTCGACGACCTTCGAGGAGATGGCGTCGCCGACGCCGTCTATCTCCTCTACGGTCTCTTTACCCTCCGCGGCGAGTCCCTCTATCGGTCGGCCGTGCGCGCGGATGTTGTCCGCGGCGCGGCGGTAGACGTTCGGTTTGTACTCGACGCCGTCGGCTTCGAGTCGGTCGGCGAACTCCTCGAACAGGGCGGCCACCTCCGCGTTCCGACTCACGGGCGGCCACCCCGACGCTTACTGCTCGCGTCGTCGCGGCCCAGCGCCTGCTTCAGGAAGTTCATCCAGCGCTTTTGGTCCGCCGTCTCCTGCATCTGCTCCTCTTTTTCGAGGTCCTTCGGGCGGAGTTGTTCGAGGGCGTTCAGCGCCCGGTCGATGCCGATGATGCTCTCGACGAGTTGCTCGCCCTCTTCGTAGCTCACCTCGTTGTCCTCGACTTTCTGGAGGCGTTCGAGGCGTTCTCGCCGGAGGTTTCGCTTCGCCTGCTCGACTCGCTCTCTCTCGCCGTCGGGAATCGTGTCGCGGCGCTTTATCTCGAAGACGAAGCTCTGCAGTTCCACCTCTTCGCCCTGTACGTCGATGGCGTCCGGGATGTCCGCGCCCACCGTCGCCCCCTCGCGGTTGGCGCGTTCGAGTAACTGCTTTCGCTCGAACTCTTTCACGGGTATCGCCTCGGTGTACGGCCGCGCGGCACTTCGCTCCTTCGCCCTCCGCAGTCGGGGGTGAGACGGCGGCGAGACGCGGAGACGAGACCGGAGAGTCGGAGCTACACCGTCGGCTTCTTCCGGAGAGGCCGGATCCGACTGACGACCGGTTTCTCCGCACCGAACGGGCCGGACTCCCGTGTATCGCGTTTCGGCGCGCATCTCCCGATCCGGTGACGGTATCGACGGCCTCCGCATGCAGTCCGTCGTAGCCGACGGCAGGCGTTCGGAAGTAGAAGAACCTTCTTATGCGTAACCCCGGTACGGAACCCTATGGGTCTGTTCGACCGACTGCGCGGTAAGGACGAACCGCGCGTCGCCTTCATCGGCATCGACGGCGTCCCGTTTAGTCTCCTCTCTGAGAACCCCGACGAGTTCCCCAACATGGCTCGTCTCGCCGACGAGGGGAGCGCAGGTGAGATAGAGAGCATCGTCCCCCCCGAGTCGTCGGCCTGTTGGCCGGCGCTGACGACCGGCGTCAACCCCGGCGAGACGGGCGTCTACGGCTTCCAAGACCGCGAGAACGGGTCGTACGACACGTACGTCCCCATGGGTCGCGACGTGCAGGCGACGCGCCTCTGGGACCGCGTCACCGAGGCCGGGCGCAACGCCACCGTGATGAACGTGCCCGTGACGTTCCCCCCGCAGCGAAACGTCCAGCGCATGGTCTCTGGCTTTCTCTCGCCCAGCGTCGACAAGGCCGCCTACCCCGACGAGTTCCGCGACCAACTCGACTCGATGGACTACATCATCGACGTGAACGCGAAACTCGGGCACAAAGACGACAAAAGCGAGTTCGTCGAGAACGCTCACAAGACGCTCGACAGGCGGTTCGACGCGTTCTCGCACTACCTCCAACAGGACGACTGGGACCTCTTTTTCGGCGTCTTCATGACGACGGACCGAGTCAACCACTTCCTCTTCAAGGATTACGAACGCGACGGCGAGAACAAGGAGGCGTTCGTGGAGTTCTACAAGAAGGTCGACGACTATCTCGGCCAGATTCGCGAGATGCTCCCCGAGGACGTGACGCTCGTCGTCGCCTCCGACCACGGCTTCACCTCGCTCGACTACGAGGTTCACTGTAACGCGCTCCTCGAAGAGGAGGGGTGGCTCTCCTACGAGGACGACGACCACGAACAGCTTGCCGACATCTCCGACGACACCACGGCGTACTCGCTCATCCCCGGCCGGTTCTACATCAACCTCGAAGGCCGCGAACCGCGCGGTGCGGTCCCCGAAGACGAGTACAAGAAACGCCGCGACGAACTGAAAGAGATGCTCGAAACCCTCGAAGGCCCGGACGGCAACAAGGTCGCCGCCCGCGTCGTCGAGAAGAAAGACGCGTTCCGCGGCGACCACGACGAAATCGCGCCCGATCTCGTCGTCATCCCGAACAACGGCTTCGACCTCAAGTCCGGATTCAAGGGCCACGACGACGTGTTCGGGCAGGGCCCGCGAAACGGCATGCACAGCTTCGACGACGCGTCGCTCTACATCGACGACTCCGACGCGAGCATCGAGGACGCCAACCTCTACGACATCGCACCGACGGTTCTCGACCTGATGGGAGTCGAGTACGGCCGCCCCGACTTCGACGGCGCGAGCCTCCTCAACCAGTAATCGACGGCGCGGTTCGACTCCGACGCGCTCGAACGAGAACGGACAACAGGGACGCCGCGGCGTCTCAGAGCAGGTCTTCGAGTTCGTCGTTCTGCCACGCCTCCGCCGGGTCGCCCCGCTGTTTTTCGGTTTCGGCCGCCTTCTGGGCTTCCTTCGCGCGCTCCATGAACTGCTGTAGCCTGTCGGAGCGTTCGACGCCGCCGAGGAGGACGAGCGACGCGATTCGATCGCTCTGAAGCGGGAAGTCGCCCCCGCGGACTTGGCGGCTCCCCGTCTCGTCTTCGAGCCATCGCCGGGCGCGTTCGACGCCTTTGCGCGGTATCTGATCGGGGACGCCCGCGACGACGAGGAGGGCGGCGTCGGCTCTGCTCGCCTCAGGCAGACTCGTCCCCGTCATGAGCGCGCGCCGCGTCGTGCTCATCACCGTGTTTATGTTCCCCTCGGCGGTGTCGGCGGACTCGCCGGACGCGTATCCGAGCGCGGCGACGCCGCCGGAACGGAGCGTGTTGATGACCTCCGAGGAGTCGACGACGCTCTCGCCGACGCCCTCTACGGCCTCGCCCGAGGCGAAGAGCAGGCCGACTCGCTGGGCTATCTCTCGGTTGATGGCGTCGAACCCCTCGCCGAGGCTCTCGCCGGAGGAGCGGAACGCGTCGTTGTCGACCAACAGAAGCGAGTCCGCCTCGCGCGCGACGGTCTTCAGCGACCGACCGGCGTTCACCTGATACATCGCGCCCGCGTTCCGCCCGGGGAGGACGCCGAGAGCGTAGACGGGCACGTCGTAGATGCGCTTGAGTTCCTTCACGAGCACCGGCGCGCCGCCGCTTCCGGTCCCGCCGCCGAGTCCGGCGACCACGAAGATGGCCTCCGCTTCGGCCGTGATTCGCCCTTCGAGGGACGCGAGCACTTCCTGGCTGTCGGACTGCATGACCTCCGCGCCGAGTTCGTTGTCGCCGCCGACGCCGTGGCCCTTCACTCGGTCCTGTCCGATCAACACCGTCTCGAACGGGAGTTCTTGGAGGTCGGCTTCCGCGGTGTTGACTGCGAGAGTTCCGAGGACTGCCTCGAAACCCATTCGGGAGTCGAAATCGGCCAGTTCCCGGGTGAGCTTTCCACCCGCCTGCCCGACACCAATTAGGACGGTCTTCATACCCACCGCTTGCTGTTGGAGACCTTCAACCTTCCCCACCTGTCGTTTAAGTCTGATGACGAGGCCAGTCGGCGCATGGCTCGAAACTCGACGCACGACGTGGACGCGCTCGCCTCCCGTCTCGACGCCGTCGAACGCGCGGTGACGACGGACGACGGAACAGTTCCCCCGGCAGACGTCCACCGGTCCGAACGTGACGACGCCGCCGCGGCCGACGCGGCCGACTCGCGCGACAGAGAGGTGGCCGACGGTGTCGATGCCGAACTCGAAGCGTTGCGAGAGCGCGTCGCGACGCTCGAAGCGGAACTCGACGCCGTGCGCGGCCTCCTCGGCGGCGTGCAAGCCGTCGATGAGTCGGTCGAACGACGGGCGGACGCCGCCCTCGCGAAGGTCGAACGCCTCGAATCGTCGATGGCCGAGGAGTCCGGCCTCGTCGTCGAACGCCTCCCGGTAGACGAGATTTCCGACGACGCGAGACCGAGAGAGAACGACGCGAAGACGGCGGCGACGGACCGAACGTCTGCGACCGAAAGAGACGAAGCGAACTCCCTCGCGGCGCGCCTGCGCGAGGCGCTCTGAGGTGATTCGCCTCCTCTTGGCCGCCGCGGTCACCGCCGCGCTTCTCGCAACCGCGCTCCCGGCCGTCGAAGACGCCCGCACGGAGCGCGTGGCGGCGAGTCTCGACGCCGACGCCGAGCGGGTGGTCCGAGCGACCGAATCGCTCGCGTACGGCGAAGACCCGACGCAGTCGCTCTCGACGGCCCCGCGGCGAACCGTCCGTCTCTCTCTCCCCGCGCGTTCGTGGACGGCCGCGGACCTCTCGTACGTCGCCGTCGGCGGCAGACCCGAAGAGACGGAGTCGCGTCCCGTCCTCACGTACGCGTTCTCCGGCGGACGGGAGACGGAGCGACGACTGTCGCTTCCGGTCCCCCTCCGAACGCCCGACGGACCGGTCGTCCTCCGAGACTCCGGGACGCACACCCTCTCGATTTCGCTTCTCTCCGAATCCGAAGCGCCTGTCGTCGTCGTTCGGTCGGTCTGAGAGACGAACCCGCTCCGGAGGTTTATATGCGGAGAGGCGGCCAGCCACCCCATGCCAGTTGACTTCGACGCCGGTCTGGACCTCGTCGACGTCGCCAGACGGAGTCTGGCGGGCCGCCGAGGGTCCCTCGTTGACGCCGCTACCGCGGGGTTCGGAGCGATGCTCTCGGACGGCTCCCCCGATGAGGGCTGTCGGTGCGAACCGCGTTTCGAGACGCCCGCCGGACGTGCCGGACGCCGCACCGCGGAACTCGTCGTCGACGCCGACGACTGCCCCGGCGAGGGTGACCTCGCCTCGAATCCCGATTGCCGCGCCACCGTCGTCGGGGCGTTGGCCGACCGAGACGCCGACGTCGTTCGAACGGTCGCCGACGGCGTCAGTCGGACGTACGAGGACGCCGCCGCCGGACTGCTCCTCTCTGCCGGCCGGTTCGTCGAACGCGTCCGGTTTCACGACGAGACGCTCGCGGCCCGCGCCGAACGCGACCCGTTGGGCGCGGCGCGGGAGGCGGCCGGACGCGCCGGCGCAGTCGGTCGCATCGTCGCCGAGACCGGTCTGGAGGAGGGTGCGGCGAGAGCGGACGGCTACGGCGACGCGCTTCGACCCGCGGTCGGACCGTCCGTCGCCCGGTCGCGGGTCAGAGTTCGCCCGCCCGCCGACGCGTCGCTTCTCGACCGGCGCGAACTCCCGTCGGGCGCGACCGTTCGCCTGTACGATACGCCCGAGGGGACGCGCTACCACCTCACACCCGTCGCGCACTCGCTCGATTCGTCCGCGGCGGCGACGCTCGCGGCGGCGTACGACTGCCTCGCCCGCGGCCGCGTCGAGGGCGGGTCCCGCGCGCCGGGACGCGCCGTCCGCCACGTCGCGGACGATTCGACGCCCGTCGAGACGCTGACCGACGTGCTCCGGCAGTACACCCGCGGAAACGGCGTTCTCGATGACCTGTTTTCGGACCCGCGAGTCACGGACGTGGCGGCGTCGGCACCGGTCGAAGAGAACGCCGTCCGGGTCACCGTAGACGGCGAGCGACTGCGGACGAACGTGCGACTGACGGCGGACGGCGCCGCCGCCCTCGCCTCGCGGTTTCGACGCGCCAGCGGGCGGGCGTTCTCGCGTGCGACGCCCGCACTCGACGCCGCGGTGACGCGACCGGACGGAACGAAAGTCCGCGTCGCCGGTGTCACTGCGCCCGCGAGCGACGGCATCGGGTTCTCGTTTCGCGCTCACGGCGACGACGCGTGGACGCTCCCCGGACTCGTCGCCGCGGGGACGCTCTCGGCGGACGCGGCGGCGCTTCTCTCCGTCGCGGCCGAACGGGGGTCTGCGGCCCTCGTGGCAGGGACCCGCGGGGCGGGGAAGACGACGCTTCTCGGCTCTCTCCTGTGGGAACTCCCCGCCGCGACGCGTCTCGTCACCGTCGAAGACACTCCGGAACTCCCCGTCGAAGCCCTCCGCGAGAACGGCCGTGACGTGCAACCGCTCACCGTCGAACTCGACGGCGGCGCGGGGTCGTTCTCGCCCGACGACGCTCTCAGGACCGCGCTCCGACTCGGCGACGGCGCTCTCGTCGTCGGCGAGGTCAGAGGCGAGGAGGCCGGGACGCTGTACGAGGCGATGCGCGTCGGCGCGCACGGCAACGCCGTCCTCGGGACGATACACGGCGACTCCGCGGCGGCCGTCCGCGAGCGAGTCGTCTCGGACCTGGGCGTCCCCGAGTCGGCGTTCGGCGCGACGGACCTCGTGGTGACGTGCGCCCGCGACGGCCCGGACAGACGCGTCGAGCGAATCGAGGAGGTCCGTACCGGCGGCGAAGGCGTGCGATTCGAGACGCTGTACGCGCCGGGCGCAGACGGACTCGACGCGACGGGCCGCGTCTCCCGCGGCGACAGCGCACTCGTGGACTCTCTGGCGAAGTCCGAAGAGGCGTACGCGGACGTTCTCGACGCCCTCGACGGACGCGCGGCGCGCATCGAACGACTCGCCGAGACGGACCGCACCCGTCCCGAGGACGTCCGGACCGCGTACCGCGGACGGGAGGTGAACTGACGTGGTCGCCGACGCCGAGTTGGCGGCGGTCACAGACCGTCTGGCGCGGGCGTACCCGTGGCCCGTGACGGCCGGAGACGACCTGCGGCGTGCGGTGGCGTTTCTCGACTTCGAGTCCGACGCCGAGACGGTCGTTCGGGCGGGGTACGTCGCTTCGGTTCCGGTCGCTCTCTGCGCCTTCGTGGGAGCGACGCTTCTCACACCGGGGTTTCCCGCCGTCACGCGACTTTTGCTCGCCGTGACGGGTGGGCTCGCGGCGACGCACGCCGTCCACCGACTTCCCGTCGGACTGGCGGCGCTTCGGCGGACGCGAGCACTCGGCGAGACGGCCGACCTCGTGGGGCGCGCCGCCCTCCGGATGCGACTCGAACCCGCCCCGGAACGGGCCGCCGCGTTCGCCACGCGCACGGGCGACGGCCCCCTCGCTTCGAGTCTCGAATCGCACGTCCGGCGAGAGCGAGGGACGCCCGACTCGGCGTTGGAGTCGTTCGCCGCGGAGTGGTCGCCGTGGTTCCCCGCACTCGACCGCGCCGTCTCGCTTCTCTTGACCAGCGCCGACGCTCCCGAGGGCGAGCGGAGTCGGTCGTTAGACCGGGCTCTCGAAGCGATTCTCGACGGAACGCACGACGAGATGGCCGACTTCGCCGCGACGGTCCGCGGTCCGACGACGGCGCTGTACGCCTTCGGCGTTCTCCTCCCTCTCACACTCGTCGGCGTCCTCCCGGCCGCGAGGGCCGCGGGAATCGTCTTTCCCGCGAGCGCGTTCGTCTTCGTCTACGACGTGGTCCTCCCTCTCACCGTCGTCGCGGCCAGCGCGTGGTTGCTCGTCCGCCGTCCCGTCGCCCTTCCGCCGCCGCGCGTCGACGGCGACCATCCGGACGTGGGCGCCGGCCCGTGGCGCGGACTCCTCGCCGGAGCCGCGGGCGTCGCCGTCGGATGGGTGGGGGGCGGAGCGGTCGCCTCGTGGGCCTCACCCGTCGCCGCCGCGGGGTTCGGCCTCGGCGCGGCGCTCGCGGCCCACTACTACCCGATGGCTCGGGTTCGCCGTCGCGTCCGCGACGTGGAGTCCCGACTGGACGACGCGCTCTACCTCGTCGGCCGCCGCGTCGACGACGGGACGGCCGTCGAGACGGCTGTCGAAGCCGCCGCGGACGACATCGACGGCGCGACGGGTGACCTGCTCTCCGAGGCCGCCGGGGTTCGGAGCCGACTCCGCGTCGGCGTCCGCGAAGCGTTCTTGGGCGAGTACGGGGCGCTCGCGGACGTCCCGAGTCCGCGAACCCGGGGTGCGGCCGCGCTCCTCGCCGTCGCCGCGAGCGAGGGCCGCCCGGCGGGCGGGGCGGTAGTCGCCACCGCGGACCACCTCCGCGACCTGCGGAGCGTCGAACGGGAGGCGCGGCGGCAACTCGCCTCCGTCACCGGAACGCTCGGGAACACCGCGGCGTTCTTCGCACCACTCGTCGCCGGCGCGACGGTGGCGATGGCGGCCCGCATGGCCGAGACGGACCTCTCGCTTTCGGGCGAGGCGACGACGGCGCTCTCGACGGCGACGCTCGGCCTCTCGGTGGGCGCGTACGCGCTCTGTCTTGCCGTCCTCCTGACGGCGCTTTCGACCGGACTCGACCGGGGACTCGACCGAACGCTCGTCGGCTACCGCGTCGGCCTCGCACTCCTCGCGGCCACGGGGTCGTACCTCGCGTCGTTCTCCGGTGCGTCGGTACTGTTCTGACTCCTGCGAGGGTTTATATACTGGAGGGCGACCAGCGCCTCCATGCTCGACGTTCCCCTCGACTCGTTGTACGCGTGGTTCGGACTGTCGCTCGCGAGTGTCGCACTCGTCGGCGCGGTTGCGGGTCTCCCGACGACGCCGCCGCCGAACGCCGCGGACGCCGCGACGACCGTAGACCGGGTGGCGGCGGCCGAATACGACGCGACGGCCGAACATCCGCTCGACGCCTCGGCCGTCAGAATCGAGAGTCGCCGCATCTCGCTTCGGAACGACGCCGGAACCGCGCACGCGACGTTCGGGTTCGGTCCCGTGACGCCGGTTCCGGCGAGCGACTCGCCGCTTCGGGCGGTGCTCCACGGCACCCCGCCGGAGGACGCGTTCGACTCTCCGAGGGCGTTCCAGCAGGCCGTGGTGGACGCTCGCGCCGAGTCCGACGACGCGGCGTGGCGAGAGGTGGACCGCACGCTCGTCGTTCGCCGCACCTCCTGGGAGGGAGTCGATGTCGTACTCGTGGACGCCTGAGGGCGAACCGCGGGGGCAGACGTCTCCGCTCGCCGCTCTCGCGGCCCTCTTTGCGGTCTGTACCGGCGTGAGCATCTACGTCGTCGCACTCGGCGGGGCCGTCCCCGTCGGCGACGACAGGGCGTACGCGGACTCGACGCTTCACCGCGTCTCCGGCGAACTCTCCGACGGCGGCGTCGTCGACCCGTCGACGCTCGACTCTGCGCGGTCTGCGGCACCCGCGGGGCGGCAGCTGAACGTCACGCTCACGGCCGGTGACCGGCGGTGGGCGACCGGTCCGCGCCCGCCGACCGGAACGCGGACCGACGCGGCGAGTCGCACGACGAGCGTCCGTCTCGGCCCCGGTTCGGTCGCTCCCGGCCGCCTCCGCGTCGAGGTGTGGCGATGAACGCCGCCGTCGACGCCGCCGTCTGTCTCCTCCTCGTCGGAGCGGCCGTCTTCGGCGTCAGCACGGTTTCCGACCCCGTCGAAACCGGCGATTCGGCCCGGACCGACGCCGTGGCCGAATCGCTCGCGACGAGTACCACGACGGTGACCTACGCGCTCCGTCCGGGGACGGGTCCTGTCCGGGGCACGCCCGCGGCGTTCCCCCGCGAGAACGGCTCTGACTTCCGCCGGACGACGCACGGGACGTTCGCGGGCCTCCTCGCGCGGGCCGCAGTCGACACCGCGGGGTTCGACGACGACTCTCTGACCGGGTCGCGCGACGACTTCCGGCGGGCCGTCAGAGAGGCGACGGCCGGCTCTTTCGAGACTTCGAACCTCAGAATCGACGCGGAGTGGCGGCCGTACCCCGGGTCGCCCGTCGGCGGCCGCGTCGGCGTGGGGACGGAACCGCCGGAGACGGCGAGGGTCCACGCCGCGACGCTCTCGGTGCCGAGCGGCGCCGACCCCGTGCCGGTGGCGGCGGACGACTTCGAGACGCTCGGTCTCGCCGTCTCCGAACGCGTCGTCGAAACGCTCGTCCCCCGCGAAACTGCGATTATCGCGCTTCGCGGCGACTACCCCTCCTCCGCGCTAATGTGGCACCGTTACGGCCGTCTCGGCGAGGAACTCGGCGTCTCCGTCGAACGCGACCTCCGCGCGGAGAACGCGACGGCGTCGAACCGTCGCCTCGCGGACGCCCTCGCGCCGAGAGTGGAGTCCGACCTGCGCGACCGGTTCGACTCGCCGTCGGAGGCGGCGTCTGCCGTCGACGTCCATCGGGTTCGAATCGTCGTCCGCGCGTGGGAGTCCGAAGGGAGGGTCGCCTGATGCGCCTCGCTGACGACGACCGGGCGCGCGTCCCGTTCGCCCTCGTAGGCGTCCTCCTCCTCGTCACCAGTTCGACGTACGCGGCGTCGATAGCGACGAGCGGTCCCGGTGCCGCGGACCGGTCCGTCGACGAAGCGATGGACCGCGTCGACGCGGAGACGACCACCGCGCTCCGGACGGCGACGCGCGACGCCGCACTCGCCGCCGCACGGAACCCGGTGACCGACAACTCCTCGACCGCCGTCGGGAAGGCGCTGGGCGAAAACCGGACGTTCCGCCGGTATCTACGCCTCCGAATCTCGCTGGCCGCGGCGGAGTCGCTTCGCGCGGTCGAACACGCGCGCGGCGACGTGACCGCGAACGCGACGCTTCCGACGCCGACAGGCGTGGCTTGTCGAGCCGCCGGACGCTGTCCGGCGACCCCGACGAACGAGTCGTCTCTCGGAGAGGCGATACGACGCGTCTCTGTCGCCGAGGCGGCGAACGGAACCGCGCTCTCTGTCACCGTCAGAGACGTCTCGCTCACCGCCCGGCGCGACGGGCGAGTCGTCGCCGAGGAGTCGGTCACGCGCACGGTGACGGTGTCCGTCCCCGTTCTCGGCCTTCACGACCGAACCGCCGACTACCAGCGCCGACTCGACGCGAATCCCCTCGAAGCGCCGGGACTCTCCCGACGGGCGACGGCGGGACTCCTCGGCGTCGCGCAGGCCCGAGGGGCCGCGCAGTACGCCGGAGCGCCGATTCAGAACGTCCTCGCGAACCGCCACGTCGAACTCTCGACGAACGCCGGTCTCCTGACCGCCCAACGGGCCGCCTTCGGGCGGACGGACCCCGACGCCCGCCGCGGCGTCCGCCGCGCGACCGCTCGAACCGGACTCATGGACGTGCTGAAACCCGTCGCCGGCGGCGACGCGGCGACGGTCGTCGCCGACGAAGCGGCCGACGCGGCGGTCCCGCCCGCGTCCGAGAACTCCACGATACCGACCGCCGCGCCGCGGTCCGCAGACGAGACGCTTCGGGTGGACGTGGGGTCGACGGCCGACGAAGCGTTCGTCGCGTTCCTCCGCGGCGAGGGCGAACGCCCCGGGTTCGACGAGGTTCGTCGCCACGGCTACCGGGCGCGGGTAGACGTTCGGAACGACGTGACGACCGAACGGGACGGCTCCCGACCCGCGCCGGACGCCCCCGGACGGGTCTGGTCGCTGGCCTCGCAGGACACCTCCCGCGAGACGCGCGTGGAGTCGGTGGACGGAGGGACGGTATCGCCGCGAACCGGCCCGGGCGAACGAGCCTTCGACACTGCCGTTCGTCGCGTCGTCGTCGAACACCGCGTCGAGCGGACGTGGAGACATCCGAACCGGTCGTCGCGCGGCACCGAGGCGACGTGGACCGACAGTTACCGGGTCGAGATGACCGTCGTCGGCTCGCTCACCTCGGTTCCCGGCCCGGACCGACGGGTCGCTCCGCTCTTCGAACGCGGCGGCGCGGTGGGCGGGCCGAACCTGCGAGCCATCCCCGATACCGCCGCCGACGCTCTCGCGAACCGCGGCGGCGCGGACGCCGTCGCCCGCCGTGCGGTCGGCGACGACGCATCGGCGGCGACGACTGTCGACGGCCGACGGCCGGAACGACTTCGCGCGTGGGCGTACGACGACGTCGCCTCCCTCCGCGAACGGGTTCGGAACGTCGCCGTCGAACCGCCCGCCCGCGCCGTCGCGACCGGACGCGTCAACCCGGCGGCCCGACTGGCGACCGCCGTCAGAGAGCGTCGCGCGTCGCTCGTCGACGCCCCCGATACCTACGACGGGGCGGCCGACCGCGTCCGCGTCGCCGCGCGTGCGGCGTATCTGAACCGGCTCCTCGCGGCCCTCGACGACCGAGCGAACCGGACCGCGACCAGAAACGACGGCATCGAGGCGGCCCTCGACGCTCGCGGCGTCGACGCCGACCGGGCGAACCGCATCGCGGCCAACCGCACGATACGGACGCCGGACCGCAGAAAACAGGGGAGTGCGGGGTCACCAGCCGGACCGACGACGTTCGTCCCCGACGGCGACCCGGCGTACCTCACGCTCGACCCCGTCGCGGGTGACCGCGTGGACGGCGTCGGAGACGAGACGCGCTACTACCCCCTCGCGGCGCGGAACAGCAACCTGTTTTCGCTCCCGTACGGCGACGCCTCGGACGTCGTCGCCGACGCCCTGTTGGGCTCCGGCGAGTCGGTGTCGCTCCGAACCGCGGGACGCGCAGTCGTCGCCGCGAACCGGACGCTCGCAGTCGAGAGCGACGAAACGCTCGAACGTCGCCGCGACGCGCTCCAACGGAAGACCGAAGACTCGTTCCGCGCGGTCCAGTCTCGGGCCGTCGAGACGCTGGGCGCGGAGACCGACCTCCCGGAAGACGACCGGCGACTGGCGGTGACCGCCGCCTCAGAGAGGTGGGACGGAACGGGGCGCCGCGCCGTAGCCGCCGCAAACGGGTCGTTCGCGGCGGCCGTCGCCGCCGAAGCCGAACCGGCCGACCCGACGGACCGAGACCGAATCGAGACCGCGCTTCGCGTCGATATAGCCGCCGCGGCGACGGATGCGGACGTTCGCGTACCGGAGCGCGCGACCAACCGAACCGTCTCGCGGACGCGCCGACTCGGGACCGAACTCCTGAAAGACGCCGCGGAACGCGGGACCGAACGCGCCGTCGAGCGCACCGCACAGAAGTACGCGAACACGTCGCTCGGCGGCACCCCCGCGGGACTCCCCCTCTCGCCGACGATGAGTCCGTGGGTGGCGACGACCAACCTCTGGGTCGTCGAGACGCGCGGCGAGTACGCGCGCTTTACCGTCTCCGCGGACCGCGGCGGCGCGACGCCGGTCACCTACGTCCGGGACGGACGCGCCGTTTCGCTCGACGTGGACGGCGACGGAGTGAGAGAGACGCTCGGGCGCAGCGAGCGAATCGGGTTCGACGTCCGAACCGTCGTCCCGGTGGTCGTCCCCGCGGGGCGACTCGGCGTCGGCGACAGAGACGGCAACGCGATAGAGGAGTCGCCCGCGTGGACGGGCGAGAACCCCGGACCGGGATGTGAGACGCCGACCGGCCGGTGTCCGAGAGAGTAACGGAGAGACGCCGCGCACGCGGACGCCGACAGGACAACGGTTTTGGGTGCGCGGCGGCGAATCGTTGGTATGCTCTACGACGCGGTGGACGACCCGGCGTCGCGTTCGACCGACGAGTTGCGGGAAGCCTACGAGACGCAGATACGGCGCGCGATCGAACGCGTCGGCGTCGAGACGGCGGCCGAACGCACCGGCGTCGACCGCGCGGCCGTCGAAACGGTCGCGGGCGGCCCCGCGCCCGATCTCCGCCTCGAAGACGCGGCCGAACTCGTCGCACTCGACGGCGACGCGCCGGACGCAGAGACCATCGTCCTCGAAATCCGCGACCACCTGCTTTTGGGGATGACCACCGGCGTCCTCGACGTGGACACCATCGCCTCGAACGTGGACCTCGACCTCTCCGGACAGGAGATTCAACAGACCATAGAGGGCCGTTCGGGGATGACGCTCCGCCAACTGGCGGCCATCCAGCGCTTCATCGAAGAGCGCAACGACCGATAGATGGTGCGAGTCGTCGTCCTCGGGTGCGGCTACGTCGGCCTCGAACTCGGTCGGCAGTTGGTCGACGAGGGGCACGAAGTCACGGGCGTCAGACGCTCCGAGTCGGGACTGGAGACCGTCGAAGACGCCGGACTCGACGCCCGCCGCGCCGACGTGACCGACCCGGACAGCCTTCGGGATTTGCCGGACGCAGACTGGGTCGTCTTCACGGCCAGTTCCGGCGGGCGAGGGGCCGACGCCGCCCGGGCCGTCTTCGTCGAGGGGGTAGAGAACGCGATTGCGGAGTACGGCTCTCGGGAGTCGCCGCCGGACCGCCTCGTCTACACGTCTTCGACCGGCGTCTACGGCGACCACGACGGCGACTGGGTCGACGAGGAGACGCCGTTGGACCCGACGACGGAGAAGACGGCCGTGTTGGCGGAGGCCGAACGCGTCGCCCGCGAGACGGCGGGGGAGACCGGAATCGACGGCACCGTCGCCCGCTTTGCGGGTCTGTACGGCCCCGACCGCTACCGCCTCGACCGGTATCTCTCCGGGCCGGTCACCGAGGGCTATCTCAACATGGTCCACCGCGACGACGCCGCCGGGGCCGTCGCGTTCCTCCTCGCCGAGGACGCCGCCCGCGGGGAGGTAGTTCTCGTCGCGGACGACGAACCGGCCGACAAATGGACGTTCGCCGACTGGTTGGCCGACGAGTGCGGCGTCTCTCACCCGTCAAAGCGAACGAAAGAGGAACGCCTCTCTGCGGGTGACCTCTCGGAGGCGGCGACGCGGCGTATTCGGACGAGCAAGCGGTGCTCGAACGAGAAACTCCGAGAACTGGGCTACGAACTCCGGTATCCGACCTACCGAACGGGCTACCGCGACGCCATCGACCGCTTCCGCGCGGACGCCGACGGGACGTAGTCTCCCGTTCGAGTTCGAATTCTGTCGTCTCTCGTCCGACGAAACGAGGGAATATTCATGGCGGTGGGTTCTGAGGTAGACCTATGGGCGCGAGGGTGGGGGCTGTTCCCTTACAGGATACGGGACAGATACTCGAGGCGGTCCAGGCGCTGTTCGGGGCGCATCCGGAGTTAGTCGCCGCTCTCCTCGTCGGGGCGATCGCTCTCGTCGGCGGCTTGTACGCCATCCTCTGGTTCAAGCGGCCGATGGGGACGAACTTCTTAGAGCAGTTGTCCCAACTCGACGAAGTCGTGGTTCTCATGCATCCGAACCCCGATCCGGACGCGATGGCGACGGCCATCGGCACCGCCTGCCTCGCAGAACAGGTCGACACCGACGTCCGAATCCAGTACACCGGACAGATACGCCACCAGGAGAACCGCGCGTTCGAGACGGTGTTGGACCTCGATTTAGAGCCGATAGACCACGTCACTGACCTCGCCGCGGAAGCGATCATCCTCGTGGACCACAACCGACCGCGCGGGTTCGCCGGTGCCGACGGCGTCCTCCCGTTCGCCGTCATCGACCACCACCCCGGCGAGGGGACGGGCGAACACTTCACCGACGTTCGGACCGACTACGGGGCCTGTTCGAGCATCGTCGCGGAGTACTTCCGGGATATCGGCGCGAAACCCGTCCCGCCGGACCGGCACGCGAGCGAAATCGACGCGGAGTACACCATTCCCTCGAACGTCGCCACCGGGATGATATACGGCATCCTCACGGACACGAACCGCCTCACTTCGGGCTGTTCTGAGGGGGACTTCGCCGCCGCGGGCTATCTCTACCCCGGCGTCGACGAGGACGCGTTGAACCGCATCGCGAACCCCGAAGTCTCGACGGAGGTGCTCGACCTGAAAGCCCGTGCAATCGCCGGACGCGACGTTCGCGGCCCCTTCGCGGTCAGCGACATCGGGACGCTCTCGAACGTTGACGCCATCCCGCAGGCGGCGGACGAACTCATCCAACTGGAGGGGGTGACCGCAGTCGTCGTCTGCGGCGAACGCAACGGCACGGTGTATCTCTCCGGTCGGTCGCGAGACGACAGAGTCCACATGGGCCGGATGCTCGAACACGCTCTCGACGACGTTCCGGGCTCTTCTGCGGGCGGACACGCCCGAATGGGCGGCGGTCAGATTCCGCAACGCGGCGGTACAATCCAGACCGACGGCGGGTCTGACCTCGACCGGTCGATGCTGGTCGAGCGACTGTTCTCCGCGCTCTCGGGCGACATCTGAGCGGCGACGGCCGGTCCGTCCGTCGCAGAAAAGCCGCAGGTCGTTTACCCGCCCGTCGCGTAGCCCCCGTCATGGCGACGAAAGAGGGAACGTGGGGGTACCGAGAGCGGTTCGGAGACGCCTTCGGGCGGACGTACTTCCGACGGTTCGGCCCGGGAGTCGCCTCCAGCATCGGCGTCGGGACGTACCTCGGCGACGCGACGGAGGCGGCGGACGGCCGGTACCGCGCGGCGTTGACGGCGGCGTTCGACTCGGGTGTCAACCTCGTCGATACGGCGATAAACTACCGCTGTCAGCGGAGCGAACGCGTCGTCGGCGAGGCTCTCTCCGAGGCGGACGCGGACAGAGACGAAGTCGTCGTCGCCACCAAGGGCGGGTTCGTCCCGTTCGACGGCGAGAGACCCGACGACCCCGGGGCGTACGTCCGCGACGAGTTCGTTCGCACGGGCGTCGTCGAGGCGTCCGACCTCGCGCGCGGGAGTCACGCCGTCTCGCCCGAATTCCTCGACGAGATGCTCGACCGGTCGCTCTCGAACCTCGGACTCGATAGCGTGGACCTCTACTACGTCCACAACCCCGAGACGCAACTCGAAGCGCGGAGCCGAGAGGCGGTGTACGACCAGTTAGAAGCCGCCTTCGAGACGCTCGAACGGCGTCGCGCCGACGGCGATATCGGCGCCTACGGCGTCGCGACGTGGGACGCCTTCCGCGTCCCCAGAGACCACGACCGATATCTCTCCCTCCCCGAAGTCATCTCGCGCGCCGAATCCGCCGCCGACGCGGTCGGTACCGACGACGCCGGACTCGCCGCGATTCAACTCCCGTTCAACGTCTCGATGGCGGACGCGTTCACCGTCGAAGCGCACGCTCACCCGACGGAAGCGGGCGACGTGAGCGCGCTCTGGTACGCCCACGAGGCCGGTCTCGACGTGGTGACGAGCGCGACGCTCGGTCAAGGAGAGTTGGCGGGAGGGCTCCCGTCCGCCGTCGACGCGGAACTGTCCGGCGACACCGCGGCGCAACGCGCGGTCAACTTCGCGCGAAGCGCCCCCGGCGTCAAAACCGCGCTGGTCGGGATGGGCTCTGCGGACCACGTCGCAGAGAACGTCGCCGCCGGGACGTTCGACCCGTTGGGCGCGCGCGCGTTCGACGCCGTCTTCGAGTGACTACCGGAGCTCTTTCCACTCGGTTTCGCACTCGGGGCAGATGCGGACCGAGAACACCTCGTCCGGGTCGTTTTCTTTCTTCAGCGACTCGCCGCACTCTCCGCACGTGAGTCGCCCGTACGTATCCTTGTCCAACTCCCCCGCCCTGAGCCCCTTCCGCGTCGATTTCATATCGTCTCCGCGTTTGTAAGCAGAGGGTAAAAAGACCCCGGCGAGAGGACGGATTGGCGAACCCGCCTCGGCACGGCGATAGCGGCCTCCTGCGGGGGGTATCCGAACACTTGAACTGTCCGGCGTCGGATACCGTTCGTGCCACGAGGACGACTGTTCGGAACGCTCTGTTCGTTGGTGTTTTTGGTCAACCTCGCACGGGTGGTGTTCGCGCCGTTGCTCGAAGAGTTCATCACCGTCTTCGCCATCGGCGAGGGCACCGCGGGACTCATCGCCACTCTCGTGTGGGTCGGAAGCGCGCTTCCGCGCATCCCCACCGGATGGGTGCTCACGCGCGTTCCCCGCCACAAGGTGGTCCTCGGAACCGGAGTCGTCCTGACTGCGGCGGCGACGTTCACCGCCTTCGCGAACTCCGTCGTCACCGTCGCCGTCGGCGCACTCCTCATGGGACTTGCCTCGGGCGCGTACTTCGTCTCTGCGAATCCGCTGGTGAGCGAACTCTACTCGAGTCGCGTCGGGCGCGCGATGGGCATTCACGGCACGTCGAGTCAACTGGCATCCGTCGTCGCCGCGCCGTTCGTCACGCTCGTACTGGTCGCGTTCACCAGTTGGCGCGTCACGTTCGTCTGCATCGCCGTCGCGGCGTTCGTCGTCACCCTCGCGCTCTACTGGACCGCAAAGCGAACCGACCTCCCCGAGGCGGGGTCCGAAGACAGAGACCTGTTCGGGGCCGCGCGCTCGGAGTGGCGCATCGTCCTCGTCGGCGTCGCCATCCTCGGCTGTACGGGGTTCGTCTGGCAGGGGCTCTTCAACTTCTACGAACTGTACATGGTGACGAAGGGACTCCCGAGTTCGACGGCCAAGAGCATGCTCACCGTCGTCTTCGCCGCGGGCGTCCCGGCGTACTTCCTCTCGGGACGCCTCGCGGACCGACTCCCGCGGATTCCGTACCTCCTCGGCATCCTCGTCGCGTTCGTCGCGGGCGTCCTCGTCCTCACGCGGACGAGGGGGCTGGTTCCGCTCCTCGTCGTCACGGCGTTCGTCGGCTACACCATCCACAGCCTGTTTCCCGCACTCGATACCTACCTGCTCGAAACGCTCCCCGACGAGACCCGGTCGTCGGCGTACGCGGTGTACTCCGGCGGCATGATGGTCCTGCAGGCGGGCGGGTCGTCGGTCGTCGGCGCACTCCGCGAGGGGGAGACGGCGTACGCGTTCGTCGCCGCCGCGGCGTCGCACGTCCCCTTCCTCGCGCCCCTCCCCGCGGGCGGACTCGCCTACGACGCCATCTTCTCCGCGTTCGCGTTGGGTCTCTCCGTCGTCGTCGGGTCGCTTCTCGTCCTCCACCGCGGCGGCAGACTCCCGCAGTAACCCGCCGGGCGAACGTCCGTCTCCTCGCCTTTTTTGGTCCGTCACTCCTCACCTCCGCCCGATGGAGTACGTTCAGGAGCGGGTGACGACGCTGCACGACCTGACGGGACCGGTCCCCGACGCCCCGACGGACCGCGCGGCCGTCGTCGTTCCGATGACCGAACGCGAGTACGCCGGGCTCGCGGCCGAACGCGTGCTTTCGGAACTCGAACGCGTCGACCCCGCGCGGGTGGTCGTCCCCCTCCGCGCGCCCGCGGAGAAGGCGGGACGATTCCGCGAGTGGTTGACGGAGTTCGACCTGCCGATAGAGGTGCTCTGGTGCGACGGCCCCCGAGTCGCAGACGCTCTCGCCGAACACGGCCTCGACGGGCCGCGGGGGAAGGGACGGGACGTGTGGTTGGCGCTCGGCCGCGCCGCCGCGGAGAAGTACGTCGTCGTCCACGACGCCGACACGAAGACGTACGGCCGGTCGTACGTCTCCCGATTGCTGTTTCCCCTCGCACGGGGGTACGATTTCTCGAAGGGCTACTACGCCCGCGTCGAGGACGGCAGACTGTACGGTCGGCTGTTCCGACTGTTCTACGCCCCCTTGGTTCGCGCACTCGCTGACGCGCACCCCGCGCCGTTCCTCCGCTATCTCGACTCGTTTCGCTACGCACTCGCGGGCGAGTTCGCCGCGACGAGCGAGGTGGCCCGGCGGATTCGCGCGCCGCGGTCGTGGGGACTCGAAGTCGGAACGCTCGGCGACGCGTTCGACGCCGCCGGGTTCGACGGCACCGCACAGGTGGACTTGGGCGCGTACGAACACGACCACCGCGCCGTCGGCGGGCCGACCGGACTGTCGGACATGAGCCGTTCCGTCGGCGAGACGCTTCTGCGGTGCGTCACCGAACGCGGCGTCGAACCCGACTTCGCGACGCTCCCGGCCCGGTACCGCGAGACTGCGCGCCGACTCGTCGACCAGTACGCCGCCGACGCCGCGTTCAACGGCCTTCGGTTCGACCGCGAGAGCGAGAGAGAGCAGGTCGAGGTGTACGCCGACGCCGTCTGCGACCCCGGCCCGGCGGACGACCGCTTACCCGCGTGGACGGAGACCGACGTAGACCCCGACGCGGTCGCGGAGTGCGCTCGCGCCGACCTCCGGGAGGCGTCGGAATGACCGAAACGGAGGCGCTCTACGACGACCTGGCGGGCATCGTCGACCTGTTCGGTGCGCTCTCTCGGTCGGAACTCGAACGGGCCTTGGACGAACTCGCGTTCAAACAGGGGCGGGACGCCGACGCGGATGCGCTCTCCGATGCCGTCGACGGCGCGATTCGGGACTACTACCTCGTCGCGTTCGACGGCGATTCGGACGCCGCGGACGACACGGACGATACGAACGCGACGGCGGAACTGCTGGCGGCGGGCCCCGTCGCCTTTCCCTCTCTCCCGCCGAACGCCGAGGACCTCCCGCACATCCTCGACGTGCCGGACCGAGACGTACAGAGCGAGGCCGTCGCCGCGGCGACGGCGGACCGACTGCGGGACGAAGTCGCGGACGCGGTGGCCGACGGGTCGAACGGCCCGCCCGACGAGGAGACGCGCGACAGACTCCGTTCGCTCCTCGACGTGACGTACGACGTGGAAGCGTGGGCGGGAGACTCCGTCGAAATCGGCGACGTGCGGTCGGAACTCGACGCCGCGTTGGACGACTGACCGGCGACCGACTCCGGCGGACGACGTGGAGACGTCGGACCGCGACGAACCGGCGAGAGCGGCCGGTTTCGGAGGGCTAAGGCTATGGTCCCTCGCCCGTTGGAACGGACATGGACCTCTCGCGGCTGTCGTCGCACGTCGCCGAGGCGGTTACCGACGCGGAACGGCAGGCGGCCGTCGTCGCGCCGGTTCTCGTCCGCGACGACGAGGACCACGTGCTGTTTACGAAGCGCGCGGACCACCTCGGCGAACACCCCGGACAGATGAGCTTTCCCGGCGGCGGCCGCGAACCGAGCGACGACTCGCTTCGAGCGACCGCGCTCCGAGAAGCCGACGAGGAGATCGGTCTCCGCGCGTCGGAAGTGGACTTTTTCGGCCGTCTCGACGACATCCGAACCGTCACCGACTACTCCGTGACGCCGTTCGTCGCACGCATCCCCGACAGGACGTACGACCCCGACGAACGCGAAGTCGCCGAAATCGTCGCCCTCGCGGAGTCGGACCTCACGGACTACTCGAACTACGAATCCGAACACAGAGACCACCCCCACTACGGCCCTATCCGGCTTCACTTCTTCCGCGCCGACGGCTACACAGTCTGGGGCGCGACGGCGCGGATGCTCGTCCAACTGCTCGAACTCACGACGGAGTGGGAGATGCCGCCGGAACCGGACCGGGTCGTCGACCCGGACGCCGACTACCCGGTGTGAACCGGGTCGCCGTGGCGCGGTGAAAAAAGCGGACTCCTCAGCCGAGGAGGTACTTGAGCACGCGGTTCTCCCGGACGATATCCGTCCGTTCGAGGAGGGCGTCGAGGCCGAGGACGCGGCCCGCGCCGAGGACGCCGAGGGTCACGAACAGCACGAGACCCATCAGGTCGCCGTTGACCAGTCCGTGCGCCCAGTCCGCGTTCCCGAGGTAGAAGAATACCATCAGGAACGCCCCGAAGAACGAGGCTAACCGGACGAGTGCGCCCACGACCAATCCCAGACCGATGAGCGCCTCACCGACGGGGACCATGAAGTTCGTGAATTCGAGGAGCCACGGCGTCTGGGCGGCCCACACCAGAAAGCCGTGGATGGGGCTCGCGGTGGCGTTGAGCATCCACCCCGAGGCGTCGAACGCCTCGGGCGCCATGAGTTTGCCCACGCCGGAGTGGAGGAACCAGTACCCGACGACGATGCGAAGTACGGCGGTCCAGTAGCCCGCGAGGGTTCCACCGAGTTCGAAGTCGAGGGCGTTCGAGAGGTCGATTCCCGCGTCGGTGTGTTGCGTAGTGGACATCGTCCCTCACCTCACATCTGTACGTTGGTCGGGAAGACCGTTGTAAGTGGACGCCGGTTCCAAGAACCTGGGAACTGGTCGGTCGGACCCCGGTCCTCGCAATACGTGTCCCCGAGCGACAGGGTTATCTCTCCGGGTTCGGTACGAGAGTGTACATGGTCGCACAGACGATGGATCGCGTTCCGCGACGACGATAACCCCATTCTCGTGAGTAGTGATAGCCGATGTTGACCGGAGAGCGTAGCGTCTCGCAGACGGGTCTCGACGCCGTGGCCCTGAAGCCGAAAGAGTGCGACGTACTGGCGGGTCTGGACGTCCCCGTCGATACCGTCGCGGTGGACTACGAGGGCAGAGAGTACCGTCCGAGCGCCGACGTTCTGCGCGAACTGGCGGCGGACAAGGAGGTCAGACTAACGATACCCGTCCGCGCGGACGGGTTCGACCCCCTCGGCGACGACGCCCTCTGGGACGAGGTGCCCGACTCGGTTCGCCGCATCCTCGTGGCGGGCCACTCGGCGTATCTCTCGGAGGCGGAGTCGCGCCGCGCCGTCGCGCCGAGACTCGGCGCGGGCGTCGAACGCGCCCCCGACGCGTGGGTCGGTACCGCGGGCGTCGAGCGAATCGCCCTCGCCGCCGGCGGCACCCAGTACGAGCTGCTCTCTCGCACCACCGCCCGCGACCTGCGCTCCCTCCGCGCGGCCGGATACGACGGCGAGGTGGCCGTCTACGCGCCGACCGTCCTCTCGGAGGACGAAGACGAGATACTCGACGGCGTCGGCGCGTACGCCGCCCGGAGACCCCCCGTCGACGCCGCGCTTCCGGACGGCGCGGCGACCGACGCGGACGCCGCGGGACGCGCCCGCGAGGTGCTCTCGAAGGCCGTCAGAGACTACGGCCTCGTCGGCACCGCGGAGACGGTCAGAGAGCAGGTGACCGAACTGAAAGAGGCGGGCGCGGACGTCGTCGTCGGCTACCCCGCCCGCGGCGTCGAGTCGTTCGCCGAGTCGCGGTAGCGAACCCGACACCGCAGACGGCGACGTCCCGCCCTACGTACGGGGTGAGACGGTCGCTCGGGGGAAGCCGCCGTGCGGAGGAGAAATACCGTACAGAGAGGAGAGTGGACCGTCGGACGGGCGGGTTACGCGTCGTCGAGACTGTTCGAGTCGGGTTCGTCGGCGTCTACCGTCTCGCCGCCGCTTTGTGCGACCGTCTCCTCGACGGACGACAGTTCGTACTCTTCGCCCTCGCTTTCTTCGGTCACGTCCACCTCGTGGGCGTCGTCGTCTTTCGGAATCTCGACGCGGAGCGTCCCGTTTGACGCCAGCGTCGCCGTGGCCTCCGTGGCGTCGACGGACGCGCCGTCGGGCAGTTCCGCGGACCCGTCGAGCGACAGTCCGCGGCCCGGGAAGCGCATCTCGAACCCCTCGTGGAAGTCGCGGAACCGGTCGATTCGGACCTGCACCTCGTCGTCGAGGAACCTGACCTGCAGGTCGCTTCGCTGGACGCCGGGGGCGTCGAAGACGACGAGGTACGCGTCGTCGGATTCGAGCAGGTCGTACGGGATGGGTTTGCGCTCTTGGACGCGCCCGACGCCGCGTCCGATTCGTTCGAGGACGCTTTTCGCCGCCGACTCGCCGAACTCTTTGAGTCCGCTCATAGCTGAATCTCTTCGAGCGTTCTGCTCTCTTGGCAGTACGGGCAGACGAAATCCCCGACGCCCACGTCGTCGGGCATGTCGTAGGTGTAGTGAAGTTCGAACATATCCATCTCGCAGTCCCCGTTTTCACACTTCACTTCGAGGGTCGCAGGCATACTCGAACGTTGTTACGCCACGATGATAAACACGCGGGCTTCGGTCGCCTCCGCCGCGGATTGTCGGTTCCGGCGGGCCTCCGGGCGGCCGGTTTCGGTCGTCCCGACGGGCGGTCAGAACTCGTCGGACTCCGACGCCACGGCGGAGACGGGACGCGGCGGGTCGGGGCTCTCCGGCGGGGGCCGAAGTTCGAGGCGGTACCACCCGACGTCGCGCCACGCGCCGAGTTTGTAGCCCGCCGCCGGGAAGTCCGCGAGGTGGTCGAAGCCGTACGCCTCGTGGAACGCCTCGCTCTCGGGGTTCGGCAGCCCCAGAACCGCGTAGGCGGAGACGTATCCCTGTCTCCGCAGGGTGTCGAACAGTCTGTCGTACAGTCGTCGCCCGACGCCGCCGCGGTGGTGCGTCGGGTCGACGTAAATCGACGTCTCGACGCTCCACTGGTAGGCGGGCCGGTCGCGGACCGGCGTCGCGTAGGCGTATCCGAGAATCGACCCGCCGCCCTCGGCGTCGGTTTCGGACGCGGTCCGGTCGCCCGCCGACGGTTCTTCGGCGACGAACCACGGGTACGCGTCGCCCTCGCGCGTCGTCCGAATCTTCTCGCGCAGGTCCGATACCGACGGCGGTTCGAGCGTGAACGTCGCGGGCGTCTCGCGGACGAACGGCGCGTAGATGTCCCGAACGGCGGCGGCGTCCTCGGGCCGGGCGAGGCGGAGGCGCGGGGCGTCGGAGACCGACTCGTCGCTCATACCCGACGGTGCGGCGGTGCGGCCTAAACCTCTCTCGGTTCCGGTCACGCGGTGCCGCCCGAGGTAGTCACGGTTTTACGCGTTCGCACCCTCCGTTCGGACATGACAGACCCGGCCGACATCTCCGTGACACTCGTCGACGGGTACGTGGACGAACCGGCGCATTTCGGCGTCCCGCCCTACATCTCGACGTATCCGCGCTTCACCGCGGGGGCCCTCGTGGACGCCGGCGTACCCGAGGAGAACGTCACCTACCACACCATAGACGAACTCCGCGAGGAACGCTCGAAGTGGGCGGACGTGGCCGACGCGGACCTGTTCGTCTACATCGGCGGCATGACCGTCCCCGGAAAGTACGTCGGGGGGACGCCCGCCGAACCCGACGAAGTCCGGAAACTCGCGTGGGCCGCCGACGGGACGACGCTGATGGGCGGTCCCATCCGGTTCGGCGTCGGCGAGGAGAACGCCGGCGCACAGGAGATGGAACGGCAGGACCTCGACTACGACTTCCTGGCGATGGCCGACGTGGAGGCGGCGGCGTACGACTTGGTCGATAGTGGACTCGAAGGCTTCGACAACCGCTACCGCGACAACGAGGAACTCGACCGCTGGGCCGCGAAAGGCGCGTTCGTCGTCGAACAGCATCCGAACCACCCCGACTACCTCATCTGCGAGATGGAGACGTCCCGCGGGTGCGCCTACCGGTGTTCGTTCTGTACCGAACCGATGTACGGCAACCCCGCGTTCCGCTCTGCGGACTCGGTCGTCAGGGAGGTCGGAAACCTCTCGGATAGGGGAGCGAAACATTTCCGACTCGGCCGACAGGCGGACATCCTCGCGTTCGGCGGCGACGGCGAAGCGCCGAACCCCGACGCCCTCCGTCGCCTCTACGGCGGCATCCGGGAGGTGGCCCCGAATCTGGAGACGCTCCACCTCGACAACATGAACCCCATCACGGTCGTGAAGTGGCCCGAGGAGTCCCGCGAGTGCATCCGAATCATCGCCGAGCACAACACGCCGGGCGACACCGCGGCGTTCGGCCTCGAATCCGCGGACCCCGTCGTTCAGGAGGCGAACACGCTCAACGTCACCGCAGACCAGTGTTTCGAGGCGGTGAAGATAGTCAACGAGGAGGCGGGATGGCGGCCCGGCGAGTCGCCCGCCGACGCGCCGACGCACGGCCCCGACGCGACGAACCGCCTGCCGAAACTCCTGCCCGGTATCAACCTGCTTCACGGACTGAAGGCCGAACGCGAGGAGACGTTCGAACACAACAAGCGCTTTCTCCACCGCGTCTACGACGCGGGTCTGATGGTCCGCCGCATCAACATCCGGCAGGTGATGGCGTTCGAGGGCACCGAGATGGCGGAGTCGGGCGCGGACATCGCGAAGGGCCACAAGAAACTGTTCCAGACGTACAAAAAGGAGGTTCGCGAGGAGATAGACCGCCCGATGCTCGAACGTCTCGCCCCGGCGGGGACGGTGCTTCCGGACGTCCACTTGGAGTACCACCAAGACGGCAAGACGTTCGGCCGACAACTCGGCACCTACCCCCTCTTGGTCGGCATCCCGGGCGAACGCGAACTCGGCCGGACCATCGACGTCTCCGTCGTGGACCACGGGTACCGCTCCGTCACCGGCGTGCCGCACCCTCTCGACCCCAACGAGGCGTCGATGGACGAACTGACGGCCATCCCCGGCATCGGCAAGCGAACCGCGGGGGACATAGTCATCGACCGACCGTACGACTCCGCGGAGGACGTGGCCGCGACGGACGTGGATTTCGGCCCCTACACGAGAGAGTACCCGACGGAACGGCGCGCGGACTGAGAGAGAAGGGACAAGAGGCTCTACCGCGCCGAGCGAACGAAGTGAGCGAGGCGCGGCCCTTTTTGTCGCCAGAACGCTTTGCGTTCTGGCTGAACAGCCAGAAATCTCCGATTTCTGGCGATGGTCGAGCTTTTTGCGAGGAGTGGTCGCGCTGTGCGCGACCCGACGACGCAAAAAGGTCGTTAGAAGTCTTCTTCGATGACTTCGCCGACTGCGAAGTTGGATTTGACTTCCGTGACCTCTATCTTGACTCGGTCGCCGACCTGAGCGCCGGGGACGATGATGACGTACCCGCGTTCGACGCGAGCGATGCCGTCGCCCTGCTTCCCGATGTCCTCTATCTCGACGTACCGGAGTTCGCCGACTTCGACCGGCGGTTGCGGTTCTGCCGACGTACCGCTCGGTTCCGTCGTCTCTTCGTCCTCCGTTGCTTCGCGAGAGATGAGAGCGACACGGTACGTCTCGCCGGGTTCGACTATCCCGGCGTCGATTTCGCGCTTCGGAACCTCGACGACGTACCGGTCGTCCTCCGCGCGGACGTCAGTGTTGAACAGACACAGGAGTTTATCTGAGATTTCCACCGTATAGACCTCCATACATTCGTCACTAGCGAACGTTAAATGTGTACCGCTGCTAACACGCGTTCAGTCCTCTACGCGCGACCCGTCGGGGCGTTTCGCGCCCTCCGAATCGTGGACGACGACCTCGCCCGGACCGGTTTCGACGGGCGAGAACTCGTCTCTGACGCCGATGGCTTCCTCTAACTCCCGCACCGCCCGCGTCTTCAGCGCACTCGCCAGTTCCTCGGCGTCCTCTCGGGAGATGTCGCGCCCGAGTCCTTCGCACTCGTGTGCGCGGACCATCCCCGCTTCATCCACTGCCTCTCCCATTGGTTGACTCGTCCCGCCGAGGGCGACGCTGAACGGGTACGTCTGACAGATGAGCGGTCGGTCCTCGTGGACGCCGCAGGCTCCCGTCCCCGAGTCGTCCTCCTCGTAGAACGCGCAGTCGCCGCAGGCGTCCGTCTGAAGCGCCCACTCGAACGTTTCTCCTTCGGGTCCGTCACCGCCGTCCGTCAGTCCGAACGGCATCGGGCGGGCCACGTCGCGAAAGTCGTACTCCGTCGCGTCGGTCAGGCGGCGAACCTCGTCCGGGAACACCGTCGCCGTGTGGGCGTCTCTCTCGTCGCCCTCGCCGTGTCCCTTACAGCACGCGCCGCACCGAGTGCACTCGAAGCCGATGGACTCTATCGCGTCCGCGAGGTCCGAGACGTCGAGTTCTCTCGCGCGTTCGAGTTCCGCTTCGAGCGTCGGTTCGCCGTCGTTCACGTCCGGTGGTCGGTCGCGCGGCGGGAAAACGCCCTCGGTCGGTGCGTCCGAGTCCGGCGGGGCGACTCCGTCGCCCGTCAGACCGGTTCGATGCGCCCCGTCTCCCGGTCGTAACGAACCCGGCGTTCGGCGGCCAACTTCTCGACGTGCGCGACGACGGTGGCCCGCGCCAAGTCGCGCACGCCCGTCAGGTCCTTCCCGTAGGCGGCGTCGAGGACGGCGGCGACGTCCGACGCGCCCGCCCGAATCGCGTCGAGGACGCGGCGCTCCCTGTCGAGGCGGTGTCGAATCAGGCGTTCGCACGTCGCCCGCGGGTCGGAGACGACCGGTCCGTGCCCCGGAAAGAGCGCGTCGGGGTCGCGGGCGTACAGGCGGCGCAGGGCCACGAGGTACGCGCGCACGTCACCTTCGGGCGCGCCGACGACGACGCTCCCCTCCGCGGCGACGAGGTCACCGGCGACGATTCCGGCGTCCGTCTCGAAGGCGACGTGGTCGGAGGCGTGGCCGGGAACGTCGAGGACGGTCACGCCTCCGTCTCCGACCGGTATCCGGTCTCCCTCCGCGAACGTCCGGTCGGGTTCGACACCCGTCGCCGCCGTGAACCGGTCCGTTCGCCCCCGGCGCGCCCACACCGCGGCGTCCGTCTCCGCGGCGTAGTCGGCGACGGCACCGACGTGGTCCGGGTGGGTGTGCGTGACGGCGACGTGGTCGACGCCCGCCGCGCGCACCGCCTCGTCCAAAGCCTCGGTCCGACCCGCGGGGTCGACGAGCAGTGAACTGCCCGCCGGAGGTCCTTCGCCGACGAGGTACGCGTTCGTCGCGCCAGTCGGCGCGCGCGTCTCGACGGGAACGGAGAAGCGTCGGATGGGAGTCACGACTCCCAGTTCGGAGCGTCGGGCGAAAATCGTGGTGGTGCGTCGCGGCCGTCGGCGGTGGCTTGGTCGGTTTCCGAGACGGCGGCCGCGACCGTTCGCGCCGAGAGAGTGCGGCGGGTGTCTACGTGTTGAGGAAGTAGACCTGCTTGCGCGCGTCCTTGAAACTGTAGCGAGAGCCGACGAGGTCGGCGTCTTCGAGGCGGTTCAGCGCGTAGCGGACGGTGCGGTCCGGAAGGAGAGACTCCTCTGCGAGTTGTCCCTGCGAGAGGGGTGCGTCGCTCTCGAGAACTTTCGCGACGAGTTTCGCGCTCGGGGGGAGTTCGCGGAGGCGTTCGCGGAATTCGGACTCCGAAAGAGGGTCCTCACGGGTGGTCTCTGCGGTACTGGTGCTCATACCTACCTGAACAGCTAACTTCATGGTAAAGGTTGGCTACAAGTGTGACAATACAATGCAGACACCTTATACACACTGACATATGTATAAGGTCGGTCCCAAGAACAGCTTTGGTCGCAGAGAGAGAACCGAAGCAGCGTGATTCCCGAATCGCACCGCGACATCTTCGAGAGGAAATCGTTCGCCCACCTCGCGACGGTTATGCCCGACGGGACGCCGCACGTCACGCCCGTGTGGGTCGGTCACGAAGACGGCGAGTTCGTTCTCGTGAACAGCGCGCGCGGCCGACGGAAGGTCAAGAACGTGGAGGCGAACCCCAACGTCGGCGTCTCCGTCCTCGACCCGGACGACCCGTACCGGTACGTCTCCGTCCGCGGCGAGGCCACCCTCGACGATGAGGGTGCGGTCGAACACATCGACGAACTCGCCCGGCGGTATATGGACGTCGAGGAGTACCCGAACAAAGACGACGAGGAGGGCGCCCGCGTCATCGTCCGCATCTCCACGGAGAACGTCGTTACGAGCGGCTAAGCGGGGAGGTCCACGGTCGATAACCGGAGGCACCGGACCGACGCCGTCTCGACTACATCCAGTACGGTTTTAGTCCGCGGGTGAGCAAGACAGGGTAGTGTGAAAGGAAAGGAGTGGTACCAGGCCGACGACGTCGCCCAGGAGTACGACTCGAAGCGGTTCTCCCGCGGCGGGCGACTCATCGACCACCGGGAGAAGAGAGCGGTGCTCGACGCACTCGGTCCCGTCGAGGACAAAGACGTCCTCGAAATCGCCTGCGGGACCGGTCGATTCACCGTGATGCTAGCCGAACGGGGCGCGAACATCGTGGGACTGGACATCTCTCGCGCGATGATGACGCAGGGCCGCGAGAAGGCGCGCCGCGCGGGCGTCGAAGACCACGTCGAGTTCCTCCGCGGAGACGCCGCGCGACTTCCGTTCCCGGACGACCACTTCGACGCCGTCTTCGCGATGCGGTTTTTCCACCTCGCGGACACGCCGGCGAAGTTCCTCGCGGAGATGAAGCGCGTCTCGAAGGAACTCGTGTTCTTCGACACGTTCAACGACACGAGCGCGCGAGTGGTCTACAACTGGCTCTTGCCGATGGGGTCGCGACTCTACGGCGACGACGAAGTCCGCCGACTGCTCGACACCGCGGGCCTCTCGTTCACCGACGTGCGGAGCGACTTTCTCCTTCCTTACGGCTTCTACCGAAAGATTCCGAACGGAATCGCGGGCGCGTTCCGAGAGGCCGACACCTCGCTCGGAGAGACGAGCCTCGGGCGGCGACTCGCTTCCGTCTCTTACTGGCGGGCCACCGTCGGCGACGAATGACGCCGGGCCCGCGAGCCTCGGGCCGGACGCTTCTGTTCGAGTAGCGAGATAGTGTCCGCAGAAGTACACTATCCCGAAAGCGAGTGTCCGTCCGATTCGGCTCCCCGTCGGCGGGGTTCGAGCGGAGAAATTTAAGTTCCCGCGCCGCTACCGACCGGTATGGAGCTCTCGGTAGTCGTCCCGACACTGAACGGTCGGGACCGCCTCGCGACCAGCCTCGACGCGCTGGCCGAGCACGCACCCGACGCCGAGATAATCGTAGTCAACGGTCCGTCCGCCGACGGGACCACGGGCATGGTGCGTGACCGAGACGACGTGGACGTGCTCGTCGAGATATCCGACCGGACGCTGAACGTCGCGCGCAACGCCGGCATCCGCGCGGCGTCGGGCGACGCGGTCGCTCTCCTCCGATACGACCTCGCGGTCGAAGAGCGGTGGTGCTCGGCGGTCGCGGAGGGCCTCGAAGACGCCGACGCGGTCACCGGGCCGACGCACCAGACGCTCCGCGCCGGGATGACGACGGAGTCCGCGGAACGAACCTCCGTCTGCGGCCGCGAGGTGACGTACTTCAACGGCGGCAACGTCGCGTTCCGGGCGGACGTCCTCGACAGACTCGACGGGTTCGACGAGTATCTGGAGACCGGGGGCGCTCGGGACGCGTCGCACCGACTCGCGGGACTCGGCTACGAGGTGGAGTGGCGACCGGAGATGTGCGTCCGAACCGAGTACGAGTCGGACGGCGGCGTCGCGGAACGAGACTGGGGCTGGAAGTACCGCGCGCTCTCGTACCGACTCGCCAAGAACTACGGCGCGCGCCCGTCCGTCGTGGCTCGCACGCTCTCGCACGCCGGACGCGACGCGTTCGCGTCGGCGAGAGACGTGGTCCGCGGTGACGCCTCGCCGACCGGGTGGTTCGGGACGGGCAGAGACGTCTTCGTCGGGATGGCCACCGGGTCGTCGGACGGGTTGGTCGCGCGGGCCCGAGACCGGTCCGCGACGCGGAATCCCCACGGCTGTTCGAAGCGTGCGGACCGGGCCGTCGCGAAGTACGACCGGCGGTAGGTCAGTCCTCGCCCGGACCGAGTTCGGGGACGACGCGCGCGGGATTTTTCGAGAACGCTCGTCGCATCGCGTCTTCGGAGACGTCGAGCGTCAGAATCTCCATGACGCCGACGTTCGGGTGCGTCTCGGGGACGCCGCTTCCGAACAGCACCCGGTCCGGATGTTCGAGGAGCGCGCGCTCTAACACGTCGCGGTAGCGGACGAAACTCGTGTCGAGGTAGAGTTCGTCGTGGTCGTCGAGCATCTCTATGGCCTCGTTCATCAGGTCGCGGTCGAGCGGGAACCCGCCGAACCCGGCGAGTATAACCGGTAGGTCGCGCCGGAGGATGGTCTCCGCCGCCACGGCGGGCGGGAAATCCGCGCCCGCGTGCACGAGGAGGGGAAGCCCCACGTCCTCCAACCGGTCGAACGTCTCCTCGTCGGGGAGGCCGTCCACCGCCGGCGCGAGCGTGAACCCGTAGAATCGGTCGTCGTAGCCGTACTTCTCGACGTCCTCGGGGTCGGCGTGCGACTCCGACCGCGACGCCGTGAGATTGCGGAGGCGCGCGGCCGTCCGACTGCTCGGGTCACGCGGCCCGTCGATGCGCGCGAACGCCAAGAACGGCCGGTCCACGCTCAGTCGAGCGACGGCGTTGTTCGCGCGGAGGTACCCCATCCCCTCGGGCCGACGCCCCGGCGAGACGACGGCTTTGACCACGCCCGCCTGATGTAGTTCCCGCTCTAACCGCTCTGGCCCCACCTCTCGCCCCCGGGTCGATACCGACTCCCCGTCGGGGTCGAGTCGGGCGTGGACGTCCACCACCCGAAACCCGTGTTCCAGCTCCAACATGTTCTCTCGGAACCTCCACGAGTTCAAATATCTTGTAGATTGCACCACTCGCGGAAATTCCTCGGTTCTGCGCGCTATGCTGTCAAACCGCCGAACTAACTGAAACGAGGGCTCGGAGTGAGGGTGTATTTAAACGGGTTGCGGGGTCAACTGCTAGAGTGAGGCTCGGCGCATCCTACCGTTGAGTATGTCAGAAACGCAGAGGTCAGGGTTACGGACGCAGACGACCGTCCACGGGAGAGAAACCGTCGTGGACGCCGCCGACTACGACACGGTTTCGATGGCCATCGTCGCCGCCGTCGCCGCCGCCGAGGGCGTCACCGCAACGGCGCTCCCGCCTCTGTACGACGCGGGCATCGACCCCGACGCGGTGAACGAACTGTTCGGCGGGTCGCGGACGCACGTCGAGAGCGTCTTCTCGTTTACCTACTGCGACTACGTCGTCACGATTACGAGCAACGGCGGCGTGACAGTCGAGACGTACCGGGCCATCTGAACGGCCTCTCGACGGCCGAAGCGACGAGTGAGTCCTGGCCCCGTCGTGCGATTCCGCCGCACTATCCGACGAAATCTATTTATAGAACCGCAAGCGTCTGGAACGGTGAGGTTTCATAACTATGGCGACACGTATGCAGCAACCACTGTACATTCTCGCGGGCGGGAGCAGCCGAACCGGCGGCCGGGCCGCCACGGACTCGAACATCCGCGCCGGGAAGGCCGTCGCAAGCGCCGTCCGGACGACGCTCGGCCCCCGCGGGATGGACAAGATGCTCGTCGACTCCTCCGGTGACGTCGTCATCACCAACGACGGTGCGACCATCCTCCAGGAGATGGACATCGAACACCCGGCGGCGCAGATGATCGTCGAAGTCGCCCAGACCCAACAGAAGGAAGTCGGCGACGGCACGACGACGGCCGCCGTCCTCACGGGCGAACTTCTCGTCCACGCCGAGGACCTCCTCGAACGGGACCTTCACCCAACCGTCGTGGTGGAGGGCTACACCGAGGCCGCGCGCCTCGCACAGGAGGCCATCGACGAGCAACTGTTGGCCGTCGAACTCGACGACGAACTCCTCGAACAGGTCGCGGAGTCGTCGATGACCGGGAAAGGCACCGGCGACGTGACCGCGGACGTCCTCGCCGAACACGTCGTCAGAGCGGTCCGGATGGTCCACGAGGGCAACGGGACGTTCGACCGCGACGACGTTCGCATCGCCGCGCGCACCGGGTCGTCCTCCTCTGCGACCGAACTCGTAGAGGGCGTCGTCGTGGACAAAGACCGCGTCAACGACGGCATGCCCGCGCGCGTCGAAGACGCCACGGTGGCCGTCGTCGACGTGAAACTCGACGTCCGAAAAGGCGAGTTCGACACCGAGTACAACATCACCTCCATCGACCAACTCGACGCCGCCATCAGAGCCGAGGACGACGAACTCCGAGGCTACGCGAAGACGCTCGCCGACGCGGGCGTGGACGTGGTGTTCTGCACGAAGTCCATCTCGGACCGCGTGGCGAACCACCTCGCCGACGAGGGCATCCTCGCGTTCGAGAGCGTGAAGAACGCCGACGCCCGCGCCGTCGCCCGCGCGACGGGCGCAAAGCGTCTCGGGTCGGTCACCGACCTCGATTCCGCGGACTTCGGCCGTGCCGACGCCGTCTCGACGCGGCGGTTCGGCGACGACGAACTCACCTTCGTGGAGGGCGGCGCGGCGGCGAAGGCCGTCACGCTGTTCCTCCGCGGCGGCACCGACCACGTCGTGGACGAACTCGAACGCGCCGTCAACGACGCCGTCGACGTCGTCGTCGCGGCCATCGACGCGGGCGGCGTCGTCCCCGGCGCGGGCGCGACGGAAATCGCAATCGCCGACCACGTCCGTTCCGCGGCGGCGGGCATCGAGGGGCGCAAGCAACTCGCCGTCGAGGCGTACGCCGACGCCGTCGAGGCACTCCCGCGCACCCTCGCCGAGAACACCGGCATGGACCCCATCGACGCCCTCGTGGACCTCCGCGCGCGCTACGAGAGCGACGGCGTCGCCGGTATCATCTCGTCCGGTCGAACCGGCGAAATCGGCGACCCCGTCGAACACGGCATCATCGACCCCGCCGCGGTCAAGCGCGAAGCCGTCGATTCGGCGACCGAGGCGGCGACGATGATCGTCCGCATCGACGACGTCATCGCCGCGAAGTAATCGCGTCCGCCCGACATCGCCTCTCTCCGCTTCGCTGTCGGGTTCCGTCTCCCACTTTCGATTTTCGCTTCCCGCTCTCGTCGTCCGACTGTCTCCACCGCCGGTCACCGAGTCTTTACTCCGGAGGCGAACGAACTGTCGCCCATGCCGGACGTCACCGTCCGCGACGCGACCGTAGACGACGTTCCCGCCATCCGGCACGTCGCCGAACGCGGGTGGGACGCCGCCTACGACGACGTCCTCTCGCGGGAGACTATCGACGCCGCGATGGCGCGGTGGTACTCCCCGGAGGCGGTCAGAGCGTTCGTCGAACGCGAGGGCGCGGCCTCTCTCGTCGCCGAACGGGACGGCGAGGTTGTGGGATACGCGACGGGCGGACTCGGCGACGAAGAGACCGTCACCACTCTCAGCGCGGTTTACGCCGACCCCGAACACTGGGGAGAGGGAGTCGGGACGGCCCTCCTGGACAGGTTTGAGCAGTTCTGTCGAAAGCGGGGGTACGACGCGTTCGAAATCAGGGTGCTCGCGGAGAACCGCGTCGGGCGGTCGTTCTATCGGTCGCGCGGGTACGACGTCGTCGAAACCGGGGAGACGGACCTGTTCGACGAGAGGGTCCGCGAGTGTCTCTTTCGGGGCCGAATCGAGTGAGGCGGCCGCTCAGGACTGAAACCGGAAGCGGACGTCGTCGCCGGGTGCGAGGCCGAACGCCTCGTCGCCCCGGCCGCGGTTCACGCCGCACTCGACGTAGCCGTGACTGCCGACGGTGACGAGTCTCTCGCCCGGTTCGACGGCGGCGTACGCCGTCTCGACGGGCGCGTCCGTCCCGTTCGCGGAGACCGTCTCGCCGGTTCGCCCGCCGAGGAACTCCCCGGGGACGTTCGTAATCGCGTTGCCGAAGTCGTCCACGACGAGAACCTCGCCGCGGGCCGCGTCGCCGTCTACGGTCGCAGTCGGGAACCGGAGGTCACACACCTCCTCGTCGGGGAGGGGAACGACGGCGGAGAGCGATTCCACGGCGTCCGCGCCGACGTCGTGGACGGCCGCCGCGGCGGGGGCGAACACGTCCCGACCGTGGAACGTCGTCGAGGCGGGGTCGTCGTACTCGTACTCGAACCACTCGGGGTCGGCGTCTGTCTCGGCGGCGATTCGGCGCGCGACGGGACGGAGGACGCCGTTGTCCGGGCCGACGAAGGCGTGGTCGCCGACGCGTCCGACCACCGCCGCGCGGTCGGTGCCGACGCCGGGGTCGACGACGACGAGATGAACCGCGGGCGGGAAGTACGGAAGCGTCTCTCGCGTCCAGAAGGCGGCCGCGCGAACGTCCTGTCGCGGCAGGTCGTGCGAGACATCGACGAGGCGGGCGTCCGTCGCAGAGAGGATGACTCCCTTCATCGCCGCCGGGTACGGCGACCCGAAGTCGGAGGCGAGCGTTATCATCGGTCGCTCACTCGGGGTCCGGCCCCCCGTCGGAGTCGCGCCCGTCGGAGTCGGTGTCGCTGACGCGTTGGATGCGCTCGATACCGCCGATTTCGTCGATGACGCCCACCACCGGTTCGGGGACGAGACTCCGCCACTCCTCGCCGTTCATCATCCGGTTGCGGAGTTCGGTTCCCTGCAGGACGCCGCGGTTGAACATCGGCGACTGTCGAACCTCGACGCCCGCCTCCTTGAACAACTGGATGACGAGCGGGTTGTTCGAGTAGGCGACGTCGAACGCGGGCGACATGCTCTGGACGTGACTGACCCACACGGAGTTTCGCTCTAAGTCCTCTATCGGGACGGCGTACGTCGTGATGTCGAAGTCGACGACCGACTTTGCGACCATCATGATTCGCTCGCCCGCCGTGAAGGGGTTTCGCGTCGAGTGGGAGTCGCCCGCGCTTCCGATGCCCAAGACGAGTTCGTCTACTTCCGTGGCGATCTCTTTGACCATCTGGTGGTGCCCGTTGTGGTATGGCTGAAAGCGGCCGATGTAGAACCCCCGCATGGTCGGCTTTTCCCGCGCCTCATTTATAAAGTGCCCGAGTCGTCCGAAACCAGCTAATTACCCGCGAAGCCGTCTGAACCCTCCGTTTAGTTGGGTGGTCCGGCGGTCGAGCTCGGGGAGAAAGTATATCAGTCGAGCGGCCTTCGATTATAGTAGCGACACAGTTCTATGAGTACCAGGCACTCGACCGGCAGACGACTGGACGAGAGCGCTGCTCCTCAGGAACTGGAAAGCGTAATGGTCAGTTAGACTACTATGAGTAACGACACCGACACCGACGACAACCTTCCGGAGGAGGAGGAGGAGCGTATCTCCGAGGATACCTCCGACTCGTCGTCCGACGACGAGGTGTTTCCGGAGGCCGGACCCGACGACGGGGCCGAAGTCGACGACGGAACCGAAGTCGACGACGTCCCAGCACCGGCCGACCAGACGCAGTCTGGTGAGGTCGACGAGGGGGGAACCATAGACGACCTCGGTAGCGAAGTCGAGGTCACGGCCGACGTCGCCGACGACATCGACGAGAACGACCTTCTGGGCGGCCTGCAGATAGACTCCACCGAGGAGATAGAGGTCCCCGACAGGCTCGTCGACCAAGTCATCGGACAAGAGCACGCTCGCGACGTCGTCATAAAGGCGGCAAAGCAGCGTCGCCACGTCATGATGATCGGCTCGCCCGGTACGGGCAAGTCGATGCTCGCGAAGGCGATGGCCGAACTCCTCCCCAAAGAGGAGCTTCAAGACGTCCTCGTCTACCACAATCCCGACGACGGGAACAACCCGAAGGTACGCACCGTCCCCGCCGGAAAAGGCGACCAGATAGTCGAGGCCCACAAGGAGGAAGCCCGCAAGCGAAACCAGATGCGGTCGTTCCTCATGTGGATAATCATCGCTATCGTGCTCGGCTACTCGCTCATCATCGCCGGGCAGATTCTGCTCGGCATCCTCGCGGCGGGGGTCATCTACCTCGCGTTCCGCTACGGGTCGCGAGGCAGCGATTCGATGATTCCGAACCTCATCGTGAACAACGCGGACGAGACGGCCGCGCCCTTCGAGGACGCGACCGGTGCCCACGCGGGTGCGCTCCTCGGCGACGTGCGCCACGACCCGTTCCAGTCCGGCGGCATGGAGACGCCGAGTCACGACCGGGTCGAACCGGGTGCCATCCACAAGGCCAACAAGGGCGTGCTGTTCATCGACGAGATAAACACGCTCGACATCCGCAGCCAACAGCACCTGATGACGGCGATTCAGGAGGGCGAGTTCTCCATCACGGGCCAGTCCGAGCGCTCTTCGGGCGCGATGGTCCAGACCGAACCCGTCCCGACCGACTTCATCATGATCGCCGCGGGTAACCTCGACGCGATGGAGAACATGCACCCCGCGCTCCGTTCCCGCATCAAGGGGTACGGGTACGAGGTGTACATGGACGACACCATCGAGGACACCCCGGAGATGCGCCGCAAGTACGTGCGCTTCGTGGCCCAAGAGGTCGAGAAGGACGGCCGCCTGCCGGACTTCTCCGCGGAGGCGATAGAGGAGACCATCCTCGAAGCCCGCCGCCGCGCCGGTCGGAAGGGACATCTCACGCTCGAACTCCGCAACCTCGGCGGCCTCGTCCGCGTCTCGGGCGACATCGCCCGCGGGCAGGACGCGGACGTCGTGACGCGAGAACACGTCCTTCAGGCGAAGGGCCGCAGTCGCTCCATCGAGCAGCAACTCGCGGACGACTACATCGAACGCCGCAAGGACTACGAACTGCAGGTCGCGGACGGCTACCAAGTCGGCCGCGTCAACGGTCTCGCGGTCATGGGCGAAGACTCGGGCATCATGCTCCCCGTGATGGCCGAAGTCACGCCCTCGCAGGGACCGGGCGAAGTCATCGCCACCGGGCAACTGAAGGAGATGGCACAGGAGGCGGTCGACAACGTCTCGGCCATCATCAAGAAGTTCTCCGACGAGAACATCTCCGAGAAGGACATCCACATCCAGTTCGTCCAGGCCGGACAGGGCGGCGTCGACGGCGACTCCGCCTCCATCACCGTCGCGACGGCGGTCATCTCGGCGCTCGAAGGCGTCGGCGTGGACCAGTCGCTCGCGATGACCGGCAGTCTGTCGGTCCGCGGCGACGTGCTTCCCGTCGGCGGCGTCACCCACAAGATAGAGGCCGCCGCGAAGACCGGATGCACGCGGGTCATCATCCCCGCCGCGAACATGCAGGACGTGATGATCGAGGACGAGTACCGAGAGATGGTGGAGATAATCCCCGTCTCCCACATCAGCGAGGTTCTCGACATCGCCCTCGAAGGCGAAGCCGAGAAGGACTCGCTCGTGGACCGCCTCAAGAGCATCACCGGGTCGGCTCTCGCGCCCGAAAACCAGATCTCCGGGCCGTCCAGCCCGAACCCGCAGTAACGGCGGATGCCCGACTGGGCGATGTTCGCGGCGTTCGCGGGCCTCGTCACGTCGGCGCTTCTCTTACTTTCTCACGCCTCTCGGGGCGTTATTTCGCACGACGACGCCGAGAGGGCCGCCTCCGCCGAGACGGGCGTTCGGCCCCGCGAACCGACCGGCGACGAGACGCGGTCGGACGACCCAGACGAGTTCGTCGCGACGCCGCGACTCCGATACGGGCCGCAGTCGCCGACCGACGAGACGGAGGACTCAGGCCCCTCGACTGCGCTTCTCCTGTTGAACGTGGCGGTATCGCAGGGGCTTTTCGCCGCTCTCCTCCTCGGCGGCGCGTGGTTCTCCGACATCCCGGCGGGGGCGTTCGGCGCGGGCCTCGACAGTCTCACCCCGTGGCACGCCCTCCTCGGAACCGGCTTCGGCGTCGCACTCTACGCGGCGAACGAACTCGGCGCGGCGGCGGGCGAACGGTTCGGCCTCGGCGGAAGCGAGCAACTCCGCGAATCTCTCGCCCCGGAGACGGCCCGCGGGTGGGCGGTGCTTCTCCTCTGTGTGCTCCCCGTCATCGCGGGGTTCGAGGAACTGTTGTTCCGCGGCGCACTCGTCGGCGTCGTCGCCGCCGGGTTCGACGTCTCCCCGTGGGCGATGGCCGTCGTCTCGTCTGTCGCCTTCGCACTCGGGCACGGCGCGCAGGGCCGCGTCGGCGTCGTCGTCACCGGCGTCCTCGGGTTCGTCCTCGCGGCGGGATTCGTCCTGACCGGGAGCCTCCTCGTCGTCTTCGTCGCGCACTACCTCGTCAACGCCCTCGAATTTGTCGTCCACGAGGGGTTAGAGTGGGAGTGGGTCGGCGGGCGAACGGACCGTCGCTGACGCGGCCGCCCGACGAGAGCAGCCCCGAACCGGCGCGTTCTCCGACTTCGTCGGCGAATTCGCGGACGGCAAGCGTTTATACTGTTTTGGGAATACCTGCACCTATGGGGACTCCTGGCTCGACCCCGGACGTCACGCGGGAGGAAGTCAGACGCTTCTTCGCGCGATTAGACAGGCCGTCTACCCCGGTGACCGCCGCGACCGTCGCAGAGGAACTGGACTGTCCTCTACGGACGGCACAGCGCGTGCTCGAAGCACTCGCCGGTCGCGACGAACTCGAATCGACCGAGATAGAGACGGGAACCCGCGTCTGGTGGCGACCCGACGGCGAGTCCGGACGAACGGAGTTTCGCGCCTTCGTGAGCGCGGTCGAAGACTACGCGATTTTCGTACTCGACCCGGACGGAACCGTCGCCAGTTGGAACGACGGAGCCGAACGGATCAAAGGCTACGCGGAAGACGAAATCGTCGGCGAGCATTTCTCCGCGTTCTACACCGACGACGACGCCGACGACGGCGTGCCCGAAAAGAATCTCGACGCCGCGGCCGCGGCGGGCCGCGTCGAAGACGAGGGGTGGCGCGTCAGGAAAGACGGGACGAGGTTCTGGGCGAACGTGACGATAACCGCCATCCGAGACGACGACGGCGCGCTTCGGGGGTTCACCAAGGTCACTCGCGACATGAGCGAACGGCGCGAGTACGAACAGAAACTCCGCCGCGAACGCGACCTGACCGAACAGATATTCGAGACGACGCCGGTACGCATCGGTGTCTTCGACGCCGAGGGGCGACTCGTTCGAGCGAACCGACGCATGCTCGACCACCACGGCATCGACGCCTCGGACCTCCCCGACTTCCCCCTCGCGTCGATAGACGGCTACGACGCCGACGGAGAGCCGATTTCGGCCGACGAGTGGCCGTGGCGTCGGGTCGCCGAGACCGGCACGCAGGTCTCGGGGTTCGAGTGTCAGGTCGACGCGGACGATGGCGACCGCCGGTGGCTCTCTATCAACGCCGTCCCGTTGGATGCGGAGGCGGGCGGCGCCGACCGAGTCGTCGCCGCCGTCGAAGACGTCACGGAGCAAAAAGAGCGCGAGCGACGACTCGAACAGCAGAAGACGGACCTCGAAACGGAGTTGAGCGACATCCTCGGTCGCATCTCGGACGCGTTCTACGCGCTCGACGACGAGTGGCGGTTCACGCATCTCAACGACCGAGCGGCCGACATCATGGAACGGTGCAGCCAGGAGGTGCTCGGTCGGAAGATATGGGAGGTGCTCCCCGACGCGACTGGCGTCTACCGGGCCCCGTTCCGGCGGGCGATGGAGACCCAAGAGCCGGTCACCTTCGAGACGTACTCCGAGGGGGCCGACGCGTGGTTGGAGTTCAACGTCTACCCCTCCGAGTCGGGGCTCTCTATCTACTTCCGCGACGTCACCGACCGCAAAGAGCGCGAGCGAACGCTCTCGAAGTACGAGGCCATCGTCGAGACGGTCGACGACGGCATCTACGTGAAAGACGACGACGGCTACTTCACGATGGTCAACGAGGCGTACGCGGACCTCACCGGCTACGACCGCGAGGAACTCGTCGGCGCGCACTCCTCGCTCGTCGTCGACGAAGCCACCATCGACCGAGCAGACGAACAAACGCGGCGGGCGGCCGACGGCGAGGAGGCCGACACGACGGTGGAAGCGATGATTCGGACGGCCGACGGCGACCGCGTCCCCGCGGAAGCGACCTTCGCGGCGATAGAGACGGCCGACAGAACCGAGCAGATCGGCGTCGTCCGAGACATCTCGGACCGAAGAGAGTACCAACGGAAGATAGAGGAGAGCGAACGCCGCTATCGGACGCTGGCCGAGAACTTCCCGAACGGCGCGGTGGCCCTCTTCGACGAGAACCTCCGGTACACCGCCGCCGGCGGCCAACTCTTGAAACGGGAGGGAGTCGACCCCGAAGAGCGCATCGGACAGAGCATCTTCGACATCTATCCGGACGACCTCTTAGCGGAGGTCGAACCGTACTTCCACGCCGCCCTCGACGGCGAGCGAGACTCCTTCGAGGTGGAGTACGCTGGCCGACAGTTGTCGAACTACATCCTCCCGGTGGGCGACGGCGACGACGGAACCGACGCGGGGATGCTCGTCGTCCAGGACGTCACCGAACGCCGAGAGTACCAACGACAGCTCGAACGGTCGAACGAGCGCTTAGAGCAGTTCGCGTACGCGGCGTCTCACGACCTACAGGAACCGCTCCGAATGGTGTCGAGCTACCTCCAGTTGGTAGAGCGGCGGTACGCCGACGCACTCGACGACGACGGGCGGGAGTTCATCGACTTCGCCGTCGACGGGGCAGACCGGATGCGAGATATGATAGAGGGGCTGCTCCAGTACTCGCGCGTCGAGACGCGGGGGGATGCCTTCGAACCGACCGACCTATCGGCGGTTCTCTCGGACGTCTGCGACGACCTTCAGATTCAGATAGACGAGAGCGACGCCGAGATTACGCTCGAATCGCTGCCCCGCGTGCGGGGCGACTCGAACCAACTTCGGCAGGTGTTTCAGAACCTGCTCGACAACGCAATCGAGTACAGCGGCGACGAACCGCCGCGGATTCGCGTGTCGGCCGAACGCGAGGGCGCGTACTGGCGCGTCTCCGTCAGCGACGAGGGCATCGGCATCGACCCCGCAGACGAGGAACGCGTCTTCGACGTCTTCCAGCGACTCCACAACCACGACGAACACTCCGGTGCGGGCATCGGACTCGCACTCTGTCAGCGCATCGTCGAACGCCACGGCGGCGACATCTGGGTCGATTCGGACCCCGGCGAGGGCACGACGTTCTCGCTTACCCTCCCGGCGGCAGACGAGACAGCGGAGTGAGAGCGCGCGGTGTCACCTCCGCCGACATCCACGACGACGAACCTTTTACTGTCCGGACCTCCCCACTTCGAGCATGGCAGGCACTCGGCAGACGGCGATACAGGCAATCTTGGTGGGCTACCTCGCGCTTCTCGTCGTGGCTATCGTCACCGGAAACCCCCTCGCGAACGTCGCGGTCAACCTCGGGTTCGCGGTGGTGGCTCTCTACTTCGGATACACCGTCTACGAAGACGAACGCCCCGATATCGACCCGCGGGTGCGTCTCGTGACCGCTACCGCGTTCGTCCTCGCGGGAATCGCACAGTTCGTCGCCGTCGCGACGCAGGCGGCCGAAGCCGACATCGCTTCGTCGGCGCTGTTCGTCGTCGGGTTCATCGGGTACATCGTCCTCCGTCGGGCCTGACCGGCCCTCACGCGGACTCGACGTCTCGGAGGCGACGCGCGACGTCCGGGGGGGCACCGCCCGGCGCGTCGCGGACGCGGTGGTCCGGGATGAAGAGCGGAACCGGGTTCTCCGAGAGCGCGGTTCGAACCGTCCGTAGGTCTTCGTCTTCCTCGTCGTCGAGTCCGGCGAGTCGCGCGACGCGTCCGAGCGTCACCGTCTCGCCGTACGGCAGTTTTCTGACGGCGTCGAGAACGTCTCGCTGTTCCGTCGGCACGGTGAGTGCGACGGTCACGTCGTCGAAGTGGTCGGACTCGCCGTCGAGATAGTCGAAGACGCGGTCCAAAAGCGGGTGGTCAGTCTCGGCGTCCGACGGTGCATGCTCCGGAAACGAGACGTTGATGACCCGACCGCTCGCGATACCAATCTGCACAGTTCGCCCGAGTGTCTCCGACTCGCGGGCGTAGACGCCTGCATCCATGGGCGTCGCTTCTCCGCCGTCGGCCTTGAACCTTGACGACGACGCGCAAGCCTTATGTGCAAATGAGTCCGTTAATGTACAATGATGGACGCTAGTGAGGACGAACTTGCGCCCGAGGTGCGGTCCATCCTCGCGGCCGCACGCGACAGGCCGGGCGGGGAGACGCGGGTCAGCGTGGACGCGCGGTCGTTCCCCGACGCGGTGGCCGCCGCGGAGGCCGAGGGGCGCGTGCCCCTCGTCGCGGAGGTGAAGCCGACCAGTCCGACGACGGAGGGAACGAGAGGCGACGACCCGGTCGAACTCGCCCGCGAGATGGTCGACGGCGGGGCGACTGCGCTGTCGGTCCTGACCGAACCGGAGCATTTCGGCGGGTCCGCCGAGAACCTCCGGCGGGTCCGCGAGGCGGTGGACGTGCCCGTCCTCCGGAAGGATTTCCTCGTCAGCGAGGCGCAACTCGACGCCGTGGAGGCCGACGTCGTCCTCCTCATCGCGCGGTTCGTCGGCGACGACCTCTCGGAGTTACTGGCGGCGGCGCGCGAACGCGGCTTTCAGGTTCTGGTCGAGGTCCACGACCGAGCGGAACTCGCCCGCGCACTCGACGCGGGCGCGGACATCGTCGGCGTGAACAACCGCGACTTAGCGAAGTTGGACGTCGACCTCGAAACGTTCGAGAGCGTCGCGCCCCACGTCCCCGACGACGTGACGCTTCTCGCAGAGAGCGGCGTATCGACCGTCGAGGACGTCCGACGGATGCGCGCGGCGGGCGCGGACGCCCTCCTCGTCGGCACGGCCATCATGGACGGCGACGTGCGAGCGAACACCGACCGATTCACCACAGCGGAGATATCTGAATGACGGAGACAACGACAGACGGCAAGTTCGGCGAGTACGGTGGTCAGTACGTCCCCGAAGCGCTCATGCCCGCGATAGCGGAGTTGACCGACGCCTACGAGCGCTACGTGCTGGAGAACGAAGACGGCTTCATGGACGAGTTCCGGCGTCGCCTGCGCGACTTCGGCGGGCGACCGACGCCCACGCAACACGCAGAGCGACTGTCGGAGCGATACGGCTGCGACGTCTACCTGAAACGGGAGGACCTCCTCCACGGGGGCGCGCACAAACTCAACAACGCCCTCGGACAGGTCCTCTTGGCGAAGTACATGGGCAAAGAGCGAATCGTCGCGGAGACGGGCGCGGGCCAACACGGGACGGCGACGGCGATGGCCGCGGCGCACCTCGACATGCCCTGCGAGGTGTACATGGGTCGGCGCGACATCAACCGCCAACGACCCAACGTCTTCCGGATGCGACTCAACGGCTCCGAGGTGACGCCCGTCACCGTCGGACGCGGCACCCTGAAGGAGGCGATAAGCGAGACGATGCGCGACTGGGCGACGAACGTCGAAGACACCCACTACGTCATCGGGTCGGTCGTCGGCCCGCATCCGTTCCCGGCGATGGTTCGGGACTTCCAGTCCGTCATCTCCGAGGAGGCCCGAGAACAGATGCGCGAGAAGACGGACGGTCTCCCCGACTCCGTCATCGCCTGCGCTGGCGGCGGGTCGAACACGATGGGCGCGTTCGCCGAGTTCGTCGGCGACGAGAGCGTCGGACTCTACGCCGTCGAGGCGGGCGGCGACTCCCTCTCCGTGGACGAGGAGGCGGGCGTCGCTCCGAACTCCGCGTCGCTCTCGACGGGACGCGAAGGCGTCCTCCACGGCGCGCGCACGAAGATTCTTCAGGACCGAGACGGCCAGATTATGGAGTCACACTCCGTCTCCTCGGGACTGGACTACGCGGGCGTCGGCCCGGAACTCGCACACCTCGTGGACGAAACTCGGGTGACCGCGGTGAACGTCGACGACGACGCGGCGTTGACGGCGTTCCACCGCCTCTCACAGACCGAGGGCATCATCCCGGCACTGGAGTCCGCCCACGCCTTCGCGTATCTCGAAGAACACCACGAGGAGTTGGGCGATTCGGTGTTGGTGAACCTCTCCGGTCGGGGGGACAAGGACCTCGAATCCGTCATCGAGGAGACGGAGAAACGAGATATCGACATCGCGCCCGACATGACCGAGTTCGCGGGGGGGTTCTAGATGGCGAACGACGCCCTCGAAGCGGCCTTCGCGGACGGCCCGGCGTTCGTCCCGTATCTGGCGGCCGGTGACCCCGACTACGACTCGTCGCTCGAGTACGTCGAAGCACTCGCGCGCGGCGGCGCGGACGTCATCGAACTCGGACTGCCGTTCTCCGAACCCGTCGCCGAGGGACCGACCATCCAAGACGCGGTCGTTCGCTCGTTAGAGGCGGGGATGACGCCCGCCCGCTTCTTCGAGTTCGTCGAGGACCTGGACGTGGACGTGCCACTCGTCTGCATGACGTACTACAACCTCATCTACCAGTACGGGGACGAACAGGGGCCGCGTCCGTTCGTCGAGAAGGCCGCCGACGTCGGCCTCTCGGGGTTCGTCGTCCCTGACCTGCCCGCGGAGGAGGCAGACCCCCTGCGCGAGGCCTGCGACGAGTTCGGGTTGGACCTCGTGTTCATCGTCGCGCCGACGACGCGCGGCGACCGACTCGACAGGATGATGCAGCGAGTGTCGGGGTACGTCTACGTGCAGGCCCGACTCGGCGTCACGGGCGCGCGCGACGACGTCTCCGGGCAGACCGAACAGAGCCTCGACAGACTCGAAGCGTACGACGTACCGAAGGCGGTCGGATTCGGAATCAAGACCGGCGACCACGCGGAACGAATCGTCGCCGGCGGCGCGGACGGCATCATCGTCGGAAGCGCCCTCGTGGACATCGTCGCGGAGGGTCACGAGAACGGCGACGACGCCGAAACGGTCGCCGAACGACTCGAATCGCTCGCTCGCGAACTGAAAGCGGGCGCCGAACGTGGGTTCGCGCAACGTGCGCCCCAAGCGGAACGCACATAACCCGAGGTTGCCACAGTCTCACACAATACAATGCACGCAGGACTCGACGCACGACTCGAACGCATCTCGACAGACGGACGATACCTCGTCGTCCCGATGGACCACGGAATCACGCTCGGGCCCGTCAAGGGCCTCGTAGAGTTGGAAACGACGGTAGACGCCATCACGCGCGGCGGCGCGGACGCCGTCCTCACGCAGAAAGGCGTCGCCCCGCGCGTCCACCCCAACAAAAACGGAAAGGGCTACATCGTCCACGTCAACGGGTCGACGGTCATCGGCCCCGACGAGAACGACAAACGCATCACGGGGTCCGTCGAGGAGGCCCTTCGCTCGGGCGCGGACGCCGTCTCCTTTCACATGAACGTCGGTTCGGAGCACGAACCCGACCAGATGACGCAACTCGGCGAACTGACCGAGAAGGCTCACCGCTACGGCGTCCCCGTCCTCGCGATGAACTACGCGCGAGGGTCGGGAATCGACGAACACGACGCCGAGAGCCTCGCGCACGCGGTGCGACTCGCGGAGGAACTCGGCGCGGACGTGGTGAAGACGGCCTACAGCGGTGACGGCGACTCCTTCGAACGCGTCTGTCAGGCGACGCGCCTGCCGGTCATCATCGCGGGCGGCAGTCGCGGCACGGACAGAGACACGGTCGAGATGGTCCGCGGCGCGATGGACGGCGGCGCGGCGGGCGTCTCGATGGGACGCTCTATCTTCCAACACGACGACCCCGAAGCGATTACGCGCGCGGTGAGCGCCGTCGTCCACGAGGACGCAGACACGGAGAGCGCACTCCGCGAGGCCGGACTCGGCATCGAAGCGTAAACTCGGTCGCTCCGTCTCTAATTTTCGCCGCGGAGTCGCGAACGCGGACCCTGCGGCCGAGTGGTTCTGGTTCTCGCTCTCCAGTGCCGTCTCGTCGCTTCCGGTAGTGGCACGTCTCGGTCCGAGAAGCCTCCGCACCGATTGCCGCCGGTCTCCCGGCTGAACCCGATTTCGTATCGTTCTATCCGGTTTATTCAGACGCGAGAACGCCGACCCGACGTTCGACCGAACGCCGACGTACACCCTCCGAAACGCGCGTCCGTAGCGTATTCGACTCTCGACCGGGGCGACGCGCGGAGTTCGGGTCTCGATACGCGAGGAGGCGGATTTCTGCCCGACTCTACCGCGGGCGAACGTTGCGTGGTCTCTGTCGCGCGCGCGGATTCGGACTCTTCGCCGACGACCCGAGAGTACGGGGCTGAACCGTCGACTCACGACTCGCGTGCGTCGGTCTCGTTTCGCCGCGCTCTCCATCTCGAAATATCGCCGACGGTCCGGCAGACGACTTCGTCGAGACGAGTGTCGACCCTGCACCGGGCTACCGCCGCCGAAATTTTCGAACGGGACCTCTCGCACGTTCGGTTCCGCGCACGGCAGATCCGTCCACCGAGACCCCTCGCGGACCGAACCCCAGGAAGTAAACTCCCGAACGCTATATCGAATACCCTTCGCCGCTCGGCGGACCCGTCGCTCGGCAATTCTGTTGAGAGTCGCCACGTTCAAGCCCTACTGACGAGTCAGTCCGCACAATGACTCGGAGCGTCTGGCTGAAAGCCGACGATGCCGTCGGCGACTGGGAGACGAGGAAGCGACGAATCACCGCCGGACTCGAAGCGGGCGTCGATTGGGTGCTCGTAGACGAGGCGGACGTAGAGCGCGTCCGTTCGCTCGGCGACGTGAAGGTGGCCGCCTTCCGAAACGAATCGGACGTCAGCCTCGTCGACGACGTAGAGGCGGCCGAAGACGAGACGCACGACGCGGACGCCGACGCGTACGTCGTCGGAAAGGGCGGCGAGGGCGACGGCACGGTGGACCTCCCATCCGATTTCTCGGGCTCTGCGGACCTCACGACGCTCCGCCGCGGCGACGAGAGAGCGAACGGCGCGTACGTCCGCATCCTCTCGAAGGACCACGAGTCGTTCGCGGAGGAGGCGGCCCGGAACGCCGACCACACCATCGTCGTCGGCGAGGACTGGACGATAATCCCGCTCGAGAACCTCATCGCCCGCATCGGCGAGGAGACGGAACTCGTCGCGGGCGTCACGTCAGCCGAAGAGGCCAAGACGGCGTTCGAGACGCTCGAAACCGGTTCCGACGGCGTCCTCGTCGACAGCGACGACCCCGACGAGATTCGCAAGACGGTCGAGATACGCGACGAGGCCGAACGCGAGACGCTCGACCTCCGGTGGGCGGAGGTGTCCGCCGTCGAACGCACCGGGATGGCAGACCGAGTCTGCGTCGATACGGGTAACCTAATGGAACACGACGAGGGGATGCTCGTCGGCAGCATGGGACGGGGCCTCTTTTTCGTCCACGCCGAGACGGCGGAGTCGCCGTACGTCGCCTCCCGGCCGTTCCGCGTCAACGCCGGTGCGGTCCACGCCTACGTCCGGACGCCAGACGGCGGAACGAAGTATCTCTCGGAACTGAAAAGCGGCGACGAGGTGCAGGTCGTCGATTCGAACGGCCGGACGCGCGAGGCTATCGTCGGGCGCGTGAAGATAGAAAAGCGGCCGATGTTCCGCGTCGAAGCCGACGTCGAGGGCGACAGGGTCGAGACGCTTCTGCAGAACGCAGAGACGATCAAAGTCCACACGCGCGAGGGCCGAACCGCGGTGACCGACCTCGAACCGGGCGACGAGATTCTCATCTACTACGAACAGACCGCTCGCCACTTCGGGGAAGTCGTCGAAGAGAGCATCATCGAAAAGTAAGCGAGTCGCCTACTTCGTTTCCGCGCCGTCTAGGTCGGCCAGTTCGATCTTCTCCACGTCGATGGGGCGCGAGTTCAGTTCCGCCGCGCACCACGGACAGAACGCCACCTGCAGATCGAGTTCGCCGCCGCACCGAGGGCACCGCGGCCCCGAGTCGTCCTGCCGACCGCGCGCGGCGACGTAGTAGGCGTCGACCGTGCTGAGAAACAGCAGTGCGAACACCGGCCCGGTCACCTCCGTCGGGAGGGCCGTCGGGTCGGACATAGACACCGCCGCGGGGTCCGCGAACGCGAACACGAGGCCGACGCCGATAGCGATGACGACCGTGAACCACGCGACTGCTCTGCGCCACCGTCGGAGGTAGACGTGACCGGCACCAGCGATACCGACGCTCGCACCGAGTACGCCCACGAGGGCGGCGACCAGTGCTCGCCGACGTGTGTCCGTCATGTGGTGCCTCGATGCGGTCCCGCCGCTTAAGTGTCCGGTTTTCTTTCCAGTTCTCCGACGAGTCGAGAGAGCGTCTCTAGGGCGTACTGTCCCGGTGCCGTCGCGTCGGCGGGTTGAACCGGCGCGTAGCCGATTTTCGACCCGTAGACGGGGGCGACGGCGCGGGTGTGTCGGCCCGCCTCGCCCATCGCCATCGTCGCAACGGTGTCACCCCACGTCGTCGCGGCGTTCGTCGCGTCGAGGAGGCGCAGGGCGTCGTGGTCGTCCGTCGCCGTCACCGCGACTTTCCCCACGTCGCCCACCGTGGCCGCCCGGTGGAGTTTCGCGCGGAGTTCCGAACTGGCGGGCGTCCCCTCGAAATCGTGGAACGAGGCGACGACCGACGCGCCGGACTCTCGAACTCGCTCTGCGGCCGTCTCCCCCCGAGGCGTGAGCAGACTGTCGAGTTCGATATCGACGGCCGCCACCGCGTCTCGTTCGGCCGCCCGTTCGAGCGTCGCCAGTCGTTCGTCGTCGCCGTCGTCGCAGTCGCCGCCCTCCCAGGCGGCGCGGTTCGTCGCGACGAGGGGAACGTCGGCGTCGTACGCGTCGAGAGCCGATTCGGGGTCGGACGCCGCGAGGTCCATCCGGAACTCCACGGCGTCTGCGTGTTCCTCGACGGCGGGGTCCGTCGCGTCCGAGAGGTCGGCGGTACACGCCGCGAGGACGAACGAGTCGAAAGAGAACTGCATACCCGAAGACGTGCGGGCGACGACTAAACGCTTGCCCGGCGGGAGAAATCGGCCGGATTCGGTGGGGAACTCGCCCGGCGGTCGCTCGGAGGAGTAGATAAAACGACGTATCGAAACGGCGTCGTCGGTTCAGGCCAGACCGAGACTCTCCTCGGCTTCGAGGAGTTCGTGGTACCGGTTGCGGATGGTGACTTCGGAGATGTCCGCGACGTCGCTGACTGCGGCCTGCGTCGTCTTCTCGTTCGTGAGGAGGGCGGCGGCGTAGACGGCGGCGGCCGCGAGGCCGACCGGCGACTTCCCGGAGTGGACGCCCTTCTCTTTTGCGTTCTTCAACAGTTGACGCGCGCGCATCTTCGACTCGTCGGAGAGTCCGAGTTCCGAGGCGAAGCGCGGGACGTACTGTTCCGGGTCGGCGGGCTTGACTTCCAAGGAGAGTTCCCGCGCGATGTAGCGGTACGTCCGTGCGACTTCGCTCTTTTCGACGCGAGAGACTTCCGTAATCTCGTCGAGCGAACGCGGGACGCCGGCCATCCGCGCGGCGGCGTACGTACAGGACGTGGCGACGCCCTCGATGGACCGTCCGGGCAACAGGTCGTCGTCGAGTGCGCGGCGGTAGATGACCGACGCCGTCTCGCGGACGTTCTCGGGAAGGCCGAGTGCGGAGGCCATGCGGTCTATCTCGCCGAGCGCCTGTTTGAGGTTGCGCTCTTTCGAGTCTCGGGTGCGGAAGCGCTCGTTCCACTTGCGGAGACGCTGCATCTTCTGACGCTGGTTCGACGACAGCGAGTTCCCGTACGCGTCCTTGTCGCGCCAGTCGATGTTGGTCGAGAGACCCTTGTCGTGCATCGTGTTCGTCGTCGGCGCGCCGACGCGGGACTTGCTGTCTTTCTCTTGGGCGTCGAACGCGCGCCACTCGGGACCCCGGTCCACGGAGTCTTCGGTGATGACGAGTCCGCAGTCGTCACAGACGGTCTCTCCGTGTTCGTCGTCGGTGATGACGTTGCCGCCGCACTCGGGACACGACAGTTCCTCGTCGGTCGTCTCCGATTCCGTCTCGGATTCGTCCGTCTGTCGCCCCCACTTCTCTCCCGCGGAGTCGGCACTGCGTTCGTCGCCGGTCCGCTCTGTCGGTTCCTCTCTCGTTCTCGCAGTTCTGCGAGTGAAGGTGCTCTTCTCGCTCATTGGTACAGCGACGAATGCCTCGGCGCGGAAACACGGCTTGAAAAAGCCCGAGGCGGTTCGTATCCCATAGAGCGAGCAAGACTACATAAGACGTTCGGAATCACCTTCGAATACGCGACGTACAGCGCTCCACCCACCCGTTTGTGAACGGTTGTCGTTCATGTTTATATAACATTACCGTCGCGTAACTCCTTTGCGCTCACACGTCCGAGAGCGGGTATGGAAGACGACCCGGAGAGCGAACGCGGTGGAGACGGGCCGCGCGTCGTCTCACTCGCCCCGAGTGCGACGGCGACGCTCTCGGCGATGGGTGCCGATGACCTCGTCGTCGGCGTCACGGCGCACTGCGAGACGGAGAGGCCGGTCGTCGGCGGGTGGTTGAACCCCAACTACGACCGCATCGCGGAGTTGGACCCGGACCTCGTCTGCACCAGCGACGGCCTCCAAGCGGACGTTCGCGACGAACTCGTCGGGCGCGGATTCGACGTCTGCCACGTCGAACCTGACGGACTGGACGCCGTCGTCGACTCCTTCGAGACGGTGGGGCGCGCGGTCGGACGCCCCGACGCGGGGGCCGAACTCGCGGCCGACGCGCGGGGGCGCCTCGACGGCGTCCGGCGGTCGGTCCCCGACGAACGCGACGGGCCCCGCCCGGTCGTCTACTGCGAAGAGTGGTCCGACCCTCCGATGGCGGCGGGCAACTGGGTCCCCGAGGCGGTGGCGACGGCGGGCGGACGCTACCCGTTCGTCTCGCCCGGCGAACGCTCTCGGGAGGCGTCTCGGTCCGCCGTCGAGGCGGCCGACCCCGACCACGTCGTGTTGCACGTCTGCGGGCGCGGCGACCGGGTGGACCCGGAGTCGTTCCGAACGCGCGGGTGGAACGTCGACGCGGAGATTCACGTCCTCGACGACGACCTGTTGAACCAACCGAGTCCGCGACTCATCGAGGGAATCGAGACGCTTTCCGCTCTCCTCTCGGAGTAATTCGACGAAACCGACACGCACATCCCGTCCGACGGGGAACCGGCGGGTATGCGAGTCGCAGTCGGAAGCGGAAATCCGGTGAAGTGCGACGCGACGGAACGCGCACTCGACGACGCGGACGTGTCGTCCGTCCCGGTCCCCTCGGGCGTCTCGGAGCAACCGACGGGTATCGCGGAGACGCGGACCGGCGCGGAGAACCGCGCCGTCGCCGCCCTCGAATCGGGCGACTACGACTTCGGCGTCGGAATCGAGGGCGGCGTCGCCTCGTTCGAGGGTTCCGCGGACCTCTTTTTGGTGATGTGGGCGGCCGTGACCGACGGCGAGGCCACGGGATTCGGCGCGGGGCCGAGTCTCCGCCTCCCCGGCCGCATCGCCGACCGAATCCGCGAGGGCGAGGAACTCGGACCGGTGATGGACGACGTTCTCGGCACCGAAAACGTCGCGAAGAAACAGGGCGCGGCCGGGGCGTTCACCGGCGGTCGGATGTCGCGGACGGACGCGCTCGAATCTGCGGTGACCGCGGCGTTCGCGCCGTTTTCGAGCGGGCTATACTAACCCACCTTTTTCGCTGCGAGCCGACTTCGCCGGCTCTCGGCAAAAGCTGGACCAAACGCACTCCTTCCTCACTTTGGGCGGCTCCGCCGCCCTCCGTTCAGTCGTCGGCCCGCTCGTTCGCTTCGGTCGCTCGCGGTACGTCGGCGTAGAGCATCCGCGAGCGAAGCGAGCGGTTCACCGACGGAGCCGCCGAAGGCGGCGAAGTCGGCCTTTTTCCCTCCAGGTTTTTGGAGAGGGTGCGTAGCACCCTCTGCAAAAAGGTGGGTGTCTAGTCGTCGAGTCTCGCCGCCCCGTCGGGGGACTCTCTGACGTCGCGCGTCTCTTCGACGGCCGTCGTCAGAGAGACGTTCAGTCCGATCATCGAGGCGTACCCGCCGACGAGGGTGACGATGTTCTTCAACGCGTGGTCCAACACCGCCGCGCCGATGGCGATGGATGGTCCCACGTCGGTCAGGCCGATGACGAGCAGGGTGAACGCGCCCTCGTAGAGGCCGACGCCGCCCGGCGAGAGGGGAAGCACCTTCGCGAGGTTGCCGACGCTGACGGCGAAGAAGCCGACTGCGAGGAGTTCGACGAGTCCGAGTCCGGGGTCGAACGCCGCGAGGATGATGACCGCCGTGATGACGTCGAGCGTCCAGATGACGACGCTCGACAGGCCCACGCGGGCGAACCCGCGTCGCGTCCCGGCGACGGTCTGTAAGTCGCTCGCGAACCGTTCGACGACGCCCGCGACGTACTCCGCGTAGGAGTCGGAACTCGCCCGGCGGACGAGTGCGCCCGCGAAGTTGCTGTCGGACCGCGCGGTGAAGGCGATGACGGCGACGGCGACGACGGCGGCCAGACCGACGAGTGTCGCGACGACGACGGCGACCTGTCCGGCCTCCTCCGCGCCGACGAGTGTCTCCGCGAGTTCCGCCGTCTGCCCGGTGACGGTGTACCCGACGAGGACGATACCTGCGAGTCCCGCGATGGTGAGGAGGTCGAAGACGCGTTCGGCCGCGAGCGAGGCGAATCCCGTCGGATAGGGGATTCCCCGCCGCGCTTTCACCACGTACGCGCGGATGAGGTCACCCGCCCGCGCGGGGAAGACGAGGTTCCCGGTTTGGCTGACGAACACCGCGCCGGTGAGAAAGCCCGCCTTCTCCCGGTAGCCCAACTCTTCGAGGATGTCGCGGTAGCGGATTCCGCGGACCGGCCACGAGAGGAGGTAGACGACGGTGGCGACGGCGACGAACGCCGCGTCGGCCTGTCGCACCTCCGAGACGACGGCCCCGAAGTCGATGTACTGCGTCATGAGGAGCATCGCGACGACGGTGAGAACCGCACCGGCGACCAACGCGACGCGGCGCGTGATGCGGGGGCGAACCGCCAGTTGCCACCACGTGCGGAGTATCTGGCTCCCCATCCCGAACACGTCCCGGACTAAATCGACCTTCGTGTCGCCTTTCGGCGTCCAGTCCACGGCGAACTCCTCGACCGCGAACCCCTCGCGTTGGGCGCGGACGAGCATCTCGGTGTCCCAAAACCAGTGTTCGTCTTCCACGTCGTCGCGGAGCGTCTCGAACACCTCGCGGGAGAACGCCTTGAACCCGCACTGGTGGTCTCGGAGGTCCGACCGGAGGAACGTGCGCACGAGGCCGTTGTACGCGCGACTCGGAACGCCGCGCTTTGCGGGTCGCGACGCCACGTTCTCGGGCATCCACCGCGACCCGGTGGCAACGTCGCAGTCGCCGGACCGGACCCGTTCGACCAGTTCTTCGAGATGTCGCATGTCCGTCGCGAGGTCGGTGTCGAAGTAGACGAGCACGTCGCCCGTCGCCGCCGCGAAGGCGTGTTCGAGTGCCCCGCCGCGACCCAGTCGTTCGTCGCTGTGGAAGTGCCGGACGCGGGCGTCCTCGTCGGCCATTCGCTCTGCAATTTCGGGCGTTCGGTCCGAACAGCCGTCTTCGGCGACGATGACCTCGAACGCGTCGGCGGGGAGGAACCGAGAGAGCGCCGAAACTGTCGTCTCGACGGTCCGTTCGATAGTGTCCTCTTCGTTGTATGCAGGGAGGACGACGCTCACCTCGGCGGTTACGGAAGCGTCGACCGCGTCCCCTGCGGTCGGACGACTCATTGCTCTGTCATGGCCCTCCCGCGGGTATGTATTTTCTGTCTTCGTATCCGGCGGATGAACCGGTGCACAAGCCCTGAATGTCTCGATTACGATACTGTTAGACGACCGTACCTGCTCCATACCGTCGTTCCCAACGTGGGGGTCGTCGGGGCCGAAGAATCGCACGACGGAGGCGTGTTAAGCACTCGTACCAAACCCCTCATACCCTCCTACCGTCTTGCGAGAAGTATGAGCACCACCGCTTCTGCCCCGACGACCGACCTCAGCGACAAACAGCGACGTATCCTGCGGTACCTCGAAACGAACGCGCCGGAGCAGATGTACTTCAAATCCCGCCTCATCGCCGAGGACCTCGGTCTGTCCGCGAAAGAGGTCGGCGCGAACATGCGAGCGCTTCTCTCCGACGAGTTCGACGTGACGGTCGAAAAGTGGGGCTACTCCTCGGGGACGACGTGGAAAGTGACCGTCTAAGCCCACATTAACTGACCGTACCACCGCGATACGGCGAACCGCGCTCCGCCGTCGCGGGAATTTCGTCGTTCGTCGCCTGTATATGCCAGCACCGTCGCTCTCGCGCGGACGCTCGTTTTTCGGATAATATCGGACGAAAGCGACGCCGCCGTCAGGGGTCGAACCGAATTATCTGTGCGGCGTCACCGGCGAACTCGGCGGCGTCGGGGCCGAACGAGTCCGCGTACCGGATGAGGAGGGTGATGAGCGTCTCGGGGCGACGCACGGCGTACCCGTTCTCGCGCGAGAGCAGACCGGCCTCGTCGAGTTCTCTCGCGTACGTGCTCACCGTCGCGCGCGACACGTCGAGGCGGTCTGCGAGGTCGGACCCCGTGGCGTCCGGGTCGCGGAGCAGTTCGATCACCATCCCGCGCGCCGTCGAACGACGCAGATAGCCGAGCGACGCCTGTTCGAACTCGCTGAACCGCCCGGTCGGGAAGAACCGTTTGTAGTCGCCGTCGCGCCGGGACTCGACGACGCCCTCTTCGAGGAGATGTCGCAGGTGATACTGCGTCTCACCGGTCCCTAGCTTCAGGTCGTCGCGAACTTTCGAGAAATGCGCACCCGGCGTCGCGGCCACGTATCCGACGATAGCGTCCCGCGCGTCGCTTCCGGATTCGGCCGGTTCGTCCCCACTTCCGTCGTCGTCTCCCAACCCGACGAGCGGCGTCGCGGCCCCGAACGCCGCGAACCGTCGCAGCGTGGCCCGTTTTTCTTCGTCCACCCCATTTTCTGCCATCTGTACTACCTGGAGTAGGGACGGTCGGGTGCAAAAGCGCTTCGCTCCGGTCGTAGTGAGGCGTTAATACGTTCCATTTCGTGACTTTCAGCCTTATTCGAGCTCTCGTTCGACCTCCGTGTCTTCGTCGGAGTCGGGATTCGCCGCCGCGTCCGCCCCGTCGTCGACGACTTCGTCGGAGTCGCGGATGTCCGCTTTGTCCTCCGCGTCCGCCTCGGTGATTATCTCGTCGGCGCTCTTTATATCGGGGTCGGAGCCCTCCTTTATCGCTTGGGCCTCCTGTTCGAGTTCTTCGACGTCCATCTCGGCGGCTTGGTCTATCTGGCCGAGAATCTCTTCGATGTCGTCTAAGCCGATGAGCTCTCGGGTTTCGGCGTCGAAGTCGAGGCTGTCGAGACCGGCCTGTTCTTGAACGTCGCTGTTGGAGAGCTGTCGGCCGTACCGGCCGAGAAGCGAGGTGAGTTCCTGCGGGAGGACGAACGTCGTCGACTCGCCCTGTCCGATGCTTTCGAGCGTCTCCATTCCCTTCTCGATTATCGCGCGTTCGCCCATCGACTCGGCGGACTTCGCGCGGAGGACGGTGGAGATGGCGTCACCCTGCGCTTCGAGAATCTGGCTCTGCTTTTCACCCTGCGCTCGGATGATGTTCGACTGCTTTTCACCTTCCGCCGTCTCGACGGCGGAGCGACGTTCACCCTGCGCTTCGAGGATCATCGCGCGGCGGCGGCGTTCCGCGGAGGTCTGTTGTTCCATCGCCTGTTGGACCTCTTGGGAGGGGTTGACTTCCCGGACTTCCACGCTCTCGACGCGAACGCCCCACTCGTCTGTGGGTTCGTCGAGCTCTTTCCGGATTCGCGCGTTTATCTCCTGTCGCTTGTTCAGCGTGTCGTCGAGTTCCATGTCGCCGAGGACGGCCCGAAGCGTCGTCTGTGCCAGGTTCGAGACGGCTTTCTTGTAGTCGTCGACTTCGAGAAACGCCTTCTTCGCGTCCATCACCTTGATGTAGACGACGGCGTCGGCGGTGACCGGCGAGTTGTCCCGCGTGATGGCTTCCTGACGCGGCACGTCGAGCGTCTGGGTCCGCATGTCGAAGGCGTACGTCCGCGACACGAACGGTGGGATGAAGCTGATACCGGGTTGGAGTAGTCGGCGGTACTCGCCGAACACCGTCAGCGCCTTCTTCTCGTACGCGTCGACGATCTCCACCATCTGGTAGACGGTGACGACCGCCAGAAGGAGGACTAACAGTCCGACGAGGTACGAACCGAAACCGAGACCGAGACCGAACTGGAGTGTTACGAGGTCCAATACCATACCGGAGATTAGTGAGGTGTCCGGATAAGCGTTAGCCCGACCCCCCGACGACCGAACTGCGTGACGGGACCGGCTTTCGCGGGCGTCCGAGCGTCAGGTGCGTTCGGTTTCGGACTCGACGGCGGCGTCGTCGTCTCGGGCCGACCGAACTCGGTCCCGCGCCAGTTCGCGGTCTATCTCGTCTTGCGGCGCGTTGAGCGATTCGACCGTGACGACGTTTCCGCCGCCGGGGTCTACGATGATGACCTCCTCTCCTTCGGCTATCTCGCCGCTCACCGACCGCGCGGCGTAGTGAGGGTTGAACCCGCCGCCTTCGAGCAGTTTTATCTCGCCGTCCGTCGGCGTCACTCGCTCCGTCACGCGGCCGGTCTGCCCGCGGAGCGACCCCGAGTCCGACGTCTGGCCGGTTCCTTTCCCGCCGTAGAAGTCGAGTTCGCGGTAGCCGTAGAGCGCCAGACTCCCGAAGAGCAAGACGAGAACGCCGAGGACGACGGGTCCCGCGAACGGCCCGAGGACGAGTCCGACGAGTCCCGCCGCCAAGAGCGCGATGCCGAGGACGATAAAGTGCGCGCCGGGCGCGAGTGCCTCCGCGAGCGTGAGACCCAGTCCGGCCGTGACGAGGAGGAGCGGTAACGCCTCTGGGCCGATAGAGAACTGCAACAGCGAGAGCGACGACCCGAGCATACCGGACCTATGGAACGCTCACGATTAAGGATTTGCACGCCTGCGACGGTCCGCTACGGTTCGGTCGCGTCCGGGGCGACGGAGCTATCTCTCGTGAATCGGACGCCCGGCCCGTCTCTCGACTGTACGAGGAGCGTCCCGCTTTGGGCGTCGGCGGGCACCGAAAACACCGTCCACACGTCGCGCGACTCGCCCGGCGCGAACAGACCCCCGGCGGGGAACCCGGTCGCGTTCCGAAGCGGTTGGTAGCCGTACCGGTCGCCCGCCACTTCGAGCGCCAACTGGCTCTGTGACAACTGTTCGGGCGACTCGCCGACGTTCGTGACGTTCATCCGAACGACGACGAACGTCTCGTTCGGCGGCGCGTCGTAGGTGGTCCCGTTTATCGTGACGCTGTCCGTCGTCTTCGCGTTCCACCGCGCGTCGAGACTCGCGTTCGCGCCGGCCGTCGAGACGGCGGAGACCGCCGTCGATTCGTCGCCGCCGCCCGCCCCGGGGAGTCCGAGCATCCCCGCGACTGACCCCGCGGCGACCAACAGCAGTGCCGCGACGACCACGGAGAGGAGGGTCCGCGGCGACACCGGAAGCGCGTCGAGTCGCCCGCCACCGTCGCCGTCGTCGCCGTCGTCGTTCGCCCCGTCGGGTGGCGTCGGTCCGTCGGCGGCGTCGGAGTCGTCGGACCCGCCGCCGTACCCGCCGAGCCTGTTTCTGATTCGCGTCTGTATCTCGGCGGGGTCGAACGGTAGGGTGACGGGGAGCGTCTCGGGTACCGGGAGCCCGAGCGCTCTGAGTTTCGCGAGAATCGGATCGAACGGACCGCCGCCCGTGTACTCGCGGAGGACGTGGTGGAACTCTCCCTCTTCGACGGTACCCTCCAGCGTGGACCGGTCGAGGAGGTGGATTCCCTTCGCGTCGGCTATCTTCCGCGCCTCGTCCGCGTACGCGCCTTGGGTGGCGACGACGGCCACGTCCACGCCTTTCTTTCCGCAGAGCGTCACGAACCGGCGGAGATGTTGCCCCGAGACGTGCGACTCCGTCGTCGGGAAGACGAAGAGCACGCCTCGCTTTCCGTCGCCGCGTTCGCCGATGATGAAGTACGTCCCGTTCGCTCGCTCTTGGACCGTCGTCTCCCATCCGCGTTCGCCCCAGAGGTCCGAGAGAAACGAGACGAACTCGTCCGGTTCGAGTTCGGGAATCACCGCGTCTCACCTCGAAGACGCGTCGCCCGGGCGGCGTGGGATGTCGCCTCGGCGGCGGTTCGTCGCGGGCGGGTCGGAGACTGAAAGTGGAGTGCGGTCATCTGGTGGACCTCCGTCGAGCGATGAGGAGTGCTGCGCCGAGGAACGCGAGTACGGGAATCGAGAGCGGAAGCGGAATACTCGACTCCGACGCCTCCGAGGGCCCCAACGGCGTATTCGTCAAAATCGGATACGGCGTCGCCGTCGGGTCCGGCGTCGGCGTGGCAGTCCGCGTCGGCGTCGGTGTCGCCGTCTCCGTCGGTGCCGCCGGGAAATCGACGTAAGCGGTGTCGTTCACCACGGAGTCGTTTCGGACGTAGGCGGTGTCGTTTCCGGCGTCGTACGACCCGTCGCCGTTTCTGTCGGCGACGAGTTCGGCGCGTATCGTCTGTGAGTCGTACAGGGGAACAGAGAGCGACGCGGAGACGTTCTCGTGGCGGCCCGGTTCGAGATAGTTCGACCACCCCACGTCGGTGCCGCCCTCGTCGACGAGTCTGACGAACCCGCCCTCGGGAACCTCGGCGTACGCGACGTCCAGTTGCGGGTCGTCGCCGGGGTTTTGGTCGTCGAATCTGACGGTCGGGTCGGGTGCGACTATCGCGACCTCCTGCATCGTCTCGCCTTGGTGGTCGTCTACCCACATCGTCGCGTTCGCGCCGCGAGAGACGTCCCCGAGGTCGAACGACGCCTCGAACCGCCCGTCTCCGTCGACCGTCGCCCGCCGAATCTTGAGGAACGCGCTCGGGTCCGGCGAACGCATCCGTACCTCGAACGTCGTGTTCGGCGCGCGGTTCGTCGTCCCGGACACGACGTACGTGTCGTTCTCCCACGAGTAGTGGACGCGGTCCGTCTCGGGGGCGAGACTCGCCGTCGGGCGAACTATCCGGACGGGCGTCGTCGCCAGCACCCTCTCTCCGTCGTCGAGCGTGTTCGATTCCGTCAGCGTGAGTCGCGCTTCGTACCGATTTCGCTCCGACTGCCGCGAGAGCGAGACGTTCGAGGTGTCCCAGACGGCGTATATCCGGTCGTTCTCGAAGTCGGGGTAGACGGTCACGTTCGCTCGCTTCGCGCCGCCCGAGGTTCCGTGCGCGAGATAGGACGTGGGCTCGCGGTTCGGCCCGGGAGCCGTCTGCGTGAAGTTCAGCTTCACGCCGTTTGCCGCGTCGTCGCCGCTCAGGTCCGCGGCGTTCAACGCCGTCTCCAGTCCCTGTTCTTCTATCTCGACCACCGCGTAATCGCCTTTCGCGACGGGTTCGCTCGCCGAGGCGATGCCGGTGAGAGGTCCGACGTCGGCGTTCCCGTCGCCGTCCGTCCCCACCTCGGAGGGGTCGAACTCGCCGGGCGCGACGAGGGTTCGTGCAGTCGTCTCCCCGCGCGGTTCGACGGTCAGCGTCGCGATGTCGCGTTCGTCGCCGCCGACGTCGACGCGCATGAGGTAGTCTGCGGGTTCGAGGGGCTTCTCCAGCGGTTCCGAGAGAAGCGTCGCGTCGCCGCCGGTGACGTAGGTGTCCGGGTCGGCGTCCGTCGCAGCGTACGTGTCGATACTCACCTCGTCCGTCCCGGACCCGCCGAGCCGAATTCGGAGGTGGTAGCCGTAATCGGGGCCGCCGATAGTCACGTTCGCGGGACCGGAGTGACTGACGCTGAACGTCAGTTCGTCGCCGCGGGTGACCGTCACGTTGCCGTCGCCGAACGAACCGGAGGCGTCGTCGGCGGCGAAGGCAACTGACGTATCCGAACCGGTGGCTGTCGTGAGGGCGTCTGCCGGGACTGCTACCGCGGCGACGACGAGCATCGTCGCCACCGCCGTCGCGAGTATGTGTGTGCGTCTCATCGGAGTGGACGAAGCGGGAGCGTTACGCATCTCTACCCGGCATCACCCATAAAAGACTACGGTCAGGTACTCAGAATTGATAACTCGGCGGCTCGGATTCGCTCCTCGCGGGGGCGTCGAGGCGTTCGGTCGCCGTCCGGTCAGACCGGGGAGACGGCCGTCAAGACGAGGGCGACGGTGCCGAGAGCCCCGAGGACGACGAAGAGGACGTTCTCGGGCGAGGGTCGCCCGGGCTCCAGCGGTTCGAGTCGGGGAGTCTCCGCTCCCTCCTCGTCGGACCAGAACAGACCGGCGGTGTCCTCGGTGGGCGTCGCGCCCGCCTCGGCCGTCCGGTCCGCGTCGTTCTCGCGGGCGGTGTCTGCGTCGTCGGGTCGGTCCATCATCGGACGGTAAGCGATACACCGGCAAATGCCTGCCGACCGGGAGGCGAACGTCGTCCGCGCGTCAGCGGCGTCCTTCGGCGTCGTGTTCGATGACGTTGCCCTCGTAGACGACGCCGCGTTCGGCGTGAACCGTCACTTCGGTGCCCGCGACGACGCTCTCCGGGAGGGGAGCGCCCGATATCATCGGGATGTCGATTTCGCGCGCGACGAGTGCGGGGTAGCCCGTCATCCCCGGCCGCGCGTCGATGATTCCGCCGAGGTTCTTCGCGTCGCCTTCGAACTCGGCGTCGAAGTCCGCGGGCAAGGCGAGAATCGACCCGTTCGGCACGTTCGTCAGGTCGCCGTCCGGGGCGAACGCGAGGGGTCCGGCGACGCGCCCGCCGACCACCTTCCGGCCGGTGGCGATGGCTTCGGCGGCGACGTGGACTTTGAGCATGTTCGTCGTGTTCGTCCCCTCCAGTTCGGTCATCATCCCCGAGAGGACGACGATGGTGTCGCCAGAAGACGCCACCTCCGTCTCGAGGGCGGCGTCCACGGCGTCGTCCATTATCTCGTCGACGCCGTTGTGGTAGGGCGAGTACGTCGGAATGATGCCCCACGAGAGCGCGAGTTGGCGGCGAACGCGGTCGTTCGGCGTCGTCGCGATGACCGGAACGCCCGGCCGGAACTTCGCCGTCTTCCGCGCGGTGTAGCCGGACTCGGAGGCCGCGACGATGGCGCTTGCGTCCACGTCGCGAGCGAGGTAGCGCGCGGACCGCGCGAGTGCCTCCGTCCGCGAGTTGTCCTCTGCGGTCGGGATGTGGCTCTCTTGGGTCTCGTCGTACTCCGGACTCGCCTCCACCTGCCGGACGATGCTGTCCATCGTCTCGACGACGCGGACGGGGTCGTCGCCGATGGCCGTCTCGCCCGAGAGCATCACCGCGTCGGTGCCGTCGAGGACGGCGTTTGCGACGTCGGAAGCCTCCGCGCGGGTCGGCCGCCGCGCGTGGACCATCGAGTCGAGCATCTCCGTCGCCGTGATGACGGGCGTGCCCGTCGCGTGACATTTCCGGATGATGCGCTTTTGGATGATGGGGACGTCCTCTAGCGGCATCTCGACGCCGAGGTCACCGCGGGCGACCATCACGCCGTACGCCGCCTCGATGATCTCGTCTAAGTTCTCGACGGCCCCCGCGCGCTCTATCTTGGCGACGACGGGGATGTCCGCGCCGAGGTTCTCCAGTTCGTCGCTTATGGTATAGATGTCGTTTGCGGTGCGGACGAACGAGGCGGCGACGAAGTCGGCTTCCTTCTCCGCGGCGACTTCCAGTTCCCGCCGGTCGCCCTCGGTGATGAGGTCGATGTCGAGACTCACGCCGGGGACGTTCACGCCCTTGCGACCGCTGAGTTCGCCACCCGAGTCGATGTGCGCGACGACGGCCCCGTTCTCGATTCGCTCGACCGTCGCCTCGATTCGGCCGTCGTCGAGCAGAACCGTATCGCCCGCCTCCGCGGCGGCGATAGAGTACGACAGACCCACCTCTTCGGGCGTCGCGTCGTCGCCTTCGACGAACCGGACCTCGGACCCCGTCTCCAGGTGGATGGGTTCGTCGAGGGGGGCGGTCCGAACCTCGGGCCCCTGCAGGTCGACCATCGCCGCGATCGGTTCCGTCGTCATCTCGTCCACGTCGCGGATGCGGTCTATGACCTCCGCGCGGTGTTCGGGCGTCCCGTGACTGGCGTTCAGTCGCCCGACGCTCATCCCGGCGTCGGCCAACGACCGAATCGTGGCTCGGTCGTCCGACGCTGGCCCCAGCGTACAGACGATTTTCGCGTTTCTCATGCGTCGTGTTACTCGCGAATAGATAAAAAAGCCCGACGATGACGGCGTTCGAGTGAGACGCTCTCGCACGCCGCCTCGCGGACGGTAAGCGGCCGTCTCGCCGTCTCTCTCGGCGGGGAGATGCGCGCCCGCCCGAGACCGGGTGTCGGTCGGCGCGCCCCGTCCGTGCGCCCGGACTCGCAACTCGGTCAGACGAGACGGAGAAACGACCCGCGGAGACGGAGCCTCCGTTACTTGACTTTCGTGCCGGGCACCGCGTCTTCGTGGGTCGTCAACAGGTCGGCCTGTTCGCCCGCGGCGAGGACCATCCCGTTGGATTCGACGCCGAACAGTTCCGCTTTCTCCAGATTCGCCACGACGACGACTCTCGTTCCGGGCAGTTCCTCTAAGTCGTGAAGCTGTTTGATACCGGCGACTATCTGACGCTCCTCGACGCCGATATCGACGGTCAACTTCGCGAGTTTGTCCGCGTCCTCGATGCCCTCGGCGTCGACGATTTCGCCGACGCGGACGTCGAGTTCTTGGAACTCCTCGAAACTGATGCGGTCGTCCAGCAGGGGTTCGAATTCGTCGCTCACGTCGGTATCGCCTCGGTCGGACGCCTCGTCAGTTTCGGTTTCCCCTTCGTCCTCGCTGGCTTCGACGCGGGACTGAAGCTTCTCGTTGAGTTCCTCGACGCGTTCCTCGGGAATCTTCTCGAACAGTTCCGCGGGTTCGTCGAACGAGTCGGCGGGCGCGTCGAGTGCGGCGTCTACGTCGAGTTCGTGAACGTCGCCCGTCTCGTTGAGGTCGGCCCACAGCGTCTCGGCTTTCCCCGGCACGACGGGTTCGAAGAGGACGGCGACGGCCTTCGCAACCTGCACGCAGTCGCGGATGACCTGCGCCTTCTGCGCGTCGTCGTCGTCGAGTTTCCACGGTTCGTTTCGCTGGATGTACTCGTTGCCGAACTGCGCGAGTCGGACGGCGGCGTTGCCCGCCTCTCGGACCGAGTAGTCGTTGACGCCCGCGCGGAACTCCTCTATGGCCACTTCGATGCGGTCGCGAACCTCCTCGGAGAGAGGCGCGTCCGGCGTCCCCTCGAACTCGCGGTAGGCGAACAGCATCGACCGGTAGGCGAAGTTGCCGACGGTGCCGACGAGTTCGTTGTTCACGCGTTCGCGGAAGCGGTCCCACGAGAAGTCCACGTCCTGTTGGAACCCGCCGTTCGTCGCGAGGTAGTACCGCAACAGGTCGGGGTGAAAGCCCTCGTCTAGGTACTCGTCGGCCCAGACGGCGCGGTTCCGCGAGGTGGAAAAGCCCTTGCCGTTGAGCGTGATAAAGCCCGACGCCATGACGGCGCGGGGTTCGACGAACCCCGCGGCGCGGAGCATCGCGGGCCAAAACACCGTGTGGTGTTGGATGATGTCGCGGCCGATGATGTGGGTTATCTCTCCCTCGTCGCGCCACGCCGCCTCCCAGTCGAACGTCTCCGACCCGACGCGCTCTGTGTACTGCTTCGTAGACGAGATGTACTCTATCGGGGCGTCCACCCAGACGTAGAGGACCAGGTCGTTCGGGTTCTCTCCGGGGTAGTCGATGCCCCAGTCCATGTCGCGGGTGATACACCAGTCCTGCAGTTCGCCTTCGATCCACTCTCGGGGCTGGTTCTGGGCGTTCGGCGTGCCTTCGAGTCGGTCGATGAACTCTTGCAGGTACGACTGCAGTTCGGACACCTCGAAGAACTTGTGCGTGCGTTCGCGGTACTCGGCGGGGTTGCCCGTCAGCGTCGAGGCGGGGTCTTCTATCTCGCCGGGTTCGAGGTGACGGCCACAGCCTTCGTCGCACTCGTCGCCGCGGGCGTGTTCGCCGCAGTACGGGCAGGTTCCCTCGACGAACCGGTCCGGGAGCCACTGGTCGGCTTCGGGGTCGTAGGCGACCTGTATCTCCTTTTCGTAGACGTAGCCCTCGTCTTCGAGCGTTCGGACGATGTCCGTCGTCAGTTCGGTGTTCGTCTCGTCGTGGGTGTGGCCGTAGTTGTCGAACTCCACCTCGAACTCGGGGAACGTCTCCTCGTACTTCTCGTGGTGTCGAAGCGCGAACTCCTCGGGCGTGACGCCCTCCTTTTCGGCGTTGACGGCGACGGGCGTGCCGTGCATGTCCGACCCGCTGACGAACGCCGTCTCCTGTCCGAGTTTGCGGAGCGACCGGCTGAAGATGTCGCCGCCGACGTACGTTCGGAGGTGTCCGATGTGCAGGTCACCGTTCGCGTACGGCAGCCCGCACGTCACCACCGCTGGCGCGTCCGTGGGAAAGTCCTCGTGGCTCATGTATCGTGTGTGGTTCGGGGGCGGGACCAAAATCCCGCTGGTTTCCGGAGCGTCGCGCGGGGGAAATCCCGAGTCCGCACCTCGGGGCCACCCGGTGCGACGGGTGCGAGCGAGACGAAAAGAAAAGCGACCGCCGAATCAGGCGTTCGCCAACCGCGAGGACGACGGAATATCCGCGTCGTGGTCGCGGCAGATCTGCGCCGCACGTTCCTTCACGGCCGAGTCCGACGGAATCGCCTCCTCGTCGCGGACTTCGCCGGACACCCACCCGACTACCTCCTCGACGGCGCTCCCGCCGGCGATACTTTCGACTTCCTCCAACGTCTGTCGGTACGACCCCTCCGTGGTGTCGTCGTAGTTCTGCGTGCCGACGGTGTTCGCTATCGCCTCGCGAATCTGACCCATGCCTGTCTCTACGTTCATGTGGTGTGGGACGGCCCGGTGCGGCATAAATCCGCTCGCCGTTCGGAGTCTACAGCCATCCGATAGCGATGACCGCCTCGAAGCCGACGAGCGTGATGACGAGGCGGCCGACGCTCCCGACGAACGTCGCGATAGCGAACTTCAGGTAGTCCTCTTCGAGAACCGAGAACGCGTAGATGGATAGCGTGTCGGGAAAGCCCGGGACGCAGAGCGCAAGCGCCAGTCCGGCGTACCCCCACGTCCGTGCGAGTTCGAGCGTCGTCTTCTCCGACCACTCGACGACGTCGAACCGGGACCGACGAAGCGCGCGGACGATCGGTCCGGCCTCCTTCGCCTCCTGTCCGATGTGGAACGCGAAGACGCTTCCCGCGGCTTTCCCCACTCCGCTCACGAGGATGATGACGGTCATCCGCTGCCAGTAGGTCAGCCCCATATCTATCGGCGCGAGGAGGACGACTTCGCTCACACCGGGAAGCGCAAAGGCGATGAGAAACGAGTACGCGAAGATGACGAGGAGTCCGAACCAGCCGCTCGCGCTCTTGACGACGTCGGATAACCAGCCGAAATCGGGCCAGAGACTCGTTCCCGTCGCCGCGAAGTCGGCTACGTGACCCGCGTGAACCGCCCCTTCGACGAGTACCTCGGCGGCGCTGAGAGACACGTTGGTTCCTTCTCCCAAACGAGACGTTGTAAGTCTTGAGATTTCGGGTCTGTGAGTGTGAGTCGCGTCACCGGGCGTCGCCGACGTCACCGGACAGAGAGCACGCCTCGGGGCCCGCGGCGTGGACCGCTTCGACGTCCGCGAGGAAGGCGGTGAGCATCTCGCGGGTGACGTGCGGCATGCAGACGACGCGGAGTTCCCCGGACTCGGTGCGCGAGATTCGCCACCCCTCCTCGCGGAGGCGTTCGAAGACCGGTTCGGATATCGAGGCGGCGACGAGGGGGAGGTCCACGTCCGCCGTCTCGAACCCGCGTTCGCGGAGTTCCGCGGCGAACCACGTCGCGAGTTCCGCGACCCGTTCGTACTCGCGGCGGTAGCCGTCGGGCCAGAGAGCGTCCATCGCCGCGGCGGCGGCGGCGACGCCCGCACCGCTTCGCGTCCCGGTGAGCGTCGCCTGCGACGTGGATTCGAGATACGGCGTATCGACAGCCAACGCGTCGAGTCCCGCGCGTTCGCGAAAGAGAACGCCGCCCGCGGGGACGGCGGCCCGCCCGGACTTGTGGGGGTCGATGGTCATCGAATCGACGGGCGCGTGCGCGAAACTCCACTCGTGGTCGGTGAACGGAAGGTAAAAGCCGCCCCACGCGGCGTCGACGTGGAGGAACGCGCCGGCGTCGTGAGCGACGGCGGCCAGTTCGGGAATCGGGTCGACGCGGCCGAACTCCGTGCTCCCGGCGACGCCGACGACGAGAACGGTGTCGTCGTCGACGGCGGCGTCCGCGGCGTCCACGTCCGCGCGGTGGTCGTCGTCTGTCGGCACGCGGCGGAGTTCGACGCCGAGGACGTCCGCGGCTTTGGTAAACGAGAAATGCGCGCTCTCGGGGACGACGACGTTCGGGTCCTCGACGCGCAGGCGGTTGCGCGCCGACCGGACGGCTTGGACGTTGGCCTCCGTCCCGCCACTCGTGACGTAGCCGTGCGGGTCCGAGAGGTCGGCAATCTCGCCGAGCGTTTCGACCGCCCGGCGTTCGAGTCGAGCGACCTCTTGGTACGTCTCCGGGTCGCCCGGGTTCGTCGCGAGGAACCGCTCTGCGGCGTCCCGAGCCGCCGGGTGCGGTTCCGTGCACATCGACGAGAGGACGCGGCTGAACTCCTGCGGAGCGGCCCGCTGCATGGACATCCCTTCCTCGCGGCGGCGTTTATGGATTCCGTTGTCTGTCCGGTCGAGCGTTCGGCCGACTCAGACGACGCCGACGACGGAGAGATACGAGACGACGGCGAGCGTGGCGTTGTACGCGCCGTGGACTGCGACGGGGACGGCGAGGTTCTCCGTCGTCTCGTAGAGGCCACCGAGGACGAGAGAGACGGCGAAGATGGCAGCCAACGGGACGAGGAGTTCGACCGGGCGGTCGAACGAGACGTAGTTGAAGACGTGGACGGCCGCAAAGAGGACGCTCGCGACGCCGACGCTGGCGATGGGTCCGAACGCGCGACGCAGACGGCCCTGCACGACGCCGCGGAAGAACGCTTCCTCGGCGGGCGCGACGACCAGAAGCGAGAGCGGAACGAGGAGCAAAAGCGCCGCGGGGTCGGCCCCCGCGGCCGGTTCGAAGGCGCTGGAGACGGGACTGACCCCGGCGGCGTTCCCCGCGGCGAAGATTACCGTCGCGGCGACGACGGCGACGGCGGCCCCCGCGAGAGAGAGGCCGGTATCGCGCCGCGACGGGACCCGAACCGGTACGGAAAGTTCTCTGAGATGGACGAACGCGATAGAGACGGCGAGGTACACCGCCTCCGTCGGAACGACTGCCGCGAGGAGAACCAGGGCGACGGACGCCTCGCCCGGGGCGGCGGCGTCGGCCGCGAGAACGGAGACGACGACGACTGCTCCGGCGACGCCCGCGACGACGAGCGTCGTCGCGAACAGGGCGAGAACGACCGCGAGGGCGACGACGGCGGGCCACGCCCCGCGGCGGGTCGGAGACGGGGAAAACGAAGACATGTGCGTGCTCGGTTCGGACGTACGGGCGAACGCGGAATAAAAGCGCGTGCGGGGGCGGACCCCGACTCGGTCACCGTCTCAGCGGACCGAATCGAGGATGAGACGCTGTTCGACGCGCTTTACCTCGTGTTGCACGTCGCGAACGGCGTCGATGTTCGCCGAGATAGAGGAGACGCCTTTCTCGGCGAGGAACTGGACCATCTGCGGTTTCGACCCGGCCTGCCCGCAGATACTCGTCTTCACGTCGAGTTCGCGGCAGGTCTCTATGGTGTCGCCGATGAGTTTCAGAACCGACGGGTGGAGTTCGTCGAAGCGGTCCGCGACGTTCTCGTTGTTGCGGTCCACGGCGAGGGTGTACTGCGTCAGGTCGTTCGTCCCGAACGAGGCGAAGTCGATGCCCGCGCCGGCCATATCCTCGATTCCGAGCGCCGAGGCGGGCGTCTCTACCATCACGCCCCACTGGCGCTTTTCGGGGTCGATTCCGGCCTCCTGCATGAGGTTCTTCGCGCGGTAGACGTCTTCGGCGTCGTTGACGAGGGGGAACATTATCTCGACGTTGTCGTACCCCATCTCGTACATGCGACGGAACGCCTCCAGTTCGTATTTGAACACCTCGGGGGTGTCGAGCGAACGGCGGATGCCGCGGTAGCCGAGCATCGGGTTGTGTTCTTTGGGTTCGTCGTCGCCGCCCTCCAGTTGGCGGAACTCGTCGGTCGGCGCGTCGAGCGTTCGGATGCGGACGGGCCGGGGGTAGAACTCCTCGGCGGCGGTTCGCATCCCCTCGACGAGTTGGTCGACGTAGGCGCGTTTCCCGTTGTCCGCGATGTACTTCGCCGGGGTCTTTCCCGTCGAGAGAATCATGTGTTCCATCCGGAGGAGTCCGACGCCGTCCGCGCCCGTCGCGGCGGCGCGTTCGGCCGCCTCGGGGATGGAGACGTTCACCTTCACCTCCGTCGCGGTCATCGGCTTGACCGGGGTCTTCGGGCGCGCGTCCTCTATGGGTTCGCGCTGAGCGTCTTTGGACTCGATGACGCCCTCTCTGACGGTGCCTTTGTCGCCGTCTATGGTGATGGGTTGGTCGTCTTCGAGTTGGCGCGTGGCCGACCCGGTGCCGACGACGGCGGGGACGCCGAGTTCCCGCGAGACGATGGCGGCGTGCGACGTCATGCCACCCTCGTCGGTCACGATGCCCGCCGCGCGCTTCATCGCGGGCACCATGTCCGGCATCGTCATCTCGGTGACGATGATGTCGCCCTCGCCGACCTGGTCTAAGTGGTCGAGTTTCGTGACGATGCGCGCCTCGCCAGAGGCGATGCCGGGACTCGCGCCGAGTCCGCGAAACAGGACGTCGCCGTCGCCGTCGCCGTCGCCCGTCGTCTCCGCGCCGTTGTCGGCGGACGCCGCCATCTCGGCGGACCCGCCGTCGCCCGCGGCCTCCGATATCTGCGAGTCCTCTGTCTCACCGGACTCCGAGATGGTGGTGATGGGTCGCGACTGGAGCATGTAGATGTCGCCCTCGTAGACGGCCCACTCGACGTCCTGCGGTTCGCCGTAGTGGTCTTCGACGCGTTCGCCGAGTTCGACCAGTTCGGCTATCTCCTCGTCCGTGAGGACGCGCGCGTTCCGCCTGTCGTCTTCGACCGGGCGTTCGATGGTCTCGCCCGTCTCCTCGTCTTTCTCCATCATCACCTTCTTGTCGGCGATGGTGGCCGTCTCGACGGTCTTGCTGTCGCGGTCCACGACGTAGTTGTCCGGAGAGACGGTGCCGGACACCACCGCCTCGCCGAGGCCCCACGCCGCCTCGATGATGATGCGGGGTTCGCCAGTCGAGGGGTGCGACGTGAACATCACGCCCGATTTCTCGGCGGCGACCATCTCTTGGACGACCACGGCGATGTCCACCTCGTGGTGCGGGAAGTCCTTCCGATTGCGGTAGTAGATGGCGCGTTGAGAGAACAGCGACGCCCAACACTCCTTGACGCGTTCGACCAAGTCGTCTGCTTGGATGTTGAGGTACGTCTCCTGTTGTCCGGCGAAGGAGGCGTCCGGCAGGTCCTCGGCCGTCGCGGAGGACCGCACGGCGACGAAGGCGTCGTCGCCTATCTCCTCGTAGGCGGCGAGAATCTCCTCGCGCACCTCCTCGGGAACCGGCGTCTCTACGATGAGTTCGTGTGCGCGTTCGTGCGCCTCCTTCAACGCGGCGGAGTCCTCGTGGTCCACGTCGACGGCCTCGAATAGTTCCTCGTCGATACCGGCGTCCTCGATGAATGCCCGGTACGTTCCTGCGGTTACGACGAACCCCGGCGGGACGGGAAGCCCTGCCGATGTGAGTTCGCCGAGCGAAGCCGCCTTGCCACCGACCGTACCCAAATCGGAGGCGCGCACGTCGTCCAGCCAAACTACAGCCATTAGCGTTTGTCCATCACTGCAAATCGTAATAAGTACTTTCCGGACAACGCGAGGATGAATAAAATACAACTCGGGCGCGAGTACGTAAGCGGCCGCGGGGACGGCTACTCCCCTCTTCGTTCCGCACCGTGCGTCTCGCAGAGTATCTCGCCGGTTTCAGGGTCGAGATAAAACGGTTTGTCGGCGACTACTTCCGCGCCGCAGACGGCACAGCCGTCGTCGTGGCGGAGAAAGTACTTCCCCTCCGAGCGACCGGTCTCTAGCCGACCCGCGGCGACGGCGGGGCGGGTCAACCCTTCACCTATCTGCGTCCGGTCCGACGAGTCGGCCGCCTCGAATCGTATCGGTTGCACGGCGAGCGGTTGGCCCCGGAGGCAGTAACATCCATCGCGCGGGTGGCGGACGGTCGGCGCGACGGCGCGCCCGTGCACCCTCGCTCCCCGAGAGTTTCTTTACGCTCGGTGACCTCCGTCTAGCCGTGCAATCGGACTGGGTGACTCTCGTTCCGCCGTGGCTCCTCCTCGGCGTTCTGGGAGGGCTCGCCGCTTCGCTCGTCGTCGCGGGGGTGTTCCTCGTCGGGGGGCGACTGTTTCCGGACGACCCGGTAGCGCGCGGCCCGCGAGTCGACGGCACGGGTCGCCGCCGGGTGGAGATTCGCGACTACCTCCGGACGATAGGCGAACCGTTCGTCGAAGACCACCCCATTCACGGGGAGACGGTCGCGTTCTACCTCCCGCAACGCGACGTGGCTCTCACCTTCGACGCGCAGGCGTACTTCCGACTCGAACGGGCGGGAACGTACACGGTCCTCTGCGAACACGAGATGCCCGCGCACGGACTCGGACGGCGTCTCCCGTTCGAGGTGCCGACGTTCGACTCCGCGCCGCCCCGTGAGAATCCGATTCGGGCGTCGTTCGACCACCTCGGCGTGCCGACGACGGCGGACCCCGCGGAGGTAAAACGCGCCTACCGCGACAAGGTGAAAGAGGCCCACCCCGACCACGGCGGGTCGCAGTCGGAGTTCAAGGAGTTACAGGAGGCGTACGCGAAAGCGAGAGACCACGCCGAGGGGGCGACGGCCTGAGCGTTCGCTCTGCGGTCTCGGCGTTCCGGTCGAACGCCGACACCGCCGCGGAGCGTTCAGTCCCCGGCGTCGGCTTCCACTCGCGCCGCCTCGGTGACTTCGTAGAGAGCGTCGCCGTCGCGGAGGGCGTCCGTCACCCTGCCGACGAGGTCCGCCGTCGCGACGACAGTCGCGTCCAGTCCGCGCGCGGCCGCCGCCGCGGCTACTTCCCCCGCCGCGAGGGTCGTCTCCGCCTCGACGTCCGCTTTCCGGAGTGCGACGACGGCTTCGACGCCCGCGGCGACGACGACGTCTGCGGCGTCGCAGGCGGTTTCGAGGGCCGAAAGCGCCACCGCGGAACTTCCCCCGGACCGCGCGGGCGGTATCTGGACGACGGTCACTCTCCCGGGGCCGATTTCGATGACGCCTTCGAACCCCGTGATGCTCACGTCGTCGCCCGCCGCGGCGTCCGTCGTCGCGACGCCAGTCGCGGGGCCGGACGACCCGGGGGCGGCGTGGAGCAGTCCGTCGCGAAGCGACAGGGTCACCGTCTCGCCCGCCGACACGTCCTCGGCGGCGACGGCGGCGTCCTCTTGGACGCTCTCTAAGACGTCGTCCGTGACGTGGTCCGCGAACCGACGCAGGTCTTTGACCTCCTGAAACAGCCAATCGACGCCCTCCTTCGTGACGCGGTAGCGCGACCGACCCTCCTTTTCGACGTAGTCGTCTTCGACCAGTTCGCGGATGTACTCGCTGACTGCCTGACTCGTCACGCCGACGGCGTCGGCTATCTCGCCTTGACTCACCGCCGGTTGTCGGTCGGCTATCTCGACGAGGATGCGGAGTCGAGTCGCCGTGCGCTTGTCTTCGAGGGCGCCGGTCATGCTCCGTCGGAGGAACCGCGCTGTAAAAAACCCACGTCACCGCACGCGGCGGCGAACGGCACGGCTTTGGGCGTCGCGCCCCTCGGACCCACCGTGTTCCAGGCGGCTTACCGCGACAGGGCGGCGTATCTCCCCTTCGCGGACGCCCTCGTGGTCGCCGACGTTCACGTGGGACGAGACGAGGCGTCCACGGTCGAGTTCCCACTCGGCGAACGCGCCGACCTGCGGGACCGACTCGCGGGGCACCTCGACGCCTGTTCTCCCGACACCGTCGTCTTCGCGGGCGACGTCCTCCACCAGTTCGGGTCGGCGACGACTCGCGCGCGAGACGGCGTCGCGGACCTGACGGCGGCGTGTCGCGAGGCGGGCGCGCGTCCGGTCTTCGTCCGGGGGAACCACGACACCGCACTCGACTCCGTCTTCGACGGGACCGTCCACGACGAGTACGTCCTCCGTACGACGACGGACGCGCGCGTCGTCGTCTGCCACGGGCACGAACGCCCGGAGACCGACGCGTCGCTGTACGTCGTCGGCCACGACCACCCCGCGATAACCATCGAGGGGACGCGCAGACCCTGCTTTCTCTACGGCGAGAGCGCGTTTCACGACGCGGACGTGCTGGTGCTTCCGGCGTTCAACCGACTCGCGCCGGGCGTCGTCGTGAACGGACTCCGGACCCGAGACGTGCAGTCGCCCCTCGTCTGCGACATCGACGCGTTCCGGCCCGTCGTCTACGACGAGGGAACGGGCGAAGCGCTGACGTTCCCGCCTCTGGGCGAGTTCCGCCGGATGCTCTGACTCAGAGGCGGAGGTCGTACGCGACGGCGTCGGCGGCCTCTCGACCGCTTCGCATCGCGCCCTGTATCGACGACCACGTCGTGTAGTCGCCCGCGAGGTACGTCCACCCGCCCGGCGCGCGCGCGTCGGGGAGTCGGTCGTGGACTCCCGGCGGTTGGTCGAACTGCGCGAACCTGATGCGGTCGGTCTGGACGGACTCGACGGGTCCGAACGACCGGTCCGGGTACCACGATTTCAACGTCCGTCTCGTGTCCGCGGCCAACTCCATCGCGCTTTTGTCCGCCGCCGCCGCGCCGAGGAACGTCGCAGAGAGCAGTTCGTAGTCGTCGGGCGCGTACTCCGGCGCTATCTTCGACATCGGCGCGACGGTGTTCGGCGCGTCGTTTTCGGCGTTCACGAGCAGTTTCCGCCCGGTGTCGAGGTCGGTTCCCGCCGGAACCCGATAGTACTGCGTCGTCGACGTCCGCGCGGTGGTCGGTATCTCGTCGACGCCCGAGAGGCGAAGCGACTCCTTCGGGTCGGCGGCGACGACTGCGGCGTCGGCTTCCACCGTCTCCGCCGTCGTCCGCACGGTGACGCCGCCCTCGTGGTTCTCGACGGATTCGACGCCCGTTTCGAGGCGAATCTCCGCACCGGCCCGCCGCGCCTTCTCGGCGAGTTGTTCGGGAATCGCCTGCATCCCCTCGGCGGGGACGCCGATTCGACCGTTCGAGAGCGCTTTGAACGTCGCCTCGAAGACGCGTTTCGAGGTGGAAAGCGACCTATCGAGCGTGATACCGCCGTAGAACGGCGCGACGAAGTTCTCGATGTAGTCCTCCGAAAAGCCCCACTCGCGGAGGTACTCTCGGATGCTCGTGTCCGGCCCTTCGAACAGTCGGCGCTCTGAGGCATCGCCGGACCGCGTCCGGCGGCCTGCCGAGGTTTCCTCGGCAATGTCGCCGACGTGTTGGCGGAGCGCGAGCGTTCGAACCTTGTCCGTGAGCGTCACCTCGTCGTTCCGCAGAGTCGCGAGAAGCGATTTCGGGTCGCGGATGGGGTCAGAGAGCGTCGAGCGTTCGCCGCGGCGGGCGATGACCGCTCCGGGGTCGAACTGCCTGAGGTCGAGTTCGTCCACGTCGAGTTCGCGCCGAACGGCCGGATAGCCGGTGAAGAGAACCTGAAACCCTCGGTCGAACGTGAACCCGTCTCGCTTCTGGGTCCGAACTCGGCCGCCGACTTCGTGGCGTCGTTCGTACACTATCACGTCCGCACCCTCCTCGGCGAGGTGACGCGCCGCGACGAGGCCTGCGAGGCCCGCGCCCGCGACGACGACGGTTTCGTCCATGTTCGGACCTTCTCGCGCACCGCACTAATGTACTGCGCGTAACAGGCATCCGGTGCGAGCCACCTTCGCGCGGCGCGAGGCCGAAAAGACGGAATGACTAGGAATTTGTCCGTCGGGCCGCAACGGCCGGTATGGATACGAGCGAGGCGTTTCTGGGGTTGCGCTGCGCCGAGACCGGTGAGCGATACGACGCGAGTGCGACCGGCGAGAGCGACGCGGGCGCGCATCTCGACGCGGCGTACGACACGGACGCGGTCGAGTGGGGCGCGGGCGGGTTGACCGACAGACCGACCGGCACGATGTGGCGGTACGCCGACCTGCTACCGTTCTCGAACCCGCTCTCGGCCGACGAGGGCGGAACTCCGCTCGTCGAGACGTCGACGCTGGCCGAGGAACTCGGCGTCGGAACGCTCCGAATCAAAGACGAGAGTCGGAACCCGACCGGAACGGTGTTGGACCGGGGACTCTCGCCCGCCGTCACCGCCGCCCGGGAGAGCGACGCCGAACTCGTCGCCCTCGCGACGCCGGGCAACGCCGGTCAGTCGGCGGCGTCGTACGCGGGGATGGCCGACCTGCGGTCGTACTCGTTCGTCCCCTCTCGAGCCCCGTTTCCGAACAAGGCGATGGTCAACGTCCACGGCGGGGAGATGCGCGTCGTCGGCGGCCGGTATCCCGACGCCGAGGAGGCCCTCCACGAGCAACTGCAGTCCGAGTGGCACACGCTCCAAGAGTTCGACAACCCGTACCGCCACGACGGCATCAAGACGGCGGCGTTCGAGATAGCGGAGTCTCTCGGGTGGACGGTGCCGGACGCCGTCGTCGTCCCCGCGGGGACGGGCGAAGTCGTCGCGGGTGTGACGAAGGGCTTTCGCGAACTCCGCGAGGCGGGCGTCGTAGACGGCCTGCCGCCGGTGTACGCCGCGCAACCGTCCGGGTGCGCGCCCATCGTCACCGCGCACCGGCGCGACGCGGGCGACGTGGAACCGTGGTCTAACCCCGACACCATCGTCGGCGAACTGGAGATTCCCGACCCGAAGGGCGGGGCCGCCGCAGTCGCCGCCGTCTCCGAGACGGGCGGAGACGCTCTCGCCGTCGACGACGACGAGATTCTCGAAAGCGCCGTCGCCGCCGCCCAGAACGCGGGACTGGAAGTCGGCGCGGCGGGCGGTGCGGCCGTCGCCGCCGCGTGGCGACTCGCGGAGGACGGCGTCGTCGGTGCCGACGACGACGTGGTCGTTCTCAACACCGAATCCGGGACGAAGACGGCGGACATCCTCCGCAGTCACCTGATGGGGAAAGGCGTCTGAGAACTCCTCCGCGCCGGTGACGGTCGCCGAACTCCGACCGATTTCGAGCCCGAGGATATTTATTTTAGACGGCTCTAATTCCAGCCATGTTGAGCGACGTGATGGAGGACTATCTGAAGGCCATCTACCAGATTCAGGCCGAAAGCGGGCCGCCCGTCTCGACGTCCGCCATCGCCGACCACCTCGGGAAGACGCCGCCGACGGTCACGAGCATGCTCGGGAAGTTGTCGGACCGCGGACTCGTCCACCGCGAGAAGTACAAGGGCGCAGAACTCACCGCGGAGGGCGAGACGGTGGCGCTGGAAGTGCTCCGTCACCACCGCCTCATCGAGGCGTACCTCGCGGAACATCTCGACTACTCGTGGAGCGAGGTCCACGACGAGGCCGACGCCCTCGAACACCACATCTCAGAGGAGTTCGAACGCCGCGTCGCCGAGGTTCTCGGGAACCCGACGGTCGACCCGCACGGCGACCCGATTCCCTCGTCCGACCTGACTCCTCTCGAAGAGGAGGAGACGGTGCGACTCACCGACGTTACGGTCGGCGAGAGCGTCGTCGTCGCGCGCGTCAGCGACCGGAACGAAGCGGAGTTGGAGTATCTCGCGAACGCGGGCATCACTCCCGGAACGACAGTCGAGGTGACGGACGTCGCCCCGTTCGGTATGGTGACGGTGCGCGTCGCCGACGACGGGCGGCAACTCGCTGACGACGAACAGAGCCTCCCTGACGCCGTCGCGGCGTCGATTCAGGTACGGGCGACGAGCAACGCTGACGGCGACAGCGAGGAGGTACCCACGACGTGACGGGGTACCTCGAGATACTCACCGTCGCGTTCGTCGCGCAGTTGCTGGTGTTGCCGGGCGAGAAAGTCCAGTTCATCATCGCCGGACTCTCGACGCGGTACAACCCCCTCGTCGTCGTCGCCGCCGCCGGGTCGGCGTTCGCCGGGTGGACGGCGCTCGAAGTCTGGTTCGGGCAGGCGCTACAGGACGCGTTCTCTCCGCTCGTCCTCGACGGCATCACCGCGATGCTTTTCATCACCTTCGCAGTCGTGTTGTTCCGGTCCGCGCCGGACCCCGGGACGACCCGACTCGATGCGGAGACGGACGGCGGGATGCAGGGCCTGACGAGCGAGATGGACCTACCGGCCCCGATAGAACGCCTCTCGGGCAGTTTCGGCGGATTCGTCCCCATCTTCACGATGATGGCCGCCGGCGAGTTCGGCGACAAGACCCAACTTATCACCATCGGGCTAGCCGTCCAGTACGGTGCCACGTCGGCCATCTGGGTCGGCGAGATGCTCGCTATCATCCCGGTCAGCCTCGCGAACGCCTACTTCTTTCACACGTTCGCCCACCGGGTGGACATGCGGAAGGCGCACATCTTCAGCGCGGGTCTGTTCTTGTTCTTCGGACTCGACACCGTCCTCTCTATGGTGACCGGGTTCTCCGTCTGGGAGACGGTCATCGGCGCTGTCTCGGCCACCGTGACGGGCCTCGTCTGAGCGCCGGAGAGGAGTCTCGTCTGCGACCCGGAGACGGCTCCCGTCCAGTCCTGTTCATTCGCGACCCGTTCTGTCTGTCCGAGTCCAGCCTCGTCCGGTTCGCCCCGTCTACGGACGACTGTCCACCGTTCCGTCTCCGTGTTCTTTTTATATACCCTCGCGTAGGAATCGGACGTGACGAGTCTCGCACCGTCTCTGTTCGCCGGCGTCGTCTTCGGTCTCGCCTTGGCCGCCCCGCCCGGTCCGATGAACGCGATAATCGCCGAGGAGAGCGTCGTCCGCGGCTGGGTCGCCGGGTTCAAAGCCGGACTCGGAGCGATGACGGCTGACGCTATCTTCTTCGTTCTCGCGGCACTCGGCGTCGTCGCGTTCGTCGAACGGTTCCCGACCGTTCGCGCGGTGATGGTCGGGACGGGAGGAATCCTCATGCTCTACTTCGCGTACGGCGCGGCCCGAGACGTCCGGAGTTCGTTCCAGCCCGGGTCGCGGGACGGCCGAGAGGCCGAGACGGCGGCCGAATCGAGCGGGTCTACGGGGTTCCGAAAGGCGTTCGTCCTCGCGCTTACGAACCCCTACCAGATTCTCTTTTGGCTCACTATCGGCGTCGGACTGCTGAAACCCGGCACGCTCGACGTCCTCGCGGAGACGCCGTACGTCGGCGGCGAACTCGCCGGAACGCTCGTCGTCGAAACGGGGTCGCCCGCCCTCGTCGTCGGTTTCTTCGGCGGCATCTTCCTTTGGGTCACGGGCTTTCCGGCGGCGCTCGTGGGCGCGGAACGGCGCGTGGACGCCTTCGCTCCCGTCGTCGCGGGCGTCAGCGCCGTCGTCCTCGCGGGGTTCGGCGTCCTCTTTCTCTCGCAGGCGGCCGGCGGACTGCTCTGATAGCCACCGCGTCGTCGTCCGGTCCGTCGTCTCCCCCTCTTTCACCGCCCGACGGTCGTCCGACGAGAAAAGCGTATGAACCACCGCCAAAGAGAGGCAGGTATGTTCGACAAATCGACGTGGATTCAGCTCCCGCGGAACGTCCTCGTGGGCCACGGGGTGGTGGACGAAATCGCCGGTGCCGTCGACGAACTCTATCTCACCGGTCGTCCGCTACTCGTTACGAGCCCCACGCCGAACGAAATCGCGGGCGACAGGGTTCGCGCGCAGTTCGACGACCCGGCCACCGTCACCATCTCGGAGGCGAGTTTCGACTCCGTCGAACGCGTCATAGAGGCCGGACGAGAGATGGACGCGGGCTTTCTCGTCGCCCTCGGCGGCGGCAAGGCCATCGACACCGCCAAGATGGCCTCCGACAGCCTCGACTGCGGGTTCATCTCCGTTCCGACGGCCGCCAGCCACGACGGCATCGTCTCCGGGCGGTCGTCCATCCCGGAGGGCGACACCCGTCACTCCGTCGCCGCCGACCCGCCGCTTGCAGTCGTCGCGGACACGGCGATTCTCGCCGAGGCGCCGTGGGAACTCACCACCGCCGGGTGCGCGGACATCATCTCGAACTACACCGCGGTGAAAGACTGGCAACTCGCTCACCGCCTGAAGAACGTCGAGTACTCCGAGTACTCGGGCGCGCTCTCGCAGATGACGGCCGAGATGCTCGTCGGCAACTCCGACTCTATCAAGAAGGGTCTCGAAGAGTCGGCGTGGGTGGTCGTGAAAGCGCTCGTCTCCTCGGGCGTCGCCATGTCCATCTCCGGTTCCTCGCGCCCCGCCTCCGGCGCGGAACATCTCTTCTCGCACCAACTCGACCGACTCGTCCCGGGACGCGCCCTGCACGGTCACCAGGTCGGCGTCGGGTCCATCGTGACCGAGTACCTCCACAGCGGTGAACAGGGCGAGTGGCGCGACATCCGCGACGCTCTCGATACGATGGACGCGCCCACCACCGCCGCGGGCCTCGGTATCGAAGACGAGACGGTCATCGAGGCGCTGACCACCGCACACACCATCCGCGACCGGTACACCATCCTCGGCGACGGCGTCAGCGAGGACGCCGCGATAGAAGCCGCGACGTTTACCGGCGTTATCTAGAACTCCCACCTTTTTCGAGGGGGTCCTCGCGCGCCTCCGGCGCGCTCGAACCCCCTCCAAAAACCTGGAGGGAAAAAGGCCGCGACTCGCTCGCTGACGCTCGCTCGCCGCGGTACAGTGGGGGACTGCTTCCCGCCGCCACTCCGCAACCGCCACCGCACCGCCACAGCACCGCTACCGCACCGAACGGAATCGCGCCCCGAAACCCCGACCCAAACCCGAAGACGCAAGACGACTCCTTCCTAATCCGAACCAATGGCTACCGCGAGCGCCGACAACCCGATAAAGGAACACCCCGCGGCGGTGACTGCGGTACTCTCCGTCGTGGGCTACGCCCTCGTCGTCGGCACCTTCCTCGGGTACGTCCCCGGAACCGTCTTCCCCGACCTGTCTCTGGCCGAGGTGAACCTCCTCTCGGACGCTATCGCCGCGGTGAACGCGCTGAACGTCCTCGTCATCGCCGCCGGATGGCGGTGGATTCGGCGCGACGACGTGAAGAAACACGCCGCCGCGATGGTCGGGTCGTTCGCCCTCATCCTCGTTTTCCTCGTGATGTACCTCACGAAAATCGGCGGCGGCGGGACGAAGGAGTTCGTCGGCCCGGCGTTCGTCTACTACCCGTACCTCGCGATGCTCGCGATACACATCGTCCTCTCCATCGTCGCGGTGCCCGTCGTCCTCTACGCACTCGTCCTCGGACTCACGCACTCGCCCGACGAACTGCGCCGCGACACTCCGCACCGCCGCGTGGGACGCATCGCCGCCGGGTCGTGGCTTCTCTCGCTCTCTCTCGGCGTCGTCACCTACCTGCTTTTGAACCACCTCTTCGGGTGGGAGTACGTCGCGTCCGCGGCGGCGGCCGCGGGTTCGATTCCGCTCTGACCGCGCGCGACGACTCCGTTCGACGACCGAATCCGACGCGGAAATGCTGAGGGTTTTTATCGGACGGACGCAAGCCGTGAGACATGCGAATCGCGTTCGTCTCGATGTACACCGAGCAACGTCGCAGAGACGGTGCGACGAGACGGACGCGGCGGACGGCGGAACTCCTCGCCGCGGGCGGACACGACGTGACCGTCCTCTGTGCGCAGTGGTGGGACGGCGACGTGCCCGAGTTCGACCAGAACGACGTGACGTACGTCGCCGTCACCGAGACGCCCGCCGCGGGGTCGTTCGCCTCGAAACTCCCCTTCGCCCTCCGGCGCGCGAAGCCCGACGTTATCCACGCCGTCAACAGTCCGCCGTCGCACGTCACCGCGGCGAAGACGGCGGGGCGGTTCCTCCGGACGCCGGTGGTCGTCGACTGGTGGGCCGAACGCGAGGACGACTCGACGGGCGCGAGCAAGCGCGCCGCGCGCGCGGCGAAATACGTCGTCGCCCCCTCTCGGATGGTCAAGACGCACGTCCGCGAGTACGGCGTCGCAGAGGAGTCGGTCCGCGTCGTCCCCGAGTTCATCGACTTCGAACTCGTCCGCGAGAGCGAAGTCGACTCCCGCGCGGACATGGTGTACGCCCGGGACATCGACGACCACGCGAACGTCGAGTCGTTCTTTCTCGCACTCGCGGAACTCAGAGACAAAGACTGGCGCGCCGCAGTCGTCGGCGACGGCCCGGAACTCGACGCCGCAAAGCAGACGGCCGCCGAACTCCGCATCGACGACCGAGTCGAGTTCCTCGGCGACCTGCCGCCCGAGGAGTTCGTCCCGGTGATGAAAGGCGCGCGCGTGTTCGCACAGACCGCCGCCGTCGAACCGTTCGCCACGAACCTGCTTTGGGCACTCGCCTGCGGGTGCGTCGGCATCGTCGAGTATCAGGCTCGGTCCAGCGCGCACGAACTCGTCGAGAACTGTTCGCGCGGCGTCCGCGTCACGAGTCCGCAGGAACTCGCGCGCGAGATTTCCGTGGCCGCCCACGCCGACGACCTGACGGTCAACGAGGCGTTCGCGGAGTACGACCGCGCCGAGGTACTCGGGCGGTACGTCGACTGTTACACCGAGGCTATCGACGACTACGGATTCTTCTAACCCGCCTTTTTCGAGGGGGTGCTTCGCACCTCCCCGAAAAACCTGGAGGGAACAGATCGCGTCTCGCTCACTGACGCTCGCCCGCCGCGGTGCGGCAGAGGACCATACCGCCTCCGCACGGAGTCGCTCCCCTCTCGACGCGTCCGCGACGAGTCGAAAACCGAACTCTCGGACGCCGAAACGCCGCAGAAAGAGCGGAGTCGGTTACTCGTCTTCGAGGTCGTAGTCGCCGCCGTACTTCAGGAAGAAGAACGCGAGACCGAGCGTCGCGACCATCGCGAACGTCGTGGCGACACCGAGCGTCTTCGCGGAGTCGGGCACGGACGGGACGTTCGAGGGCGCGGGCGTCGAGATGGACTCGACGACGTCGATAGTGCCGAGCATGCCCGCGGACTCGTGAGGTTCACAGAGGTACTCGTAGGTGCCGAGAACCTCGAACGTGTAGCTGAACGAGAACCCCTCGTTCTCTATCGGTTCGTGGCCTCCCCAGTTCGCGTCCTCGGGTTGGCTCTGGGGGACGACGTTGTGATTGTCGGACCCCCAGACGAACTCGACGGTCGTCCCGGGGGTGATTTCCAGGGGTTCCTCGGTGCCGGGAGAGAACACGAGTTCCCCGTCCGGACCGACTTGGACGGTTTCGGTTCCGCCGCCACCGCCGCCACCGCTCTCGGACGTGCCGGTTCCGGTCCCTTCCCCGCCTCCGGCGGTGCCGGTTCCGGTGCTGGTTCCGGTCCCGTCGGCGGACTCCGTGCTCGTTCCTGTCTGCTGCGCCGCGGCGGTACCTGCCGCACCTGCGACGGCCGCCGCCCCGGTTGCGGTCCGAAGGAAGGCGCGACGGGACATCTCCGCGTTGCCGTCAGTCATAGTCGGGGCTTGGGAGTCGGCTGTAGTGAATACTTTGGTTTCTGGCTCGCAGAGAGCCGTGGACTCAGTACGCGTAGTCGTGGTCGCCCGTCTCGCTCTCTACGAACGCGGTCAGAAGGTCGATGGTCGCGTCCACGTCCTCGACGTGTGCGCTCTCGGTGACGGTGTGGAGATAGCGCGTCGGAACCGAGAGCGCGCCGACCGGTTTCGCGCCGTGGGTGTTCTGAAAGCCCGCCGTGTCGGTGCCGCCCGCGGGGAGAATCTCCGATTGGTGCGGGATGTCGGCCTCCTCGGCCACCGAACGGAGGCGGCGGTGGACCTTCGGAGTCGTGATGACGCTGCCGTCTTTCAGCTTTATCGCCGTCCCCTCGCCGAGTTCGGTGACGTGGTCGCCCGCCTCGAACCCCGGCACGTCGTTCGCGACGGTCACGTCGAGTGCGATAGCGAGGTTGGGGTCGATATCGACCCCGAGGGCCTTCGCCCCGCGGAGTCCGACCTCCTCTTGGACCGTCGCTGCGAAGTGGACGGTCACCTCGGGGTCCTCGATTCGCTCGGCCGCTTGGAGCATCGCGAACAGACAGACTCGGTCGTCGAGGGCCTTCCCCGTCACCACGTCGCCCATCTCTCTCGTCGTCTGGTCCATCGTCACCACGTCGCCGACGGTCACCGCCTCCTTCGCGTCGTCGCCGGAGAGGCCCACGTCCACGTGGACGTCCTCGACTTTCGGAGTCGCTTCCTTCTGTTCTTCGGAGAGGGTGTGCGGCGGCGGCGACCCGATGACGCCCGGCACGTCGCCGTCTTCGGTGTGGATGCGGACGCGTTGGGCCTTCAGGACGCGCGGGTCCCACCCGCCGAGGGCGTCGAGTTGGACGAACCCCTCGTCGGTGACGTGTCTCACCATGAACCCTATCTCGTCCATGTGGGCGGCGACGGCGACGGAGTAGTCGCCGTCGCCCGCTATCGTTCCGACGACGTTACCCATCGCGTCCGTGCGAATCTCGTCGACGCTCGACTCGAACTCCCGGCGTACCACCTCGCGGACCCTGTCTTCGTACCCGGGGACGCCGCTCGTCTCCGTCAGTTCCGCCAGAAGGTCGAAATCGAACTCGTAGTCGGCCATGCTCTCGCTTCCCGGCGGCGGCGCAAAAAGACTCGCGTCCCGGAAAACGGTAAACTAGTTTGCCGTGGTTCCGGAACGCTTTTGCGGCTCATGTGTCCATTGGGTGCCATGGCAGATGCCGAAGCGGAACTCCGCTCCCAGTTTCGAGACGCGTTCGAAGGCGCCGACTTCCCCGTGAAAAACCAGATGGACCTCGTCCCCGCCCTCCCGAACGGGCCGGGCACCCGGTTCGAGGCCAACGACGGCGAAGTCAGTTTCACCGCCATGGAGATGGCGGCGAAACTCGGCGACCACCAGAGCTTCCCGTACCAAGACGCAGACACCCTCGTCGACGACATCATCGAGGGTCTGAAGGCCGAGGGGATGCTGTAGCGCCCGAGTCGGAGTCGAATCGGCTCTCCCGACCGAAAGAGATTCAACCGAGACTCGCGAGCCGTCGATAATGACCACAGTGTTACTCGAACTACTCCCGGAACTCCTCGAACTACTGTTCTACGGCGCCGGTTCGGTCGGCCTGTCGGCAGTCGCGTTCTACGCGGAGTCGTTCGCCGTCGCGAGCGTCGAGAGCGGACAGCCGAAACTCGGCGCGTGGGCCGCCGTGATGGGCACGGTGGCGCTCTTTTTCGCGTATCTCTTGGCGACCGACAAGTTCCGCGCGAAACTGGGCGAGGTCAAAAACCAGTACCGCGGCTACTGACCGCGGCCCCGAACTCTCACGACCCGAAACGTTTCCTCGTCGGCCCGCGGACTCACCGCCGTGCACGACATCGAACGGTATCTGAACGTCAGAAGCGCCTACGGCGCGTCGTTCGGCCCCGAGGGAGAACGGCTCTCGTTTCTCATGGACACGACGGGCGTGCCGCAGGTCTGGACTATCGACGAACCGGGCTCGTGGCCCGAACAGCGGACGTTCTACGACGAACGCGTCACGTTCGCCTCGTGGTCGCCCGAGCGTCCGGAACTCGTCTTCGGGATGGACGAGGGCGGCAACGAGCGTCAGCAGTTGTTCCGCTACGACCCCGACACAGGCGAGGTGACGGCTCTCACCGGGATGCCGGACGCCAAACACCGCTGGGGCGGGTGGAGTCACGACGGCGAGCGAATCGCGTTCACCTCGAATCGCCGCGACGAATCGGTTTTCGACGTCTACGTGCAGGGCCGCGCGGAGACGGGCGCGGAGGCGGAACTCCTCCACGAGGGCGACGGCTGGCTCACCCTCGGCGGGTGGTCGCCCGACGACGAGAGACTCCTCGTCTCGGAGGCGTACTCGAACTTCGACCAAGACGTCTCCGTCCTCGATGTCGAGTCGGGCGAGGTGACGCATCTCACGCCCCACGAGGGGACGGTTCGGTTCCAGAGCGCGTCGTGGAGTCCCGACGGAGAGAGCGTCTACCTCGTCTCGGACCGACAAAGCGACACGCTCGACCTGTGGCGCGTCGACGTCGAGAGCGGCGAGTTCTCGCTCGTCGTCTCGGACGACGACTGGGAGATAGACGGCGTCGAAATCGACCACGACACCCGGCGCGTCGTCTACTCGCGGAACGTCGACGGCTACACCGAACTGACCGTCGGCGAACTGACTGCGCCCGACAGAATCGACCCGTTCGCCGAACCGGATATCCCGCGCGGCGTCGCGGGCGGCGTCTCGTTCGACCCCGACGGAGAGCGGTTCGCGCTGACGGTGACGACGAGTAGCGACACGACCAACGTCTACGTCGTGGACGCGAAATCCGGCGCGGCCGAACGGTGGACGCGCGCGGCGACGGCGGGTATCCCGCGCGACTCGTTCGTCGAACCGGAACTCGTCCACTATCCCACGTTCGACGGGCGGAAGATTCCGGCGTTTTTCTCCCTGCCGCAGACTGATACCGGGGAGGGCGAGACGCCCGTCATCGTGGACATCCACGGCGGCCCCGAGTCACAGCGTCGCCCCTCGTTCAACGCGGTGAAGCAGTACTTCCTCGCGCACGGGTACGCCGTCTTCGAACCGAACGTCCGCGGGTCTGCGGGGTACGGCAAGGCGTACGGCCACTTAGACGACGTCGAAAATTGGATGGACTCCGTCGCCGACGTCAAGGCGGCGGTGGAGTGGCTCTACGACCATCCCGCGGTAGACCCGGACAGACTCGTCGCCATGGGCGGGTCCTACGGCGGATTCATGGTTCTGGCCGCGATGACGGAGTACCCCGACCTGTGGGCCGCGGGCGTCGACATCGTCGGCATCGCGAACTTCGTCACGTTCCTCGAGAACACCGGTGAGTGGCGGCGGGAACTCCGAGAGGCCGAGTACGGGTCGCTCGCGGAGGACCGCGAGTTCCTCGAATCGATATCGCCGCTGAACAACGTCGAACGGATTCGCGCGCCGCTTTTCGTCCTGCACGGCGAGAACGACCCGCGCGTCCCCGTCTCGGAGGCGCACCAACTCGTCGCGGAGGCCGAAGACCACGTCCCGGTCCGAGAACTCGTCTTCGAAGACGAGGGCCACGGCTTCACGAAGTTGGAAAATCGCGTGGAAGCGTACTCGCAGATAGTCGAGTTCCTCGACGAACACGTCTGACTCGACGGCCGTCGATTCGCGTGCGGCCGCGAGAGCCAACCTCGGGCGGTCTCAGCCGTTCTAGTAGGGATATTTAAGGAGGAGTAGGAAGGAGACGTAGCAGAAATGGCCACTGGACCGAGCGACACCCGCGTGCTCGTCGTCACGAACGAGTGCGACGACCCCCACGGGGCGTCCGATATCGCGTCCGTGCTGGCAGACCGGCTCCCGGGGCAGACGGTGGTGAAATGCGAGGCGACGGCCGCGGAGTACCTCGCGGAGTTGGGCCCGACGGTGGACTGCGTCGTCTCTCTCAGTAGCGACATCTCGCCGATACTGGAAGTCGCAGAGATGGACGCGGCGATACCGCTCGTCGTCTACGGCGACGATATCGTCTCGACCGACGTCGATGCGGTGATTCCCCGGACGGCCAGCGTCGACGACGTGGTCGCTCGGGTCGAAACCGAGGTATCGGAGAGCAGAGAGACGAACCGACTCGAAGAGGTAAACGCCAAGCTGACGGCGCTGTCGCGCTACGCAAAGGAGATAACCGGCTGTGAGACGGTTCAAGACGTCTGCAGTCGGACCATCGACGCGACGGTAGACGCGTTGGATTTCGACTACTCCATCCTCGCTCTCGTCGACGGCGACCAGATAGTTCCGTACGGGGCGACGATTCCGCCCGAGGAGCAACGCCCAATCGGTATCTCCGACGGTATCGCGGGTCGGACGCTCGAGATGGGGGAGTCACAGGTCGTCGACGACATGCAGTCCGACCCGGACGCGACGTTCAAACACCGCGGTTACCGCGCCGTGATGAGCGTGCCCATCAGTGACCGCGGGGTGTTGCAGGTGGTCTCAGAAGAGGAGGCCGGTGCGTACGACGACCGAGACGTCGAGTTCCTCGAAACCCTCGCGGGGTACACGAACGAGGCTCTCGCCCGCCTCGAACGAGAGACGGCGCTCAGAACCGAACGGGACCGGTTTCACGCGCTCTTCGACGGCCTCTCGGCGCCGACCGCCTACGTCGAATCCGACGCGCCCGGCGACTACCGCGTCCGCGAGATAAACGCCGCCTACGAGCGGACGTTCCCGAACGGTTCGGACGCGGTGGGCGCGTCGGTGTCGGAGGCGCTTCCGACGGAGAGAGAGCGCCGACTCGTCGAAGACCAGTTGCGCGGCGAGACGCCGGTCCGAGAGAGCGTCGAGCGGACGGTCCGAACCGGCGAAGCGGAGACGCTCTCGGTGACGCTCGTCCCCGTCCAACACGTCGGCCCCTCCGCGTCCGGGTTCCTCGTCTACCGCGGGCCCGAGGCACCCCTCGACGAATCGGCGACCGGATAATCCTCCTGAACGTCCGTTAGAGTCAAACGGAGCGCCGACGAAACGTAGCCCATGAGCGCTGACGCAGAACGCGGCCACCAACAGCGAACCATCCGTTGTCTCATCGCGAAGGTCGGTCTGGACGGGCACGACCGGGGAGCGCACGTCATCTCCCGCGCCTTCAGAGACGCCGGATTCGAAGTCGTCTACTCGGGACTTCACCGGTCGCCCGACGAAATCGTTCAGGCGGCGGTCCAAGAGGACGTCGACGTTCTCGGCCTCTCTATCCTCTCGGGCGCGCACAACACGCTCGTCCCGAAGGTGATAGAGGGTCTCGAAGAGTACGGCGCGTTCGAGGATACGCTCATCCTCGTCGGCGGTATCATCCCCGACGAGGACCGTCCGAAACTGAAGGAGTTGGGCGTGGCGGCGGTGTTCGGCCCCGGCACCTCGATGAAAGAGACGATCGAGTTCGTGCGCGAGAACGCTCCCCGACGCGACTGATGAACCGAACCGACGACGGGCGCGAGGCGGGCGCAGACTCCGACCTCGTGGACGAACTCCTCGCGGGGAGACACCGCGCACTCGCCAGAGTCATCACGAAGATAGAGAACCGCTCGCCGGGGTACAGAGCCCTCGTCTCGAATCTGCACGCTCACACCGGCGAGGCGGACGTCATCGGCGTCACGGGAAGTCCGGGTGCGGGGAAATCGACGCTCGTGGACAAACTCGCGAAGGCGTACCGAGACGCCGGACTGACCGTCGGCGTCATCGCGGTGGACCCCTCCTCGCCGTACTCGGGGGGTGCGGTCCTCGGCGATAGAATCCGCATGGCGTCGAACGTCGGCGACATGGACGTGTTCTTCCGGTCTATGAGCGCCAGAGGCCAACTCGGCGGCCTCTCGACTGCGACGGCGGACGCGGTGAAAGCCCTCGACGCCTTCGGGAAGGACAAGGTGATAATCGAGACGGTCGGCGCGGGGCAAAACGAGGTTGACGTCGTCCGCACCGCGGACACGGTGACCGTCCTCGTCCAACCGGGAAGCGGCGACGACGTGCAGATGCTGAAAGCCGGCATCCTCGAAATCGGCGACGTGTTCGTCGTCAACAAAGCCGACATGGAGGGGACGCCCCGAACCGTCGCCGAACTGGAAGAGATGATTCACCTCCGGGACAACCCCGGCGCGAGACTCGATACGGGCCACCACGGGGACGGCGCGTTCGCGGGCGACGGCGCGCCGACCGCACACGAGAGCGAAGACGACTCGGGGGCGGAGGCGGAGACGGACGAGTGGACGCCCGCCGTCGTCGAGACGGTGGCGACGACGGGCGACGGCGTCGCGGAACTGGTGGAGACGCTCGACTCTCACGCGGCGTTTCTCGACCGGACGGGACTGCGCGCGGAGAAGCGCCAGACGAGGTACGCAGACGAGATACGCCAACTCCTGCGCAGCGACGCGAACGCCCTCGTAGAGGAGGAACTCCGACGCCACGGCGGCGCGGAGGCGTTGGCCGAACGCGTCGCCGAAAGAGAGACCGACCCCTACGCCGTCGCGGAGAGCGTCCTCGAACCGCTTCGCGACTGCGTCGAGGCGCGACGCGAGGAGACGTAACCGACGCCGAACGTCGACTTCTCGGTACGGTTTAGCGTGACAATATAAGGACGTCGCACCCGTACGACCGTCCGTATGAAGTTCCGAAACGCAGTCGGCGCAGTCGCCGCCGGTGTCGGCATCGTCGCCGTCGCGAACCGCGTCCTGTCGCGTCGGACGCCTTCTCTCGAACCCGCCCTGTCGGGGACCCAACGGACGTTCCGGTGGCGCGGCATCGACGTCCACTACACGGAGGCGGGCGAGGAATCGGCGCCCGACTTGGTTCTCCTGCACGGGATCAACGCCGCCGGGTCGTCCGGCGAGTTCCGCGAAATCTTCGAGACGCTCTCGGAGGACTACCACGTCGTCGCCCCCGACCTGCCCGGGTTCGGGATGTCGGACCGGCCGCCGCTTCGGTACTCGGCGGCGCTCTACGAGGACTTCGCGGCCGACTTCCTCGCCGCCTTCGAGAACCCGGCGGTCATCGCGTCGTCGCTGACCTCGGCGTACGTCGCGGCGGTGGCCGACGACGCGAACATCTCGCACCTGACGCTCGTCTGTCCGACGGCCCGCGGCGGACCCGACCCGACCGAGACGGTCCGCGAACTCCTCCGCGTTCCGGTGGTCGGCGAGGCGGTGTTCAACCTCTTGGGGTCGAAACCGTCGATTCGGTACTTCAACGCCGACCACGGCTACTACGACCCGGCGAAGGCGAGCGAAGAGTGGACCGAGTACGAGTGGCGAACCGCCCACCAACCGAACGCGCGGTTCGCCCCGGCGTCGTTCGTGAGCGGCTATCTCAACTCCGACGTGGACCTGAGCGAGACGCTCTCGGCGCTGGACGTACCGACGACGCTCGTTTGGGGTCGAGAGGCCGACATCACGCCGCTTCGAGACGGGCGCGTCCTCGCGAACGAGGCGGACGCGAAACTCGTGGTCTTCGACGACACGAAACTCCTCCCGCACGTCGAGTTTCCCGCGCAGTTCGTCCGCACCGTCCGCGAGGACCTGACGGTCCCCGTCTGAGCCTCGGACCGTCTCAGGCCGGACGGAACACGACTATCGATTCGCCCGTGTTCGGGTTCGGTTCGGTGTCGACCCGCACACTCCGACCGACCGTCGGTTCGGGTCTCTCGTCTCCGAGTCCGCCGAAGACGCCGGTCAGTCGGACCGGGCCGAACGACGCGACGGCCGTGACGTACGGCGTCTCGCCCGCAAATTCCGGCCCGGCGACGTGAACCTCCGTGTACGTCTCTACGACGCCGTCCTCCGAGAGCGGTTCTTCCGTCAGGTCTCTCGCGCCGCAGTGCGGACACGTCCGTCGCGGCGGGAGCGACCCGTGACCCTCCGGACAGGCGAGGTAGTACCCGTCGTCGCCGAGGGCGGAGAGCCACTCGTCGAACCCCGAGTCGGTCATCCGCGCACCTCCAACACGTGGACGACTGCGCTGGCAACCGTCCCGCCCGCGTTGTGGGTGACGCCGACGCGCGCGTCCGAGACGGCGTCGCTGTTGGGGTGGTCCCCGCGGAGGAGTCGCACCATCTCCGCCACCTGCGCGCCGCCCGTCGCCCCGACGGGGTGGCCCTTCGCCTTCAGGCCGCCGGAGAGGTTCACCGGGAGGCGGCCCTCGCGGGTCGTCTCCCCGCGCCGCGCCGCGCCGACTGCCTCGCCCTCGTCGTACAGGCCGAGACTCTCTAAGGCGAGCACTTCCGCGATGGTGAAACAGTCGTGGACTTCGGCCACGTCCACGTCCGCGGGCGTCCGCCCGGCGTCGTCGTACGCCTCCCGGGCGGCTTTCTCCGCGGCCGGTGTCCGGTTCAGATGCGTCCGGTCCTGAAGCGCGAGGTTGTCGCCGCCCTGTCCGGTTCCCGTCACGGCGACGGGCGCGTCCAGTCCGTGCTCGTCGGCGTACTCGCCGCTGACGAGGACGAGAGCGCTCGCGCCGTCGGTGATGGGACACGAGTCCATCAAATGAAGCGGGTCCGCGACGGGCGGACTGTCGAGGACGTCGGCGACGCTCACTTCGCGGCGGTACTGCGCGTACTCGTTTTCGAGGGCGTTCGCGTGGTTCTTGACGGCGACGTGGGCCAAATCCTCGCGCGCGCCGCCGAACTCCTCGAAGTACGCGCGGGCCATGAGGGCGTACGCGCCGGGGAACGTCATCCCCGCGCGCACCTCGAACAGTTCGTCCGCCGCGATGGCCAACGACTCGGTGACGGCGGCCGTATCGAGGTTGGTCATCCGCTCCATCCCCCCGGCGAGGAGGACGTCGTGTTCGCCCGAGCGGATTCCCCGCACCGCCTCGCGGACGGCGATACCCGAGGAGGCGCAGGCGGACTCGTGGCGCGTGGCGGGCGCGTCCAACCCGGCGGCTTCCGCGGCGAGAGGGCCTTGGTGACCCTGTCGCTCCGAGAGCGCACCCATGAAGTTCCCGTAGTGGACCGCCTCGAAGTCGTCGCGCGAAACACCGGCCTCGTCGCGGGCGGCGAGAGCGGCCTCCGCAAACAGGTCGCGGCCCGTTCGCTCTGGATGCCGACCGAACGGCGTGAGGCCGACGCCCGCGATTCGAACGTCAGTCATGCGAAAAACTACGCCATAAATGATGTAAGAGTCTGCCGGTCACGGCGAACTGACACCCCGGCGCGTCTCGCGGAACACCGTAACGGGTATTGGTCTCTCCGAGGGACGGAGATGCATGACAACCTGGATCGCGGAGACGTTCACGAGCGACGCCGGATGGAACCACCTCCGTTCTCTCGTCGATATCGGCGACCGGATGGCGGGTCACCCCGGCGAGAGAGAGGCGATGGAACTGACCCGAGACGCCCTCTCTGCGGTCGGCGCGCGAGACGCACGCATCGACGAGTTCGAGATTCAGGGCTGGTCTCGCGGCGACAGCGTCGTCCGCGCGGGCGAGACAGACCAAGAGTGCATCGCCCTCCCGCGGAGTCCCGCCGCCGACGCCTCCGGCGAGTTGGTGGACCTTGGGTACGGCCTCCCGGAGGACTTCGAGGCCGACCTCTCGGGCAAGGTGGTGATGGTCTCGTCTACGGTTCCGGACCACTACGAGCGGTTCATCCACCGACGCGAGAAGTACTACCACGCCGTCGAGGCGGGCGCGGCGGCGTTCGTCTTCCGAAACCACGTGGAGGGCTGTCTCCCCCCGACGGGGAGTGTCGGCACCGAGGCGTCGCCCATCGGCGACGTGCCCGCCGTCGGCGTCAGCAAGGAAGTCGGCGCGCGCCTCGCCCGCCGGTTCGAAGGCGAGGAGGTCACAGTCTCCGTGGACTGCGAGGCGTCCCCCGCAGAGAGCGGGAACGTCCACGCGGAACTCGGCCCCGACACCGACGAGGAGGTTCTCGTCACGAGTCACCTCGACGCCCACGACATCGCGGAGGGCGCGTTAGACAACGGCGCGGGGACGGCGATGGTCGTCGAGGTGGCGCGCGCACTCGCCGCCCGCGAGGACGAACTCGACACGCGCGTGCGGTTCGTCTGCTTCGGTGCCGAGGAGGTGGGTCTCGTGGGGTCGGCACACGAGGCAGACCGGATGGGCGACGACCGACAGCGGATCAAAGCGATACTGAACAACGACGGCGTCGTCGACGGCCGGACGCTCTCGTTTTACACCCACGGCTTCGACGCCTTGGACGACGCCGTCGAGGCGGTGTCCGACCGGTTCGACCACCCGATGTCGACGGTTCCAGAACAGATGCCCCACAGCGACCACTGGCCCTTCGTCCAACACGGCGTCCCGGGCTACATGGCCGCGAGTGAGTCGGAGGGCCGCGGGCGCGGGTGGGGCCACACGTTCGCGGACACCATCGACAAACTCGAACCGCGGACGCTCCGCGAACAGGCTATCCTCCTGACCGAACTGACGGTCGAACTCGCCGCCGAGGAAACCGAGGTACCGCACAGACCTCCCGAAGACATCGCCGCCGCCCTCGAAGCCGAGGACCACGCCGAGGGGATGAAGATAACCGGCGACTGGCCGTACTGAGTCGCCCCCGTCGAACCGCCGACTCTTTTACCGCGCCGCGGCGTATCCGCTGACGATGTCTCGCAGATGCGAGCGGGGGCGTTCGTCGTCGACGGGGGACCGAGCGTGAGCGACGACACCGCACCGACAGTCGTCGTCCGCGGCGGGTCGAAAGCGGACGCCGTCGCAGACGCCGTCGCCGACGCGGGCGGCGTCGTCGCGGCGCGCGCCTCCGCCGACAACGCCGACAGCGCCGACGCCGTCTTCGCCGTCGGGGAGGCGGCGCTTCTCTCCGCTCTCGACGGCGAATCGACCGTCCCAGTCTTGCCTATCGACGCCGGATACGGTCGGTACTCTCTCAGCGGAGCGGACGTCGGCCGGGCCGTAGAGGCCCTCAGCGCGGGCGAGGCGCGGACGGTTCGACACTCGGCCGTGGCCGTCCGCGTCGGCGACGCGACGGTCGGACGGGCGGTGACGGACGTGACGCTCATGACGAGCGAACCCGCTCGGATATCGGAGTACTCGGTCGGAGACGGCGTCGACGAGATAGATACGTTCCGCGCCGACGGCGTCGTCGCCGCGACACCGCTCGGGAGCGCCGGATACGCGCGCGCCGCCGGTGGCCCCGTCCTCGCGCCGCGAACCGGACTCTCCGTCGTTCCCATCGCTCCCTACGCGACGGACGTGGACTCGTGGGTGTTCGAACCGCCGGTTTCGCTCTCGGTCCGACGCGACGACGCGCCGGTTTCGCTCGTCCTCGACGGCGACGCCGTTCGCCGGGTTCCGCCGAACGTCCCGGTCGAACTCGACTTCGGGGCGTCGCTCTCTTTGCTTCGGATGTCGGTCTGACAGCCCGGACGCATCTTCGGGCGTCGCTTTTCGCGTCTCTGTCGAGTAGTCGCGGAGTCGAACGGCGTCGCTTTCGAGAACAGTCCGCTAGCGGGGTGAGCCGACGAGTCCCGCCCATGGTGGGCCGGGGTCGCCGTTCAGACGAGGAGGCCCCAGTAGTCGGCGACGAAGACGAAGAGCGCCTGGAACGCGGCGTACAGAAGCAGGAGGGCCGACGCGCCGAGCGCGGCTTTCGGCCGCTCCAGTTTCTCGCCGGTGCGGGCCTCGACGCGGCGGGACTCGTACTCGAAGAAGTCCGTGACCAACAGGCCGAGAGCGAGGACGGACATCACCATCCCCCCGTGCGGTTCGACGAGCAAGAGCGCGAACGACGCGAGGACGAGCAACACGGTGGTCACGGTGTGCGGCAAGAACCGCGAGAGTTCCTCGTCGTCGTCGCCGTCTTCCGCTTGGTCGACGTGCCGTCGGTGCGCGAGAATCCGCGTCAGCATGTTGAGGAGGACGAGCCCCAAGATGACGTAGGTGATGACCGGCTCCAGCACCTCCAGTGCGTCGAGCGGGACAGCGAACTGTAGCGGTTGCATACTCCATTCTCGGTAGACGAGTCATTAGAGTTTTTCCAATCACACCCGAACGCGGACGCGCCGAACGCGGTTCGGCGGGCGAGACGAGCACGTACCGAGACGAGCGAGAACGAAAGCGGGGGTGCGTTACTGCGCGCGACGGTTGTCTATCGCCCGTTTGGCCTGCCGTCCGGCGGGGATGAGTACCCAGAACGTCAACGCGCCCAGGAGCGCGAACCAGAGGAACGCGTCCAAGAGGATGACGCCGAGGGTGTCGAACAGCGTCGGCGACTCGACTTGGACCGGTTCGATGAGCTGTTTCGTGCTCTCGAAACTGCTCGTACGGTACCATCCCGCGAGGATCATCCACGCGAGACCCGCTCCGGTCAAGATACCGAGCCCCTTGATGAACTCGTCAGCCATTGTTGTCTGAGTCTTCGTTGGCGTCCTCTTGAGACTTTCCCATTCCGCGGGCGCGGAATCTCGTTCCGAGCGTGTAGACGCCCGCCCCGAACCCGATGACGCCGAGGGCGACGACGGCCAGTACCGTACTCACGACGCCGTCGTCCACGGCGACGCCGACGGCCGACAGAGCCGCGTCGACTGCGCCGCCGAGGAAACTGACGTTCAGCGTCGCGGCGTCCAAGAGCATGAACCCGAACACGACGCAGACGACGGCGATGAGCGTGGAAAACACCGTCACCGTCTTGTACAACCGCATCGGGACGACGACGTCGCGCCGCCCGTCGCGCGCCGTCGCCGAACCGGTCACAGAGTCGTCGCCGGTGCCGTCTCCGTCTGTCATCGACGAGAGTACGCAGAGGAGAGAAAAGGGCCTTTCCGTACGTCGCCGTCGGCTCTCCGACACTCGGTTAAACCCTTTGACAGAGGCCTTAACCGAACGAGAGGACTATGTTGAGTAGTTCCGAACTGAGCCCTCTCTCGCACGGGGTCTCTCAGGGCGTCTCTGGGCCGATTCCCCGACGCCGTCCGACGCGAGAGACGCCGCGCCGTCGGCTTTCGGTGACAGGCCCGGTCGAACGGTTCTCCGCGACCGGGACGCCGCGGTCCGGATTTCGCCTCAGCGGTGCACCTCTCCGGTAGCGTGCGGTATCGCGTGGGTGCGGCGTGCGCAGAGGGGATGCCAGGAACGGGACGTCATCTCATGAGTATACGTCAAGCCGCGGTCCCGGACGTGTTGAGCGGTATAGTGCAGAAGTACGGCCTCGCGTTCGTGATGGTCGCCAGCTACTTCGGTTCCGGCTCCGTCTACATCGCGAGCCAAGCCGGCGTCACGCACGGCTACACGCTGTTGTGGGCCGTCGTCGGTGCCGCTCTACTGGGGTTCATGGCACAGGACATGAGCGCCCGATTGGGGATTCACGGCGAGTCGTTGATGGTGTTCGTCCGCCGGAGACTGGGACGGCCGATAGCGACGGCGATAGCGGTGTTTCTCTCTATCGGGTGCGTCGCGTGGACGCTCGGATTGGTCGCCGCCGTCGGCGCGGGCATCTCCTTTCTGCTCGGCGGCGCAGTCGGGTGGCAACCCATCGCCGTCGTGACCACAGTCGCCGCGATAGCCGTCGGACTGTTGGACTACGACTCGGTGGAGAATCTGATGATCGGGATGATGCTCGCGCTGATGGTCGTCTACGTCGTCGTCGCCCTTCCGAGCGGTGCGGACCCGCGCGCGATTACGCTCGGCTTCCTGCCGACCGCGGACTCTCTCGGAACGCTGACGATGGCCGCGGGCATCCTCGGAACGACCGCGCTGTGGCCGAACTTCTTCTTGGAGTCGATTCTCGTCCACACCAAAGGGTGGACGAACAAGAGCGACATTCCGGACGTGCGCAGGGACCTCGCGGTCGGGTACGCCGTCGGTGGCGTCACGACCATCGCGATTCTCATCGCCGCGGCGGCGTTGCTGCGCCCCATGGGCTACACGTCGCTGAAGACGTTTATCACGCCGGGGAGAGCGCTGGTCGAGGTGCTCGGAACGTGGGCGATGGTGCTTTTCATCGGCGGCGTCGTCGCCGCCGCGTTCAACAGCATCATCCCCATCATGTGGACGCCCGCGTACATCGTTCCGCAGGCGGCCGGATACGACTCGCCGAGAGACTCCCGTCTGTTCACGATCATCTTCGCGGTCGGTACCGGAATCGGCGTTCTGTCTCCGGTCGTGAGTTCGATCCTCGACCTCTCAGTGGTCGATATGGTGATTCTGTTCCCGATGTACAACGGCATCTTCTCGCTCCCTATCGCCGCGATTCTCCTGTTTTGGTCGGTCAACGACGGTGAAACGATGGGAGAGCACCGAAACGGCTGGAAGCTGAACGTCGTCAACGCGTCTCTCGTGTTGCTCGCCGTCGTGTTGGCGGCCCTGTCCGTCCGGGACTTCATCGGACTCATCTCGACGGGAGGCTTCTGAGACCACAGTGATTCCCGGGGTGTCGACAGTTCTGTTGGCGGGTCTCGTCTGCATCGCCCTCGTCGCGGGCGTCGGAATCACGACGCTGGGTCCCGGCGGTATCTTCGTGACGGTGGCGCTGTACGCTCTCACACCGCTCCCGTCGGCGACAGTCGCCGGGACGGCCCACGCCACCTTCGTCGCGACGGGGATCGTCGGTACGCTCGTCTACGCTCGGTCGGGCGAACTCGTCGGCGAGGACGGGAGAGGTATGGCCGCGATACTGAGTGCGGCGAGCGTCGTCGGCGCACTCGCGGGCGCGTACCTCAACAGTTTCCTCTCGCGGGACCTGTTCGGCGTCCTCCTCGGCGTCGTCGCGTCCCTCACGGGCTGTCTCCTCCTGTATCGGCAGCGACGGGAGTTAGAGCCGGTCGTGACGCTCGACCCGGCGTCTCGGCGCGGGCAGGGAGCGCTCGGCGTCCTCGGCTTCGTGCTCGGCGTCGCGAGCGGCCTCGTCGGCGTCGGCGGGCCGGTGCTCGCGGTTCCCGCGCTCGTGGTCTTGGGCGTCCCGATGCTTCTGGCACTCGGCGTCGCGCAGGTGCAGTCGATATTCATCGCGGCGTTCGCCGCCGCGGGCTACGTCGCGCAGGGCGCGGTGTCGCTACCGCTCGTCGTTTTGCTCGGCGTCCCGCAGGTCGTCGGCGTCGTCGCCGGGTGGGCTATCGCCCACCGCATCGACCCCGGACGCCTGAAAGTCGCGCTGGGCGTCGTCCTGGTCGGCGTCGGGGTGTACCTCGTCGCGTAGTGGGCCGTCGCCGCTGCTCGGAACCGTGAACGGACCGAACGAAAACGGTTCTCGACCGACGAAAAGAGTCTCCGCGTTACCGCGGCGGCCGGAGACGGTAGTAGCGTTTGTTGAGACCGTACATGTAGCCTTCTCGCATCGTCTTCAACACCGCGTAGGTGAGGAAGAACGCGACGACGGGGAGGATGAACGTCAGGTCGAACAGCAGGTCGACGTTCATCGGCATGAGGTTCTTGATGGCCAGAATCGAGATGGTGAACGCAAAGACGACGCCGCCGACGCCGACGGCGGCCCAGAACGGCTGCTCGACGGGGCGGCGCGCGCTTCCCTTGTTGAGGAACGGCACCATCGCGATGATACCGACGACGACGACGTTCGCGAGAACGCCGTACGTCCGGTCCGCGGTCAGTTTCTGGCCGCCGAGAATCGCCAACTCGGGGTTCAGCGGACCGAGCTTCAACAGGCCGAACGACCAGTACAGATACCAGTCGGGCAGGATAATCGCCGGCGTGGAACTGGGGTTCGCTGGCGCGCCGATGTGCGGCGGCATCGTCGCCGAGAGAAACAGGATGACCCCGACGAAGAAACTCGCGATAGAGAGGTTCCGGATTATCTCGTGGGGCCACGTCGGGAAGCCGAGCACGTCGCGTTCGACGTAGTCGGACTCCTGTCTGAGGTCCTGGTCCTCGCGGCGAGAGCGCTCGAAGTACTCGTACGTCAGTCGCGAGAGACCGTCTGTGCGTTTCTTGCGTTCGCTCCACGTCGGCGTCTCGTCGTCGGGCGCGACGATGCCCGTGCCGTCGGTGCGAACCTCTTTTTCGTCTGCGTCGGATTCGGTGTCGCTCATTGTTCTATTGTATCAGTGCGGTTCCGCGATTCCCTGCACCCACACGATGCCGATGTGGATGGCGATGAGCGTCGTCACGACGAACGGGAGCAGGAACACGTGGATGATGTACATCCGTTGGAGTGTCGCTTGGCTCAGCGAGAACCCGCCGAACAGCAACTGTGCCGCCCACTCTCCGACGAGCGGGATGGACAGCGCCATCTCGACGCCGATCTGACCCGCCCAGTACGCGAGTTGGTCCCACGGGAGCAGGTAGCCGGTGTACCCGAACACCATCGTCAGGCTGATGAGGATGATGCCGAGTATCCAGTTCAGTTCGCGGGGCTCTTTGTACGCGCCGGTGAAGTAGACGCGGAGCATGTGGAGGAACACCGCCGCCACCATCACCTGCGCGGACCACCGGTGGACCGAACGGAGCATGAAGCCGAACTGCAGTTCGGTCATGATGAACTCGATGGAACTGTACGCCGTCGTCGGGTCGCCCGTCGTCGCCGGGGAGTAGTAGAACCCGAGTAGCGCACCGCTTATCGCGGCCACGACGTACGCGAGCGTCGAGAACAGTCCCAGCGTGTACAGCGGGTACCAGTACCAGAACTTGTTGTCGAGGTCGTACTGCTCGGTGTGGCTCTTCGGCATCTGGAGGTTGACCCGGTAGTAGAGGGTCTCCATCATCTCCAGATAGTCCACGATGCGGAGTCGCTTGTCCATCCAGATGAGCGTCGTCAGGAACACCGACTCGACCGGAGTCAGGTCCTTCTTTTTCATCCAGTCTTTGTGGTCGTACTCGTCTTTTCGTTCTAGGCTCATGGTTTACTTCTTGTAGTACGGGTAGATGGCCCGCTTGACTTGGTCCCACGCACCCGTGGTGAAGGGGACGCCGTCTTCGTCCTCTTCTCGGATGTAGAGGTCCTCCCACTTGCGACGGCGCTTCTTGACGATCATCACGTCGGGGAGGAACTCCTTGCGGTACAACGCGAGGATGAACGCGAGGTCGACGAAGATGACCGCGAGGATGCCGCCGAGGAACATGTTCCCGGTGTCGCTCAGGCCCCATCCGGAGATGAATCCGTAGCTGAACAGGAACACGAAGACGACTTCGATGATGGTGAGGAGCACGATGCCGATAGCCGCGGCCGTGCTCTCTCGTGCCGGCTCGTACCGGTGGATATCCCCGTAGGTGCTTCCCGAGGAGGACATCTATCCGTTCCTCCCCGTCCCCGTGTTCGGCGATTCGCCGTATTTCAGGATGTAGAACGTGAATATCACGGTGATGATGATCCCGAGTATCGTCGCCGTGCCGACCCAGTGAGCCTGAATGGGAACGCCGAGTTCTTCGAGGTCCTTCTCGCCGCCGCCCTCGCCGCCGCCGGGGTTCTCGACGACCTCGATGGTGCCGATCATGCCCGCGGACTCGTGGGGCTCACAGATGTACTCGTAGGTGCCGAGAACCTCGAACGTGTAGCTGAACGAGAACCCCTCGTTCTCTATCGGTTCGTGGCCTCCCCAGTTCGCGTCCTCGGGTTGGCTCTGGGGGACGACGTTGTGGTTATCCGAGTCCCAGACGAACTCGACAGTCGTTCCCGGTGCTATCTCCAGGGCTTCTTCGGTGCCGGGCTCGAAGACGAGCGAACCGCCGGGGCCGACGGTGACCGTCTCGGTTCCGCCGCCGCCTCCGCCGCCTCCGCCGCCGCTGGAGGTGCCAGTTCCGGTACCCGTCCCTTGCTCGGTTCCGGACGCCGTGCCGGTCCCACCAGCGGACGTCGTAGTGCCGTCCTCTTGTTGGGCGGCTGTCACGCCGGCGGTGGCAGACGCCGTCGCGGCCGCGGCAGGGACGCTTGCCGCTCTCAGAAAGTCCCGCCTTTTCATACACGATTTTCTCAGGATGGAACGCGCTTAAACCCACCGACTGCCGCCGCACCGCCCGATGCCGCCGGTTCAGCTACCCTCGGATTTGCCCTCTGCGGTGGCGTTGTCGTCGTCTCTTCGCGGTTCGACGCGCGGTGCACCCTCCTCGTCGAACGGGAGGAAATCCGGCCGCTCCCCGTGTTCGGCGCCGACCGCTCTGAGTCGGTTCCGGTACTCCTCTGCGCGGAACCGGTCCGAGAGGCGCGCGTTCGCCACCACGAGAAACAGGAAAAAGCCGATGACGAGAAAGACCCCCGCGAGGAGGGGCGCGAATATCGTGCCGACGGTGGGGAGAGCCGTCCCGAACAGCCCGTTCACCACGGGAAACAGGAGCCAAACGACGAGAAGGCCGACTCCGACGAGCATCTGCGCACCGGCGACTATCTGCAACATCAGGTTGCCGAACTCGCCGCTTCCCTCGGCCACGTCCACCGGTTGCGGGAGCGAGACGTCCTCCGGCGGGTCGTCCACTTCGTACTCCTCCATCGAACAGAGCGCGACTGTCGGTTTCACGTCGCGGAGAACGGTCCCTTCGCCCTCGATGCCTCCGTCGGGGTGAACGACGGCGTACCCCTCGTCGGAGTAGACGAGCAGTTGGTCCTCGCCGTCCCGTCGGATGCGTTCGATGACGGCGAACACCTCACGGTAGGCGATTCGGCTCCGCAGGTCCTTTTCGACGCGGTCCAGCAGGTCCCGCCCGGTTATCCACGTGTCGGGGTCGAACACCGCCTCCCACTCTTCGAGGGACATCTCCGCCATCTCCTCGGGGCCGAAGTCGTCGAAATCGTACTTCTCTTCGACCTCCCGGCGTAACGCTCGAAGCGACTCCTCGTCGCTCCCCTCCGAGTCCGGAGGCTGTTCGTCAACCCGTCCGTCCTCGGCGTCACTCATTGGCTCGATGTCCGTCCCGAAGCCGCATAAGCGCCCCGACGTTCGTCCGAGCGGGGGTGAGCGCAGAGAGCGTCCGCTCGTCCCGGATATGCTCCGCTTTCGGGCGTTATCCGAGAGAGGCCCGACGATGCTGTTGTCCCCGCCGTAGACACAACGAGAGGACTCTGCTCGGACTCACAATTTGTTTATACTCCGTGGTGCCCCTATGTAGGGTGTGAGCGATTCAACTTCGGGGGAGAACGACGAGTCGATGTCCGACTTCCGGGGGGCCTCCGAGACCCGACTCGACGTCCTGTTCGGTGTCCTCGCCAAGCGCCGCCGTCGAGTCGCCCTCCGCTGTCTCGTCGCGTACGACACTCCGATGACGTTAGCTGACCTCGCGGACGAAGTCGCGGTCCGAGAGCGGGAGGCGACGCTCGCTCAGATTCCCGCCGACGACGTGATGCAGGTGTATCTCTCGCTGTATCACGCTCACGTCCCCAAACTCGGCGACGCCGGCTTCGTGGAGTACTCTCAAGAACAGGACCTGGTCAGACTCACGGAAGAACCGGACCGTATCCGGCGACTACTCGACGCCGCGCCGACAGAGGAGTGACCGGCCGCCAGAGTAAGGTGTTCGACGCGTCCACATCGAACACTTATGAGTAACCAACCGGACGCCGTCGAAGCGTTGGGGAACCTCGGCCTCACCGAGTACGAGGCGAGGTGTTTTGTCGCGCTCAGTCGCTTGAAGCAGGGGACCGCAAAAGAAGTGAGCCAACTCTCGGACGTCCCTCGCTCTCGGGTGTACGACACCGTAGACAGGCTTCACCAACGGGGACTGGTCGACGTCCAGCAGTCGGACCCCAGACAGTACCGGGCCATCTCGAAAGACGACGCGTTCGAGAAACTCGAGAGCGCGTTCCGCGCCAACGTCGAGGAGGCCGACGCGGCGTTGGAGAACGTCCGGTCCGCAGAACCCCAAGCCGAGCGAGGGATGTGGTCGATCGCGGACGAAGAACACGTCAACGACCGACTCGGAACGCTTCTCGACGACGCAGAGGACCACGTCCACATGCTCGTCGCCGACGAATCGGCCGTCCCCGAAGAGATAGTGGACCGACTCGTCGCGGCCACCGAACGCGGCGTGAACGTCGTCGTCGAAGTGGGGACCGACTCGCTCGAAGAGCGAATTCGGGCGGACGTCCCCGACGCCGACGTCACGTTGTTCGAGAGTCTCCGAGAGACGAACCCGGTCGTCAGCAAGTGGCCGGGCAAGTTGGCGATGGTGGACCGACAGGCGATACTCGCGAGCGGTCTCGAAAACAGCGACCGACCGTTCGAACAGCAGGAGACGGCGGTGTGGACGAACGGCCACAACCACGGGTTCGCCGCGTGGACTCGGGAACTCCTCGACGACAGGTTAGCAGACTTCTAACCGCCTTACTACCGGTACGCGACGTTCCCCCGAACTCGTCTCGTCTCCAGTTCTCCTCTCGTCCTCCGCGGCGGTAGTTCGCCCGCCGTCCGTCGGGTCGGAGTCGGACCATTTAGGCCGGACGGGAGTTAATCTCGTGTGATGGTATCCGAGACGGCCATCGCGACGGGCGCGGCCCTGATGGTCACGGTCAGTTTTCCGTTCTATCTCTACGGCGCGTGGATAATGATAGACGCGGAGACGGTGACGTGGGGGGTGTTGATCTACCACCTGAAGTTCATCGTTCCGGGCCTCGTGTTGAACACGGTTCCGGTCGTCGCGTGGATGATTCCGCGTCTGTTCAAGCAGTTGGGCGGGTTGGCGGCCCTCCACGCGGTTCTCGGTCTCCAAGCGTACGCGCTCTTGGCGTTCGCCCTCACGGGTATCGTCCGAATCCTGCAGGTCAAACGACGGGCCGACCTCTACGACAACCCGGACCAAGACATCGAGTTAGACGACCTACACGAGAACATGGGCGCGTGGCGCGGCCGTCTCCGCGTCGGCGTCTTCGGATACGTGCTGTTTTGGATATTCGCGTGGGTGCTCGGTATCTACCGGTACGCGACCGGCTATCTGTTCTGAGTCAGGACCACGCCTCGCCGCTTGCGAGGTCGACGTCGCCGTCGAGTTTCGAGGAGGGGCAGATACCTTCGAGGACGCACTCGGCGCAGTCGGGGTTGCGCGCGGTGCAGGTCGCCCGGCCGTGACTGATGAACAGATGCGTGAGTTGCTGCCAGTCGTCCTCGGGGACGAGAGGCATGAGGTCGGTCTCTATCTTCTCGGGTGCCGTCTCCTCCGTGATGCCGAGTCGCCGAGAGAGACGCTGGACGTGCGTATCGACGACGATTCCCTCGACGATGTCGTGGCCGTGTTGGAGGACGACGTTCGCCGTCTTCCGGCCGACGCCTTTCAGTTCGGTCAGTTCGTCCATCGTGTCCGGAACCTCGCCGCCGTGTTCGTCTCGTATCGTCCGGGCGGAACTGACGACGTAGTCGGCCTTGCTGTTGTGGTAGGTGATAGAGCCGATGTCTTCGGAGAGTTCGTCGACGTCGGCGTCGGCGTAGTCTTCGACCGTCTCGTACTTCTCGAAGAGATGTTCGGTCTCTTTGTTCACCCGTTCGTCGGTGCACTGCGCAGAGAGCATCACCGCGATGAGCAGTTCGAGGCGGTTCGAGAAGTTCAGCGAGATTGTGGTGTCGGGGTACTCCTCGTACAGACGGTCGAGTACCTCCAGAACCTGCGTCTCCCGTGAATCGAGGCGCGTTCCCATACCCTCCGGTCGGACCGGGCGGTGTTGAGTGGTTCGGGTTCGGTCGCGAAGAGTAAAGTCACCGCGCGCGGAGACGGACGTATGGCAGAGACTGATTCGGAGGCGGGACGGGTCGACTCCGCGGCGTGGCGCGTCGGACTCGGGACGGGCGTCGGATACGGACTCGTCCTCGTCGGGATGTTCCTCGCGCTTTTCGTCGTTCCGTACCTCCTGTTTACCGCGCTGTAGCGGTCGCTCGACGGTCGAAAAACGAGATAAATCCGGGAATCAGAGCGTCAGGCGAACGCTCGGGAGACGGCGTCGTCTTCCTCGGCTTCGGCCTCTATCTTCTCCCACGCTTCCACGAAGTCGGTCATGTATATCTCCGTGCGGTCGTCGCGGATGGCGAACATCCCCGCCTCGGTACAGACGGCTTTGATGTCCGCGCCGGAGGCGTCGGACGCCATCTCCGCGAGGGCCTCGAAGTCCACGTCGTCTGCGACGTTCATGTTGCGCGTGTGAATCTCGAAGATGATGGAGCGACCCTCCTCGTTCGGCTTGGGCACCTCGATGAGGCGGTCGAACCGACCGGGGCGGAGAATCGCGGGGTCGAGCATGTCGAAGCGGTTCGTCGCCGCGATGATGCGAATCTCGCCGCGTTCGTCGAAGCCGTCCATCTCCGAGAGCAACTGCATCATCGTGCGCTGAACCTCGGCGTCGCCGGACGTCTTCGAGTCCGTCCGCTTCGAGGCGATGGCGTCTATCTCGTCGATGAAGATGACGGCGGGTTCGTTCTCGCGGGCCACCTCGAACAGGTCGCGAACGAGTTTCGCGCCCTCGCCGATGAACTTGTGAACGAGTTCCGACCCGGCCATCTTGATGAACGAGGCGTCGGTCTGGTTCGCGACTGCCTTCGCTAGCATCGTCTTGCCGGTGCCCGGCGGGCCGTAGAGGAGGACGCCCGACGGCGGGTCGATGCCGACCTGTTCGAACATCTCGGGGCGTTCGAGGGGCATCTCGACGGTCTCTCGGACTTCCTGCATCTGCTCTTCGAGGCCGCCGATGTCGGCGTAGGTGACGTCGGGGCTGTGTTCTACCTGCATGACGCGGGCCCGGACGTCCGTCTCGTTGTCCAGACGCTTGACGATAGAGAGCGAGTTGTTGACGGCGACGCGCGAGTCCGGTTCGAGTTCCTCGCGCATCTCCTCGGTAACCTCCGTGACCGCCTCTTGGTTGTTGCCGTGCTGTTTGATTATGACGCCCTCGTCCGTTATCTCCTGGACGGTTGCGACGAACAGCGGCGACTGCTTCAGTTTCTTGTTCTCGTGTGTGAGACGTTCGAGTTTCTGCTGGAACTTGTTGTTCTCCGCGTTCGCGTCCAGCAGCTTATCTCGCATCTCTTCGTTCTGAGATTCGAGAATTTCGAGGCGCTCTTGGAGAGCCTTAATTTTCTCCTGCTGCGACGCCGCCTCCTCGTCGTACGGGAGTTCGACGTCGTCCACAGTATCGGTCATCATCTGCCGTAGGTGGTCGCCTCATAAGAGGCTTCGGGTTACCCGGGCTTCTCGCCGGGTTGAGCGCCGCTTCAGCCCTTTCGCCAGGGAGGTCGCCCCCACCGTTTAATATTCGCTTGAGTAATATTTTGATACAGCAAATATTATTACCCTACATCCGCGAGTAGGTAGTAGAATGAGCACCACCGAGGCAGTCGCCGCAGACGAAGGGACCACGGACCGATGGAACCCGATACGGGAGATGCCCCCGAGTGCGAAACTGGTGGCGAAGGTTCTCGACTACAACGACACGATGACGCAGAGTCAAATCGCCGAGGAGACGCTCTTGCCGCCGCGGACTGTCCGATACGCCCTCTCTCGACTGGAGGACGCCGACGCCGTCGACTCGCGGTTCTCTTTCTCCGATGCGCGCAAGCGGCTCTACACGCTGAACATTTAAACCGAATACCGAGGCCATTCGCCTCGTGACCGAAACGCACGCTCCCGGCGGGATTCGGAACGCACTCAGTCGACTCGCGGACGGTACCGCCCCGCGGCGAGAGGCGGCGTACGAGACGACCATCGACGAGGCGGCCGACTGCGTGTCGTCCGCGCGCGACGCCGCGGCGTTCGTCGCGGCCGGAGGCGAAGGCCGCCTCGCGCGCGCCGTGGCGGACGCCGACGCCGCGGGCGACGAGAGGGCGGCCGAACGCGGCCGGCGAACGCTCGCCGCCCTCAGGAGACTCCGGTCTGCGGCCCGCGGCGAGAACGTCGGAGGCGCCGCGGACCAGTTTCACTCCGGTCACGGAACGGTTTTACCGGGCGCTGGCCAACCTCGGGACAGATGACACGGGTGATACACACCGGCGACACCCACATCGGGTACAAGCAGTACCACTCGCCGGAACGCCGCCGCGACTTCTTAGACGCCTTCGAGCAAGTGGTCGACCACGCCGTCGAAGACGGCGTAGACGCCGTCGTCCACGCGGGCGACCTGTTCCACGACAGGCGGCCCGAACTCCGCGACTTGCTCGGGACGCTCTCCGCACTCCGCCGTCTCGACGAGGCGGACGTCCCGTTTTTGGCCGTCGTCGGGAACCACGAGTCGACGCGGGGCGGACAGTGGTTGGACCTCTTCGAGAGCCTCGGACTCGCGGAACGACTCGGACGCGAACCCAGAGTGGTCGGCGATACCGCCTTCTACGGACTCGACCACGTCCCGAAGTCGCGGCGCGACGACCTGACGTACGACTTCGACCCGAGCGACGCCGAACACGCCGCCCTCGTCGCGCACGGACTGTTCACCCCGTTCGCGCACGCGAACTGGGAGACGGAGACGTTCCTCTCCGCGTCGAACGTCGCGTTCGATGCCGTCTTGCTGGGCGACAACCACGCGCCGGGCACAGAGGAGGTAAACGACGCATGGGTCACCTACTGCGGGTCCACGGAACGCGCGAGTGCGAGCGAGGAACCCGGACGCGGGTACAACATCGTCTCGTTCGACGGCGAGGTGGACATCCGCCGGAAGTCGCTCGACACCCGCCCGTTCCGCTTCGTCTCGGTCGAACTCAAGGACGGAGAGGGCGTCGAACGCGTCCGCGAACAGGTCCGCCAACACGACCTGACGGACGCCGTCGTCGTCGTCGAGGTGACGGGCGAGGGCGACCCGGTCACGCCCGCCTCGATAGAGGAGTTCGCCACCGACCGCGGCGCACTCATCGCGCGCGTGACCGACCGGCGCGAACTGGAGACGGAGTCGTCCGCGGACGTCTCCTTTGCGGACCCCGACGACGCCGTCCGAGAGCGAGTGTCCGACCTCGGCCTCTCGACTGCCGCCCTCGACGTGGACGAGACGATTCGCGCGAGCAAGACGCCCGACTCGAAGGTGCGACAGGAGGTGAAGACGCGCGTCTCCGCCCTCGTCGACGACGGCGACCTGTCGGCGTTCCGGGCGGCGGAGGCGGACGACGCCGGCCCGACGGCGAACGAAACCGACGGGGGGACGACCGAGGCGACGGACGCCGAATCGACCGCCGAGGAAGGTGACGCCGTCGCCGACGCGACGACCACGCCGACGGCGGACTCCGCGAACGGAAGTACCGCGGTGACGACGGAGGCCACCGCCGCCGAGGCGGACGAGAACGCGGATCCCGACGGGGACACAGAGGACGGCCCGGCCCCGGACGCGGCCCCCGACGCGGAGACGAACGGCCAGTTCACCATGGAGGATTTCTAGATGCGGTTCGACCGAATCAGACTGCGGAACTTCAAACCGTACGCCGATACCGACCTCGACCTCTCGGACGGCGTGACGGTCATCCACGGGTTGAACGGGAGCGGAAAGTCCTCGCTGTTGGAAGCGTGTTTCTTCGCGCTCTACGGCGCGCGCGCCCTCGACGAGACGCTCGGCGACGTGATGACGACGGGCGAAGACGAGACTGAGATAGAACTGTGGTTCACCCACGAGGGCGAGGAGTACCACATCGAACGCCGCCTGCGTCGGTCCGGCGACCGGGTGCAGACGGCCACTTGCACTCTCGAAGGCCCGGACGTCACCGCCGACGGCGCACGAGACGTGCGCGCGCACGTCAAGTCACTCCTCCGGATGGACGCGGAGGCGTTCGTCAACTGCGCGTACGTTCGGCAGGGCGAGGTGAACAAACTCATCAACGCGACGCCGGGGCAGAGACAGGACATGATAGACGACCTGCTCCAACTCGGCAAACTGGAGGAGTACCGCGAACGCGCCGGACAGGCGCGTCTCGGCATCGAGGACGTCCTCGGCGAGAAACGCGGTGCGCTGTCGAAACTCGACTCTCAGATAGAGGCGAAAGAGGAGGCGGGCCTCCACGACCGACTGAACGCGTTGGAGACGGAACTCACGGAGGTCGAATCCGACATCGAACGCTTCGAGGAGAACCGCGAACGCGCCCGAGAGACCCACGAGGAGAACGACCGAATCCTCTCGGAGTACGAGGAGAGACGCGAGAAACTCGACGCTCTCGAATCGGACATCTCGGACCTCAGAGAATCTATCGCCTCGGACGAACGGAAACGCGACGAGTTGCGCGAGGAGGTGCGAGACGCCCGCGACAGAATCGAGACGCTCGATTCGAATCTCGACGAGAAGCGCGACGCCGCGGGCCTCGACGCCGCAGACGAAGAGACGGTCGCCGCCCGCCGCGAGGAGGTTCGCGCGCGCGAAGACGAGGTACGCGAGGAGTTGACCGAGACGCGAAAACGCGAGACGATGCTGTCGAATCAGGCGGAGAAACTCTCCGAACGCGCCGACGAACTCCGAGAACGCGCGGCGGAGAAACGGGCGCGGGCCGAGGAACTCGACGCCGAGGCGGAGACGGCAGAGTCCGACCTCGAAGAGCGGAAATCGAACCTCGCGGACCTCGAATCCGAACTCGACGACCTGACGGACCGCTTCGAGGACGCCCCCGTCTCGGTCGGCGACGCGGCGGACCACAGAGAGTCGGTTCGGGCGGAACTCGACTCGGTGCGCGACGACGTCGCGGAGGCGTCGGCGGAACTGGAGGCCGTCCGCGACCGACTCGCGGACGCAGAGGAACTGCGAGACGCCGGCAAGTGCCCCGAGTGCGGACAACCCGTGGAGGACTCGCCGCACGTCGATTCGGTCGGCGAGTTCGAGGCGCGAATCGAGGAGTTGACAGAGACACTCGGCGACCTGCGCGAACGCAGAGAGACGCTTCAGGCGCGGGTCGAGGCGGCCGAACGCCTCGTCGAGACGGAGAACCGAATCGAGGAACTCCGCCGCAACCGGAGCCTCTTCGAAGAGCGTATCGACGACGCGCGAGAGAAAGCCGAATCCAAGCGAACGGAGGCGACGTCGAACCGCGAACGCGCCGAGGAACTCGACGCCGAGGCCGAAGAGAAACGCGAGGCGGCCGAGACCCAAGCCGACGCCGCCGCGGAGGTCGAATCGGAGGTGTCGGACCTCGAATCCGAACTCGAAGGCCTCGACGGAGAGCGAACCCGACTCGACGCCGTCGAGGAACTCCGAGACGAGCGTTCGGACGCCGAAGACAGAATCGACCGCCTGCAGGAACGACGCGACGACATCGCGGACCGAAACGACGAACGGCGCGAGTTCCTCGCCGAGAAGCGAGACCGGCGGAGCGAACTCGCGGACCAGGTGGACGAAAAGCGGGTCGAAGAGGCGAGAGAGAAACGCGAGAACGCCGCCGAGTATCTGGAGAAAGTCGAGGTCAAACTGGAAGAACTCCGCGAGACGCGCGACGGTCTGCAGAACGACGTGGGCGGGGTCAAAGGCGAACTGAAGCAGTTAGAGGAACTGCGCGAGGACCGCGAGGAACTCGCGACGCGGGTGGACGCTCTCGAATCGGTCCACGAGGAGACAGAGGAGTTAGAGGCGATGTATGGCGACTTGCGGGCCGAACTCCGCCGTCGGAACGTCGAGAGCCTCGAACGCATGCTGAACGAGACGTTCGACCTCGTCTACGGCAACGACGCCTACTCGCGCATCCGCCTCGACGGCGAGTACGAACTCACCGTCTTCCAGAAGGACGGCACCGCACTCGACCCCGAGCAACTCTCGGGCGGCGAACGTGCCCTGTTCAACCTCTCGTTGCGGTGCGCCATCTACCGACTCCTCGCGGAGGGCATCGAGGGTGCCGCGCCGATGCCGCCGCTCATCCTCGACGAACCGACCGTCTTCCTGGATTCGGGCCACGTCTCGCGTCTCGTGGACCTCGTAGACGAGATGCGCGGACTCGGCGTCCGCCAGATAATCATCGTCAGCCACGACGACGAACTCGTCGGGGCCGCGGACGAACTCGTCACGGTGGAGAAAAATCCGACGACCAACCGGTCGTCCGTCCGCCACGAGGACGCCGCCGACCTGGCGGCCGCCGCGTCACTCTCAGGCGACTGAGCCACCGGTGTCTCGGCACCGGGGTTCGGTCCGCTACTCTTCTCTTTCGGCTTCGGTCGTCTTCGCCTCGGTCGTCTCGGGGTCGAATCTGTCGTCTCCGTCGGCCGAGCGCGGACCGTCCGCCGTCGCGCGGAGGTGAGAGACGGCGTCGCGCGCCGTCTCCGTCGCGTCGTACCCGCGTTCGCCGTGGACGCGCGTCTCCGTCAGCAGTCCGGCGGCGCGAAACTCGCCGAGGAGGCCGTGGAGGTCCGACTCACAGAGGTCGTACGCGTCGAGGAGTTCCACGACCGAAAGCGGGCCGCGGTCCGCCATCTCGACGAGGAGTCCGAGCGACCGGTCGCCGTGCGTCGCGGTCAGGACGCGTCGAACCGAGTCGGGAACCGCCGCCGCGGCCGTGACGAGCGGAGACGTCCCCTCGAACGTGAGTTCGTCGTTCGCGCGGTACTCTTCTCGGCCGGTTTCTGGGTCTCGCACTCGACTGGCCTCGCCGGAACGCTTCACGAGGAGGTAGCGTTTCCCGGCGGGGTCGCGAACCGTCTGCATGGGCGAACGGAGGGGGGACTCGCTCAAAGGGGTTCCGCCCGAAACGTCGACCGCCGCGTTTCGGAGAGCCGTACGGGCCGCCCTCGTTCGCTCGGGACACTACCGCTTGTAGACGTCCGCTCGGATATCTTGGAACTCGTTTATGAGTTCGGCGACGGCGTGGGTAATCGTCTCGAAGTAGTCTTCGCCGCGTTCTGCGGTGGCATCGCTCGGGTCACCCCAGACGCCGGATTCGCTCACGCGGTAGAACGACCCCTTCCCGATCAACAACGGATCGAGAAGCGCGGCCGGGTTCTCGATGTCGTCGGGCATATCCGGGTCGTCGACCTCGACCTCGTCCAAGTCGACGAGTCCCTCGTCGATGGCCATGACCGCGGCAGTCTCGCCGACGTTCGCGTGCCACCCGGCGTCGAAAGAGAGGTACTCCTCCATGTCGTCGCCGCTCAGTGCGTCCCAGTACGGGAACGCGTAGACGTACGCATCGTCCGATAGGTCGTGAGAAGCCCAATTAGCTCCGACTTTCGCCGCGTAGTCGTTAGTCAGGTGTCCGGAGACGAACACGACGTCCGTGAACCCGCTCTCGACCAGCGAGTAGGCGACGTCGCGGACGACGGTCGCCAGCGTTCGGTAGTTGAGGTACGTGATCCCTCGATAGCCCGCATGCATGTCGGACGCGCCGTAGTTCATCGGCGGGCCGACGAGTGCGTCGACGTCCGCCGCGATTCGCTCGCAGATTTCGGTCGGGATGTACGCGTCGGTTCCCATCGCGAGGTGTTTGCCGTGCTGTTCGGTCGTCCCGAGCGGAATCAGCGCCGTCGGCGTCTCGGCGCTGTCTAAGTACGCTTCCACTTCGGGGTGACGCATCTGGTCGAGTCTCCGTTGCTCCGCCATGCGTGATATATTGTACCACATGTAATATAAATTAGAGGATGGCCGAGCGCGTTGATAACTCTCCTCCGGAGAAACGGACGGACGCACGGTCAGAGATGGCGTCGAAACGGTACGCTGAACGGTCGAGTCAGCGGATTCGCGGTCGATACGCCGACAGAAACGAGAACGCGAATTCGACGGGAAGTTCGCGCCGCGGTGTCAGAGACAGTCCTTCAGTTCGAACGTCTGCGACGTTTCGACCCACGCGAGCGGATTCTGCGGGTCGTAGAAGACGACCCCCTCGTCCACCTCGTAGGACTCGACGCCGTCGAGTCCGTTCGTCTCGCTGGGCCGCGACGCGGCGGCCTGCGACCGATTCGTCCGCTCGGAATCTGCGTGGTCGGCCATTGTTCTACCCCATGGTAAGTCATGGCACGGTATATGTTTTGCGTCTAGGTTCACCGGGCCGTTCGGGTCCTCAATTTAGGATACTAGCGCCGCCTCGAGTCGATTTCGGGACGCGACTCGCACCGTTCTCCGCTGTCGCGAGCGTTCGTCGTCGGCGACTCCGACGAATCAGCCGCGACGGCTGGCGAAAAGACGGGGTTTTTAGCCGGCTACGCCGAACGACCGGGCATGAAACAGGCAGGGCTCACGGACGACTTCGGCGGGGGTGACGGCGACGCCGACGGCGGCGACGCGCGCCCCGACGAGGAGGCCGCGTGGGTCGCGGGGGAGACGGGACAACACGTCTCCGAGGTCATCGACGCGGAAGACATCAAGTTCCCCGACGCGGATGGGACGGTCGAACTCGCCGTGACGCAGGTGGACTACACGGTCGAGGGGTCCGGGCGCACCGAGTACCCCGTCGTCCACCTGTTCGGTCGCGCGCCGGACAACGAGACGAAACACGTCCGCGTCCTCGGCTTCGAACCGTACTTCTACGCGCCGACCGAGACGCTCTCCGACGAGAAACTCGACAAGAGCGTCATCACGCGGACCGAGGACGGCTACGAGAGCATCCGCGGCGAGGAACTCACGAAGATATGCACCCGGACGCCGCGGGACGTGGGGCAGATTCGCGACGAGTTCGAGCATTTCGAGGCGGACATCCTCTTTCCGAACCGACTCCTCATCGACAAGGACATCCAAAGCGGCGTGCGCGTCCCCGCCCGAGAACTCGACGACGGGACGCTGCAGGTTCCGCACGACGAGGTGCGACCGGCGGACGTCGACGCCGACCTCAGGGTGAACACGTTCGACATCGAGGTGGACGACCGGTCGGGGTTCCCAGAGGAGGGCGAAGAACCCATCGTCTGTCTCACCTCCCACGACAACTACCGCGACGAGTACATCGCGTGGTTGTACAACGCGCCGGAGGCGGGCGACGGCGTCGAAGCCCCGACCGACCTCGGCGACTACGAACCCCTCCAGTCGGACACCGACGTGGAGATACGCGCGTACGACCGCGAGGACGAGATGCTCCACGAGTTCGTCGAGTACATAGAGGAGACGGACCCGGACGTGCTGACGGGGTGGAACTTCGAGGACTTCGAC